>JAVCCC010000025.1 GCA_030765785.1 Candidatus Aceula lacicola | reverse complement strand
TCGGAAGCAATATCCATGAATTCGAAAAATACGGCTCAGGCACAAAGGCCTGGGCAGACGTCATTCTTTTTTGTGACAGAGACTACTCGCTCACCATTTCTGAAATTTCCTCGACCCTTCACAATTTTCTTGTTTAAAATAACTTTTTATCCGCTTTAAAAAATCTTCATACTTTTAGAGTTTATTTTTATTCCGTGTTAAAATAAACTAATCGAAAAAAGATTGTTAATCAATTTTAGCGAGGTACAACGTGAACAATTCCTCTAAAAAATTAACAAACAACACCTATCAAACGCTCACCAGTTTTATTAAAAATGAAATTGTAAACAGTAAGAAGAAAATAGAGCACACCAAAATCACAGCCTATTGGAAAATAGGCCAAGCCATTTCAAAACATTTACTTCACCACAGTGACCGCGCCGAATACGGTGAGCATCTTTTTGAAAGATTAGCAACAGACCTTGAAATCGCAGAGACTGTACTTCGGAACACTGTGCGATTTCATCAAACATTCCCAATTCCGCGTACGTACACGGAATTGGAGTGGAATCATTATCAAACCCTTTTAACAATCAAAGATGACAATAAGCGTTTAGAGTGGCAACGCCGTTGTGTGAACAAACAGCTTTCTGTGCGCGAGCTTAAAAAGCAGCTCGCGCTTAAATTCCCAAAAACTCCACCGCTTAAGAATCCAACGGAAATTCATCAAATTGTTTTCAAAAGAGGAGAGCTTACTACTTTCACTCTTGCCAAGAATGTAAAGATTGCGCCAAAGAAAAAATCTGTGTTTGTTGATTTTGGTTTTAATATTATTCGCGAGATTAAATCTACCCAAAAGCTTTCTGCAATGATTAGCAAAACACCGCAGTACACTTACAAAGCCTACGTTGAAAGGATTATTGATGGTGACACGCTCTGGAGCCAAATTGATTGCGGTTTTGAAACGCTGACGCGGCAAAAATTGCGTCTTTGCGGGATTGATTGCCAGAGTTAAATACTCAAGCAGGCCAAAAAGCCAAACACTTTGTTGAAAACACGCTTAAGGATTGCAAATTTGTTATTGTGCAAACGCACAAGAGCGATAAATACGACCGCTATCTCGCCAATATCTTCTTTCTGCCTAACGAAACTGACGCAAATGTTGTGGCGAGGACGGGTAAACTGCTCAATCAGGAGTTATTAAACAATAACTTGGCTCAAAAATATGCGTAGAGCAGCATTTTCTTGACTCCCACACGGATGTGTGGTATATATAATATTAGTATATATCGTAAGACTCCGCGCCCTTGAGAGTCAGGGCTGGAGTAAATTCGCCTTACAAGCTTACGTTCACTAACGTTCCGTAAGCTTGAGGCTTATTTAAAGTTTTAATGTAATCCAAGTATTTTTAAGAGAGGCATACGATGAATTTTAATAAGTCTTCAAAAGGTCAAATTGTTTTGTATAAAAAAGGAGTCGAGGTTCGCCTTGAAAAAGAGACCGTTTGGCTTGCACAGAAAGAAATGGCTACGCTCTTTAACAAAAACATCAGGACAGTTAATGAGCATATTCAGAACATCTTCAAAAAAAAAGAATTAAGCAAGAAATCAGTTATCCGGAATTTCCGGAGAACTGCGACTGACGGAAAATCTTACGAGACAAATTTCTACAACTTAGACGTTATTATCTCAGTTGGGTACCGCGTAAAATCAAAAAGGGGCACCCAATTCCGCATTTGGGCTACAAGCGTGCTTCGAAAACATTTAGTTGACGGCTATACGATTAATGAAAAACGTCTAAAGGCTGCTGAGCATAAATATTTTGAACTACAGAAATCCCTCAATCTTCTTAAGAATGTTATTAGCCTTGAGAGCGTATCTGGTGAAACTAAAGGATTGATTCAAGTCATTACAGAATACAGCCGGGCGCTTGATATCTTGGATAATTATGACCATCAAAGGCTTTCTGTTCCCAAAGGAACGAAACACGCCAAATTTGAGCTTACTTATGAAGAAGCCAGGAATATTATTGAAGCCATGAAGCTTAAATTTAAAGACTCTGACCTTGTTGGCCAAGAAAAAGATAGAAGTTTTCAAAGTTCGATCCGTGTCATATATCAGACTTTTGGCAAAAAAGACCTTTATCCTACCGTTGAAGAAAAGGCTGCGCACTTATTGTATTTTGTTACTAAAAATCATAGTTTTGTTGATGGGAACAAACGTATTGCTGCAGCGCTTTTTATCTGCTTTCTACAGAAAAATAAGATTCTTTTGCGTAAAGACGGAAGCCTACGAATTGATAATAATGCCCTTGTCGCCTTAACGCTTATGATTGCTGCTAGCAAACCCTCTGAAAAAGAACCTATGGTTAAGGTAATATTGAGTTTGCTAGGGTAAAGAAATTGGGAAGATAAGTTGCTGAGCCAAAAGTTATTTAATAATGGCTTGGCTCAGAAATATAATTAAGTAGAAGCTTCGCGCCCTTGAGAAACAGGGCTGGAGTAAATTCGCACAGCAACTTGCGAGCACTGCGTTCCGCAAGATTGCGTGCTCATTTAAAGGTAAGCTGCTTAATCAAATCTTACTTGACGAGGGGCTAGCACAGGAGTATAAATGAAATCTAAGCTTATGGAGCCTAGGCGACAGAAGTTTATGATTGAATTTACCCCAGGAGCGTTAGCGACGTGGGGCTGGTGAATAGCGTGTCCTATATAGGAGCTATGTAGCATGACTGAAGCGAAAAAAGCAAAAAGAAAACTTATTAAGACAGGAACATATACGTATATGGTCACCCTTCCTAAAGAGTGGGTGCAGAAGCTCGGCTGTGACCTGCCCCTATTAGTTGTACCAATAGCCGTGAGAGAACAATGGTTGATTTAGCCATCTTGGCTGTATTGCTTCCGGTGCTGGCGGACGATAGCCAAGTGAGCTATGCGGCCTAATCGTGTTGT
>JAVCCC010000037.1 GCA_030765785.1 Candidatus Aceula lacicola | reverse complement strand
TTGAAATTTCTATAATTTTTCCGACAGCTGTTGTATTGTAGCCGTCAAAAATAGAAATGCTTTTTCCTTTTTTTAATCGGAGAACATCTTTTAAATGATGAATTTCTTTTTTGTCGAGAATTTCACAGGTTTCTTTTTTAAGATTTCTGCAGAGGAATCGATTCATAGTATTATTATAAAAAAGCCTATCTAAAAAGATAGGCTTTTTTAAAGTATTTATAAAAGAGTTTTAGATTATCTAAAAAATCGCCCTCTCTCTTTTATTGGTGGTTCTTCTGGATTTGGTAAGCATTCGCATCCGTTGCTTCCAGGAACAGCTCCCCACTCACAGTATAGTGAACAAGAGTTTTGATTTCCCCCTCTTCCTCCTCCTGGTGGTAGAGGTGCTGGAGACGTTGCTCCACTGCCTCCATCACCGCCGGTGCTAGAAGAGCTTGTACTGCTTGTACTGTACGAGAGATAATCACAAAAGTTTCCATCACAGCTAACTTGTCCTGCGTTAGAAATCGAAAGCGTATATGGGTTAGAATTTTGCCGCACAACTGAGGCAACAGCACTTGCGTTATTCGCAACACTTGCGGCAAATCCAATTAGTCCTCGAAAGCCGATATCAAGATTACTAACAGCACTTGCGTAATTTCCGTTATCGAGTTCGTATCGATTTTGAGAGGCGTATAGATCGAGGAGGACTCTTTGCCCTGCTTTTGATTTTTCCTTTTCAATAGCAATTGGCAGTTTTGCGGCTGCAAGAGCAACGATGACTCCAACAACTAAGATTACGAGCGTCAGCTCAATCATTGTAAATCCAAGCTTTTTATGTTTTATAAGACCGTTCATCTTGCCCTCCTTTTATAAATTAATATAATAAATTCCTACCTAAAGTATAGCACACGTTAAGATAAAAGCTTAAAGAAGCTTGAAATATTTGAAAGCGTTTTCTTTTTTTTGATGTCTGAGAGAGAAATTAAAGAGAATTGAAGAATTTTAAAGAGAATTTTCAAGAAATATTATTGGCCTATTTTTGCAAAAACACCAAGAGCTGTAGTTTTTATAATTTTTGGTAGCAGCTTAGATGCTGCTTCCAGACGAAGGCAGGCTAAAGACAGACGTAACCGTATATTCAGGATTTTCAAAAGCATCAATGGCTGTCGAAGGATCATCTCGTCCAGAAACTTTTAGTGTTAAATTAAAATCGAGTGTTGTTGAATCGTCTTCAATCGATGGCTGAAAAGTGGTAATACAGCCTCTTCCGAGGGTTTGTATCGTGGTTTGACAAGCAATGTATACATCTGTGGTAGAACAAAATTTAACATTATTGTTTCCGCTGTCGAATTGGTACACATACCAATCGTCATCGCTATAACTTGAAGGCGTTATGTTGCTATCTGTTCGGATCCAAATATTGCTTCCAGAAAAAGCTACGCCTGGATTGTTTTCGTCTCCAATCGCTGTTGCAATAGTGCGTGAAACATGATGAACAAGAAGGCTAACTTTGCTTGAAGTGAGCGTATTTTTAGAGGTGCCTTCGAACATGTTTCGAAGGCCGATATCCATTGAGGCAATACCGACCATTAAAATACCCATGATAATTGTGGCTACGATGAGTTCGGCAAGAGTTAATCCTTTATTATTTATTTTTAGCATGTTGGCTCCGATGAGGACTGCGTGGCTGTACACGTCCAGACTGCTGTGCCTGTTTTTGGATATTTTGCTGTGCATTGGAAAGTGCTTCCTGAGGCTGTGCATTGAAATTTCATATCGTCTTCTGTCACAGCAATATTTAAATGTGAATTAATACTAGAGACATCGGCAGTGCCTGAGCTTGGATAATAGTATCCGTTGTCAGAAAAAAATATTTCTTGAGCAGATTGCATGACAGATAATTGAATGCGAGCGCTCTTTTGTCGTGCGTTTGTGATAACACCGTTATATTGCGGGATCGCAAATGAAGTAAAGAATGCAATTGCGATAACAACTAAGATGAGCTCCATTAAAGTTATGCCGAATTTTGTTTTTATATTTTTCATTTCTTTACCATGTCATTGTAACCGTTACTTTTTTAGCACCTGTAGCATCGACTGTACACGTATAAACTACTGTTCCTTGAAACGCATCGTCGACCGTTGGAGAGCTAGGCCAATCGGCTCCTGTAGCAGGGCAAGTGAGATACCAGCTCGCCCAAGATCCTTGATCAATTTGTGCTCGTAAATCTTCTAAAATTTGACGGCCATAATTTGCGGCAATAATTTCTTGTTCTGATGAAGACGATGTTTGTCTGGCCATTGAAAACGCACCGAAGGTTCCCAATGATGCCAATGTAAAGATGACAGCGGCAACAATGACTTCGACGATTGAGAATCCAGTATTTTTTTTAATTTTTGATATCATAATCATCCTCGCTATGTGCAGCTTGGAACATCGCTTGCTTGTGTTAGTGTGCACGTTGTAACGCCAGACAACACTCCTTTGCATGAAAAAGTAGTGGCGCTGGCAGTTCTTGTACAAGAATAAGTAATATTTGACGTTTCAAAAATTTTTAGATTTAAATTTATATTTATTGAGCTAACGTTTGCAGTTCCACTGTTTGGAAAATAATATCCTTTTTTTGCTTTAAAGATGTTCTGACCAGCTTTAATGGCAAGCATGTTTGTTTTTAGCTCTTTCTTGCGAGCATTCGTTTTTGCTTTATTGTATCCATTGATACCAAATGATGCAAAAATGCCAACCAAGATGACCGTAACAACTAATTCCATGAAGGTGATACCAGATTTATTTTTCATTTTTTTTGATTATAGGCATTCTGCACCTACGCATGATGGAATCACCATATCCGCTGTCATAGTGTATGTCCAGGTTGAGGCAGCACACGAAGGAAAACAAGCGACGCATGAGTAGTAGTCTACGCTTCCTAGCGAACAGGTGTATTCAGCATCTGATGATGTAATGTTTAATTTTAAATTACTATTGATAGAAGCAATGCTTGCTGTTCCGCTGGATGGATAGTAATTATTCATTGCAGCATGATACATTCGCTGCGCATAAGAGATAAGTGTAAGATTAGCCGAAGCATCTCTTTGACGGGCTTTGGACGTAACATCATTGTATTTTAAAAGACCAACGACTGCCAAAATTCCAACTACAATCGTGACAATAACAATTTCGACTAAGGTTAGTGCTTTTTTGTTTATTGTTTGCATGATCATGCTTTGCTTATATGTGAACCAGGGGTATTTCTACCCCTGGTTCACCAACCTTTTATTAAATATAAATCAGCAAAAGTTATTGCTGAATTTTTATAAAGTTGCCAGCACCAACTAAGCTTCCGTTTCCGCTATAATAAGTGATGATATCGCTTCTTGATGTTTTTGAAACAAAGCGAATTGTGTAAGTTGTGCCAGTTGTTGAAATTGACGGTGCGTTAAAATACTTTGGAACAAAAGTAACGCTAAGTAAAGCTAGAGAGTTACAAGTTGCGTAACTATTGCTGTTTAACAAATAACATTCTTCCAAAGCAGATCGAATTGATGGCAAAGCACCAAGAACTTCTTTTGATTTGGCGAATGTGACAGAACTTGTAATTTTTGGTACGGCAACACTAGCTAAAACAGCAACAATGATAACAACGATTATAACTTCTAGCAAAGTGAAACCTTTTGTGTTTTTGAGTCTCATAATGACCCTCCTTTTTTTGGTTTATAATTAGAATTAAATAAATTCATTTGCACACAATTACAAAATAGATTTTTTATACAGTTGTATTGTAGCACCTCCTTTTTCAAAGATCAACCACCCATCGATGCAATGTTGAAAATCGGTAAAAACATCGATAGAACAATTAAGCCAATAGTTCCGCCCATAAAAACAAGAATGAAAGGTTCGAAGATTGTTGAGAATCGCGTCATGAAGGTTTGAACATATCGCTGGTAGTATTCTGCGACATGGTCGAGCATTTTTCCCAGCTCGCCGGTTTCTTCCCCGATTGCGATCATCTGGGATGCCATTGGGGGAAAGAATCCTGTTCTTATCATTTCTTCAGATATCAGTTTTCCCTCTCTGACCTTGCTCTTCATTTCTTTTAGAACATCTTCACAGATTTTGTTTCCAATCATTCGTTCTCCAATATCTAGCGCATAAAGGATTGGAACGCCACTTTCAACTAAAATCGACATCTGCGAAGTAAATCGCTCTACAACAATCGTTTTCATTACGTGTCCGACCCCTGGCAATCCAAAGAGAAAATTCTCTAACTGCCGTTGGCCAACAGGCGTTTTAAAGTATTTCTTTGCTATTATAAATATAGCACAAAAGACACCAGTTATCAGAAAGAATTTTGTTTTAATGGTATCAAAAACATTAAGCATAGTTTGAGTTAAGGCTGGAAGCTCTGCGTCAAGAGAGTCGTATAGGACCTTAAATCGAGGTCCGATAAAGAGTGCAAAAAATAGGATAGCTCCGATGGAGACGCTAAAAAGGATTGCCGGATATATAACAGCTGATATGATGGCTGACCGAAAGGCTTCTTTTCTCTCGACATAAAATGCCAACTTGTTTAGAACTCTAGGCATAGTTCCAGAGGCCTCACCAATTTCTGTAAGGCTTACCCAGAGAGAATCAAAATATTTTGGAAACTTGGAAAGCGTAAGGCTCAAAGAGACGCCTTGCTCAACATCATCTCTGACTTGACATAAAACTTTGTAAAATTCTTCACTTTCAACCTGCAAAACGATGACGTTCAAACTACGCAAAAGATTAACGCCAGATTCTAGCATGGTAGCGAGTTGTCTGGAAAACAAAAGCTTGTCTTCGATTTTGACTCTTTTATGTGAGAACTTTCTCTTACCTTCTATTTCTGATTTAGATTGTGAAAACTTCATGGAAGGGTCTTTCTTAGCTGGATTGACGCTGATAATGAAATATCCTTGCTTCTGAAGCTGTTCAACAGCAGCATCTTTATCGACAGTGCTCAAAGAGCCTTTTATTGTTTTCCCTTCTTCGTTTTTTACGACATATAAGAAATCAGGCATATTGTTTTCCTTTATTTAGATTACAATTGTTCAGATTACAACAACGTTGCGCTTAAAACTTCATCGATGCTGGTGATTCCTTCTTCAATCTTTTTAACTCCAATTTCAAGAAGTGGGCTCATTCCATTTTTAATCGCAGCCTCCTTGATTTCAACATAGGATGCGTCTTTTCCAATCATGCGCCGGATTGTATCGGTAACAACCAAAACTTCACTTATCGCAAGGCGCCCTTTGTATCCTGTTTGGTTGCATTTTTCGCATCCTTTTGGTCTATAAACAAGATCAGATTTTATTTGCAACTTTCCCATTTGTTCTGCAGAGGGTTCGTATGCCTCTTTGCAAATAGGGCAAAGTTTTCGCGCTAAGCGTTGTGCAACAATAAGGCTTAAAGATGGTGTTAAAAGGTAAGTTGGAATACCGATGTCAAGTAGACGCGTAATAGCCGAGGCAGCGTCGTTGGTATGAAGCGTGCTCAATACAAGGTGTCCGGTTAAAGCTGCGCGAACACAAATCTGGGCTGTTTCAACGTCGCGAACCTCACCAACCATAACAATATCTGGATCTTGTCGTAAAAAAGAACGTAAAGCCGAGGCGAATGTCAGCCCGATTTCAGGCTTTACATGGACTTGATTGATACCATCTAGTCGGTACTCGACAGGATCTTCAGCCGTCATAATATTTTTTGTTGAATCAATGATTTCTTTGAGGCAAGAATACAGTGTTGTGGATTTTCCGCTTCCAGTTGGTCCTGTTACAAAGACAAGCCCGAATGGTGATTTGATTCCTTTTCGGATAGCTTCAAGTTGATTTGGTTCGAATCCAAGTGACGATAAATCAAGGTCAATAGCACCTTTATCTAAAATACGCATAACAACTTTTTCGCCCCACACCGTAGGAACGGTTGAAATACGAAGATCGACTGTGCGGTCTTCCAGCTTTGCTGAAATCGCACCATCTTGAGGAAGGCGTTTTTCGGCGATATCTAGTTTTGCTAGAATTTTAATTCTTGAAACAATTGGAAGCAAAAGGTGTTTCGCAGGTGGCGGTATTTCATAAAGGGAACCGTCGACACGATAGCGAAGAGAAATTTTGTCTTTATAGGATTCAATGTGAATATCGCTTGCGCGTTGATCAATGGCCTGACGAATAATAAGATCAACTAGTTTAACGACGGGTGCTTCACCTGCTCG
>JAVCCC010000035.1 GCA_030765785.1 Candidatus Aceula lacicola | reverse complement strand
GGAAGAGATCTTTATGAGTTCGCTGATAAGAAATTAAAAGATCATTTTTCTTCAGTTGATGGTGTTGCTAATGTTGATCTTTACGGAGGAAAGAAAAGACAGATTAATGTTTTTGTTGATCCGATGTTGATGAAACAGCGCTATTTAACAATCACAGACATTGTTAGCAGTATAAAAGCAAAAAATAAGAATATTCCAGGTGGATTGCTTGAAAAGAAGATGACATCTTTAAGCTTGCGTTTTTTAGGAGAGTTTAAGAATCCAGCTGACCTTGCGGATATGATTATTGTTTCTCGTGACGGCAGTTATTTTCCTCTTAAAGAGATAGCTCGCGTTGAGGATAGTTTTGAAGAAGTTGAGACTATCGCGCGCTATGATGGCAAAAACGTTGTAGGCTTATCTTTAAATAAGGTTTCTGATGGAAACGCTGTGGATATTTCGAAAGAAGTTCAGCGTCGTCTTCCTGAATTTCGAAAGATGCTCCCCAAAGGCGTTTCTTTAGATATAGCTACGGATACAACAGATTTTATTGTTAGCGAAACAAATCAAACGTATTTAAATATTCTTATTGGTATTATTTTAACAATTTTCATTCTGTATGTTTTTACAGGACAGCCTAGGCTAACGTTTATTGCAGCTATCACAATTCCGTCCTCTGTTATATCTGCTTTGTTTCTTGTTAATGCTTCTGGTCTTACGATTAATGCGATGACTCTTTTGGCCATTGCAACGGCGTTGGGAACTCTAATCGCAAATGCAATTATTATCATAGAAAATGTTTTAGTTCATATTGACAAGGGAAGCAACCCTATTGATGCTGCCATTAATGGGACCAAAGAGGTTGCTTCCGCTGTTTTGGCATCGACGGGAACTAATTTGGTTGTTTTTACTCCTATTGCTTCGATGGGTGGGATTGTCGGGCAGTTTATGAAATCATTTGGTTTGACTGTTATTTACGCTACAATTTTCTCTCTCATAGCTTCGTTTAGTTTAACGCCAATGTTATGCGGTCTTATTCTTAAGTCCAAGAAAGGATCAGAAAAAAAAGAGTCACGTTTTTTCAATCTTTTCAAATGGCTTGTCCACATAGTTGATGTTTGGATAAAGAATTTTAAGGATGAATATCATAAAATTTTTAAACTGACGTTTAGATTTCCCAAGGCAACTATTGTTTTAATGATTTTGTGTTTTTTTTCGCTTAAATTTATTATTCCCTATATTGGCAATGAATTTTATCCTGATTCTGATGAGAATATGATTACGGTAGCTGTTGAAATGCCACAAGGGTCTACTCTTGATAGAACCTTGGAAGTAACGGATATCATTGAAAAAAGATTAGAGAAAATACCTGAGACGGAATCGCTATTAACATCTATTGGAGATAACGGTGTTGAAAATGCTGCAGTTGTTGTTAATCTTGTGCCTCTTGCTAAAAGAAAGAGAAGCGATGTGCAGATTATTCAGGAGCTTGTTCCTTTTATGGCACAGATTCCAGATGCAGAAATTAGTCTTGAGAGAGGTGAGGCTAGAGGCGGGATTCAAGCAGACATGACTATTAATGTTCATGGCAAAGATTACCAGAAGATGATAGATGTTTCTAAAGACATGAAAAAGATAATGGAAGATACAGGATATTTTCGTTCTGTGGAGTCTTCTTATAAGGTTCCAAAAAATGAAGCCATCCTTACTCCTGATCAAAAGAAATTAGTGGCTTCAGGCCTGACGGATGTGGAGATTGGAGACATTCTTAGAACTTCTGTTTATGGTGATAGTGATACAAATGTTTATAAAGAAGCAGGTGAAGAATATGACATTAATGTTCAACTGGATAAAGAATATATTCGGGATTTTGATGATATTAATCAAATTAATGTTATTTCTAAAAAAGGCTTAAGCTCAGTTAGTGAATTTGGAGAGATTACAGAAGATAAGTCTGTGCCGATGATTCAGCATCGCGACAAGAACAGAATCATTGTTTTGTATGGATATCTTGCAAAATCTAATTCTGGGTATGTGAGTGATGTATTAGATAAAGCATTTAAAGAGATTAAATTTGAAGATGGTTACGGTTATATTTATGCTGGTGATTCTGAATATCAAGAAGAATCTGCAAAAGAGACTGCAAAGGCTTTTTCGTTGGCTGTCATTTTAACATTTATGCTGTTGTGCGCTCTTATGAATTCTTTCTTTTATCCTCTTCCTATTTTGCTATCTGTTGTAACATCTTTTATTGGGGTTTTTTATGCACTTTTCTTTTTAAATCAGTCGATCAATGTAGCCTCAATGCTTGGAATGATTATGCTTGTCGGTCTTGTTGTTAACAATTCTATTTTATTGTTAGATTATGCTTTGCAAAGAATGGAAGAAGGTGTTTCAGTTATTGATGCATTGTGGCTGGGGGCTTCTGAGAAGTTTCGCGCGATTATTATGACTTCGTTTGCGATTGTTTTAGGAGTTTTGCCGCAATTGTGGTCGGTGGTGCCTTTGAAGTCAGCGATGGGCACGGTTATGATAGGAGGCATGCTGGCATCAATTGTTTTTACGTTTGTTTTTACGCCGGTTTCGTTTTGGTATATTGTTCGGATGAAAAACTTTTTTACTCGAAAAAGAAGTTAAAGAAAAAAGAATAGTCACAAATCTGGTCCATCAAGACACCCCTCAGGCTTCAACAACGATACTTCAAATATTTACGCAGTAAAATAAGCAGGTTACTATAAAGTCTAACGCTGAACATAAATGTGTTCGGTGCAAATTTAGACTTATGGCTTACGAGCGCTTTGCTTCGCAAGTTATGTATTCATTAGATGTAGTGCGGTGAGCCATGCTTGGTGAATAAGCCTTTGTTGCTTTCCACATATTTGCTGACATGGACATATTTTGGGGGTGGGGCTTTCATCAAGAATCCCCAAGCATTTTCGATATCTTCTGGTTTAAAGTATAGCGTTGGAGTTTCAGCAAAGATTGATTCCGAGATAATTTCGCTCATAACCTTTTCCCACGAATGAGCACCCACGATTGCAATAATTTGGATATCGTGGACATGCTTTCTTAAGAATTCAAATGTCTCCCATTCTGATTTGATGTCTGCGTTTTTCATTTTGGTAACATTAATCAAAAGTCTAAGCTTTCCGTTGCTGTCTTCAATAGCTTTTTCCATAGAGGGAAGAAAATTATCAATTTCATTTGTAGTGAGTTTTTCTATAATCTCAAAGCCAAAAACATTTGTATTTTCGTGGTGAATTCTTTTTATGCTCATAAGTCTCCTAGGTTAGCCCCTCCGAGCATAGCTCGTAGAGTTGTTCGAGCTGTTTCCATGATGCCTTTTGATTTGGTGCGAAGATTGTCATAATCGCTACTGAATAAGGCGTATTGTTGTTCGAAATCTTGGTCGCTTAAGCTGTCTTTCTTTTTTGGTTCCTTAATCTCTCGCCATAATAAAGAAAGCATTCTTTCAATTCTTTCTATTTGGTCAACACATGCTCTGTAGTCTCTGAAAGATTTATTGTCTGATAGGGTTCCTAAAAGAAAGGTAGAGATATTGTATTTCCATTTGGCTGTATCATAATTCCAGCATTTGATGAGAAAGTTTAAAGTTTGTTCATAAGCAAAGTTTCGATTGTTAATCAAAAGATTGCGCAAAATAGATGTTTTGATGTTAAGGAATTCAGATCTTGCTCTGTTTAAATGAATGGACTTTATGCCTTGTGAGATGTTAGGGAACCAGTTGGCCAGAAGGGAATATGTGCCATACGTGTCCACGAGACTTTTTGATCCGTATTTATCGCCTGTTTGAAAATCGCCGATGGTTATATCTGAATCTGTTATTTCGATAAACTTTTTAAGATTATCGTAAAAATCAACATCTTCATCAACATAGTCAAGATCGCCTGGTATTTGTACAATTCTTTCTGCTTCAGGGTAATTGTCAATTACGTGGCCCCAGCCTGCGAGCCAAGTTTGGCAGGTATCAACAGCCCATGTTTGTACAACCTCGAGAGTTTTGTATCTTTCGTCGTTTATGAAAGAAGCCGCATCTCCTCGGATGACCGTATCTCTAGGCAACATAACAATGGGTTTAGAATCAATTTCTTTGCATTGATCAATTGTCCACCAAAAATACCACTCGCATTGCTTGTTATTTTCATATCCGCGATATGGAAAAATAATAATCGGTTTTGAATTAGTAATTTCTTTATTAGGTAATTTTGTCATTTTAAAGAACCTTTTTTAAGCTTTTCCTCGTCGCTCTTCTAGTTGCTTGCGAACGTCATAGGCATCTTTTTTTGTAAAATGAATAGTTGCAATAACAACAATTGCGATCAAGGAAGCTACAATTGGAATACTGATATCAAGAATTCTCATCCACAATAAAGTGCTTAGAGATTGACCAATACCTTTTGCTTGGTTGAATCCTGTCCAGGTGAGCATGGCTCCACCAAGGAGACCTGAAACGGCTAATCCCATTTTGACCATCCACCAGTAAACCGCAGTAAACATTCCTTCGCGACGTTCTCCGGTTTTAAGTTCATCAATATCGCAAATATCTGCAAGCATCGATAAGAAAATAGTAAAGATCGATCCTAGCCCAAAGACAATAAACGGTGCACATGCTAAGAGAAGCCAATGATCGACAGCAAGAAGCCAGCAAACTTTTATAAAGTTGATAAAGCCTGATCCGTTTAGCATTGTCCAAAGTTCACTGTTTGCCGGATGGACTTGCAGGTATGCCGGCCATTTCATTGCAAAACCAATAATAGAAAGAGGAATGGTGACAAAAAAGGCACTCTTTTTTCCTAGCTTTTTCGTAAGCCATACAATTTTTGGGATGATTAGGGCGGTGCAGATTGCGCTAAAAGTTCCGTAGACACCAAGAAGTTGTCCTCCGGCTGAGTAAGCAAGGCCTGTATCAGGAGCATTTTTAAAAATATGGAAGAAGATAACCCAAAGAATAAAAGTAGAAGAGAGCATAAATCCGTTGAAGACTAAAAATGTACCTGCACAAATTTTAACAAAGAGTTTAATCTTAAACGTAAGGGCAATATTATCAAACAATTTTTTAAGCACAGGATGGGCATAGAGCAGTAAAAAGATGCTTGAGAGCACTGCACCGCCTAAAAGAATAGCCGTAATCCTTACGGGCAAAGTAAACCAAGGGAAACTTTCTGAACTAACATAAAAAGAAAAGAGGAAGGAAAGTGCCGAGCAAGCAGCATAAAGCCTGGAAATAAACTTTATGCTTTGTGATTTTATATTTTTAATAAAATCACCAGTTATTTTCTTTGGTTTGGGAAGATTGGCGAAATGTTCTTTATTAAAAATAGCTGGAAGCACGCCGCCGGCGATGATAACAGCGCCGATAATCATTGCAATAACCCTAGCCCCTAAAACAGGATCGGCTTCACCTGTTTGAGGATTAGAAAACCAATTCTTGTTGTAGAGAATAGCCCAACACCAAGGAGAGATGAGCCAAGGTATCTGCGCCATGATTCTGCTCCAGCCTTGTAGGGCTGTTCTCTCATGATAGTCAGGTGTTAATTCATAACCTAAAGCAAGCCAAGGAATAGAAAAGCAAGTGAAGGCCCCAAAAAAGATGATTTGAAATATTAAAAAATACCAGCCATTAAAAGTATTACTGTTTTCAGGATAAAGCTGGAACATAAGCGCATAGCAAATACCTGCAATAATCGCTCCCCAGAAAATAAATGGCTTACGTCGACCATATCTTGTTCGTGCATTATCTGAGCTAAACCCTATAATAGGATCCAAAATACCATCAAAAATACGAGGAATAAACCCTATTAAACCAACCAAAGCAGGGCTGATGCCTAAGCCAAGGATTAAAACAGCGACCATCTGGCCGATCCAGGCAGCTTGACTATCATTAGCCATTGACCCCATACTGTAGACAAATTTTTGAGAAACTGGGATACGATCTTCGCGCGCTGTTACGTGGCTTGCCACTTCCGACATTAACTACCTCCTCAATAGTAATATTAGATATGACTAAAAATATTCTTCTATAAAGCTTTATAAGTTTCGTATTATAACAAACAAGTCCAGTGTGCACAATACTATTTATTTACAGGATGGGTGGGGCGTAGCCTTTTAAGTACTGGTTTTTCTGTGAAAGGCTTGAGCGTAAACGAGGGCATTCAAATTCTGAAAAATCTGAATTAGTTGCGAAATGGGTTTGTTTGGGATAGAATAGGTGGAAACAATTTCGGGGATATACTTTTAATCGACATGCCCCAGAACTTTATAGAATATATTTGAGGTTATTATGAGAAATGAAAGAAAGAATTTAATTGTAGGAATTATTAAAGAAGAGAATGAGAGGGAAAAAAGAGCCCCCATTGTTCCGGCAGATGTTAGGTGGCTTACAGATATGGGTATTGAATTTGAGGTTGAATCCAGTTCAAACCGTATCTTTAGTGACAAAGAGTATTCAAGAGCTGGAGCGAAGATAGTAAAACGTGTGCGAAAAGCCTCTTTTCTTGTGGGTGTAAAAGCCCCATCTCCGTCAAACGTTATTAGTGGTAAAATTTATATGATATTTTCTCATACTGTTAAAGGGCAGAAAGATAACATTTCTTTATTGAAAGAGATGATGAAAAAAAGAGTGACCTTGCTAGATTATGAGAAAATAAGGGATTCAAGAGGGAAAAGGCTGGTTTTCTTCGGAAGGCATGCAGGGATATGTGGATTTGTTGACAGCCTTAGTTATTATGGAAAGAAGATGAAACATGCAGGTATCGATACGCCTTTTCTTGCGTTGAAACCTAGTTGGAAATATGGATCGATAGATCTTCTTGAGAAGGATATGATCAAAGTTGGGGAATTGATACGACAAAAAGGATTGAGCAAGAAGCTTACGCCGTTTGTTTTAGGCGTCATAGGGCGGGGGAATGTTAGTAGCGGTATACAAGAAATGTTGGGATTTTGGGATTCAGAAGAAGTCCATCCGCAGGATATGAAAAGTTTTATAAAACGAAAAAGTCCTGATAATAAGAAAATATATACAATTGTATTTTATCGAGAGGAAAAACTGCGGGCAAAGAGTAAGAAGAAATTTTATTTTGAAGAATATCTTAAGTGTCCGGAGAAATTTGAATCCAATATGAATAAATATCTTCCTAAGCTGAATATGCTTTTTAATGCAAGTTATTGGGATCATCATTATCCAAGATTGGTGACGAAGAAGATGATCAAGAAAATGTTTCTTAAAAAAAATTCACGTTTGGAATTTATATCTGATATTTCTTGTGATATTGGCGGGTCTGTGGAGCTGACCTATAAAACCACGACTCAAAAGAAGCCAGTATATACTTATGATCCTTTGACGGATAAATATAAGGAGGGCTATAAGGCTAAGGGGATAACGATGCTTGCCATTGACAATTTGCCCACGGAGTTGCCAGGAGATTCTTCTAAAGATTTTAGCAGGCTTATTCGTGAATATGTATACCAGATAGCTGCTTATGGAGTCGTGAATATAACGGATTATATTGCTATTCCTGGAGAATTGAGAAGGGCTGCCGTAACGCAGGCTGGCGAGCTTACTGAAAATTATCAGTATTTGAGGCAGTATTTGCAGTAGGTGGATAAAAGATATGAGAAAAATAACAATACTTGCTATAGGGGATTCAGCTGATTTTGATTCTTTCAAGAAATTTGATAAAGAAAAAAGGTTTATTTCTTCTAAGGGATTTGATTATGTGGCGATAGATTATAAAGCGATTTTTAAAAAATGCCATTTAGATGTAACTAGCAAAAAAGTTATTGTTGTGACTTTTTTTCCTTTTGAATATTGGGATAAACATGTTGAGTGTAAAAAATATAAGGGTTTGTATGGGAATCTTCTGTTTTTAAAGAAGTTTTCAAGGTTCTGCGATGATGTTTCTAGCAGGGTCAAAGATTTGCTACCGGGTAAGGAAATAGAATTTGTAAACAATCCAAAGTTAACCTCTGCTTACAGAGATAAAGTGGTTGCTATGGGGAAGCTTTCAAAGGCAGGGGTGAAAGTTCCGCCCAGGATTAACGCTAAAAGCGTTAAAGGTATAAAGAGTTTGCTTTCGTGTGGCAAAAAGATATACGTTAAGCCTCGGTGTGGCTCTATGGGTAAAGGAATAACTTACTTGACCGAGGACAGGTGGCAGACAAACTTCACGGTTAAGAGTGGCAAGATTGTTCAGCGTTGTTCTGATTATGGCTGGAAATTTAAGGATATTACCGGTGATACAAAATTTTTGAAAAGTCTTGTTCGTGGTGATTTTATAATGGAGGAAGCTGTATCCCCATGCAATATTGGTGACAACAAAATAGACCTCAGGGTCTATGCTTGCTTTGGTAAGGTGCTCTATATTTATCCAAGAAAAAATAGTATACATGCAGTTACGACGAACATTTCTCAGGGAGGAAAGGGCAGCCCTGCTATCTTAAAGAAGTTGCCCAAGGCGACACTTGATAAAGTTGAAAGACAAGTGCGAAAAACAATGCGTGCTCTTAATTTGAACTTTGCTGGAATCGATGTGATTTTGGATAAAGATTTGAAAAATGCTTATGTGATTGATGTCAACATGTTCCCCGGATTTCCAAAGAGAAGAACACATAATTTAGCTCGCGATATCATCTGTCAGTTAAGAAAGTCATTTTAGATTAACAGAGCCGTAGCCCGCAACATTAGACTTTTTTACGCCAAATCAAATTGTTTATAAAATTAAAGAATTTATCAATCCAGCCTGGGAAGGCTTTTGTAGAGGTGTCAAATAATACCAGGTAAGCGTTAAGATGACCATAAACCCTGCTCTAATAAGGTTATCGGTGAGCCAGTGGGTGCCACTGACTAATCTTGGAAGAGAAAAAAGAATTATTAAAGAGATAATGATGGTTCGATCTATTTTGCGAGAAGCAATTTTAAAAGCAAAGAACGTAAAGGCCATTAGAAAGAATGAATGATCTCCAGGAAACGAAACAGAGGAAGAATCTTTTGTTTCAATGCCAGGGAACATCTAAGACAGTCGAAAAATAGGCTCAAGAACAAGCGAAGGGCTGCGATGTCTAAAATCTTTTAGAAAAAGAGTATCAATCGCATGGTAGAGAAGGATGAAAAATCCTAGGAACGTTCCGAAGGCGACAAGCTGACAAATAAATGGTTTTCTGTCTAAAGAGGGTGTTTTAAGATAGATGTGCGCAAAAAAAAGAACCCATTGCAAAAGGCTTATGATATCGATAATGCGTTTATTGGCTAACGTTTGGTTAATAGTTTTTTGTTGTCTCAGTCGATAAAGAGCTTGACAAAATAAGGATGTGCAGTACAATCATTTATTGTTTACAGGGATTGTTTTAAGTATTTACTATATTTTATTTTTATAATCATTTAACAAGGTCTACAGGTAAGTTAGTTAAATATGGATTTCCAAATACCGGATACACCAGAAGAATTGTTTCGCCAAGGAAAGAAGTATATTCCCAAAATTAATAAGGGAATGTCTTCCGCTGTTATCATGTTGGCTGTTGCAGTTTTATTGGTTTTATCAAGCTTTTATTCTGTTGGTCCTGACGAAGTCGGTGTTATTCGTCGTTTTGGAAAATATGTCAAGACAACTCAGCCAGGCTTACACTGGAAGCTCCCGTTCAATATCGAGAAATTAAATAAGGTAAAAGTAAAAAGAATTTATAAGGAAGAATTTGGTTTTAAAACTGTTCGCGCAGGTGTTAAGACTCAGTATTCTTCTAGAGCATATTCTGAAGAGTCGCTTATGCTAACAGGTGATTTGAATGTTGTAGACGTCAATTGGATTGTGCAGTTTAAGCTTGAAGATCCGGTTAAATCTTTATTTAATATTCGAAACGTAGGTGCGACAGTAAGAGATGTTTCAGAAGCTGTTATGCGTCAGGTGATAGGAGACAGTTCCGTAGAAGAAGTTTTGACGACACGCCGTATTGAGATTAATCAAGAAGTGCAAGATAAGATGCAAGAAATCTTAGATAGTTATAATATTGGCATTCAAATTGTTACAGTAAAGTTGCAGGATGTGAATCCCCCTGATGAGGTTAAAGCTTCTTTTAATGAGGTTAATGAAGCGAAGCAGGAAAAAGAAAAGGTCGTTAATCAGTCTTGGGAGGCCTATAACAAAGTCATTCCTAAGGCTCGGGGAGAAGCAGAGAAAACAATAAGGGAAGCTGAAGGTTATTCTTTAAAGCGTATTAATCGGGCTAAAGGGGATGCCGCTAAATTTATTGCGACATGGGATGCATACAGGGAAGCCAAAGACGTAACCTTAAAGCGTATGTATCTTGAAACGCTTTCTGAGGTGCTGCCTAAGGCTGGACGGATTTATGTTATGGGGCCAGAAGGAAACAAAATTTTACCGCTGCTTAATCTAACGCAAGAAGGTCAAAAATAATGGCAAAAATAGGAAGCATATTATTAGGTCTTATTGTGATTGTTGTTATTCTTTTTGCTAGCGGGGTTGTTTATACCGTTGATGAAACTCAGCAAGTTGTTATTACGCAATTTGGTGAGCCAATGGGTCAGCCTATCACAAAGTCGGGCTTGTATTTTAAGTTACCATTTGTTCAGGTTGCTAATTATTTTGATAAAAGAATTTTGCACTGGGATGGCGATCCAAATGAGATTCCTACGTTGGATAAAAGATATATTTGGGTTGATACAACAGCGCGTTGGCGAATAGCGGATGCATTAAAATTTATGCAATCCGTTGGAACAGAAACAGGTGCCTACGCTCGACTGGATGATGTTGTGGACGCGGCGACTCGAGATGTAATTTCTAATTTAAAATTAGTTGAGACGGTACGCGATTCTAACCGTCTGCATGAGCAATCGGTGAATATTAAAACAACAGAGAACATAGGCGCTGAAGACACCAATATCGAGCGTATCAACGTGGGACGAGGGGAACTGACTCGAGATATTTTAAAACGTGCTTCTAAGATTACACCACAATACGGCATTGAACTTGTTGATTTAAGAATTAAGCGGATTAATTATGTTGAGGAAGTTCGCAGAAAAGTTTTTGATCGAATGATATCAGAACGTAAGCGTGCGGCGGAACAGTATCGTTCTGAAGGTCAAGGTAAAAAGGCTGAAATAGAAGGACAAATGGGCAAGGGGCTTCAAAAGATTAGATCCGAAGCTTATCGTAAAGCTCAAGAAATTAAAGGTAAGGCCGATGCCGAAGCGATCAAAATTTATGCGAATGCCTACAATAAGGATCCTGAATTTTATTCCTTCATTATGACCATGGAAACATATCGAAAAACCATCGGT
>JAVCCC010000033.1 GCA_030765785.1 Candidatus Aceula lacicola | reverse complement strand
AGATCAAGGGTGTTGATACTAAGGATATCTCCCAAGATATCTATAAGCAATACATTGATTCTTTTAAAAAAGGTGTTTGCGATTTTATAAAGGTCGAATACGATCAGTACGCTCGAAAGAATATTCCAAGGAAGTATTTTTCGGGAGGGGTTGAATGGGAATTAGATGGAGTTTTTAATCAAACTAGTAGTCAGAGGGCAGGAAGTGCGCTTTTTAATAGTATGGAGAAAGCAGAAAAAATTGTTGTTGTTACAGCAGAAACGAAAGAGATTGCAAGCAAGGCAACTGTATCAGTTATTCCAAAGAAATCGGGATCACCATTAACATCTTCGCTCGAAGTTTATAAAAATTTAAAAAATACATTAGATGGCAAAGAAATTTTTACAGGAGGAGAGTCTTATTTTCTTTATTTTGACATTGACGAATCTTTAAAGCGCGGCAGTGATTTGATAGTTGACACAGATATTTATCTTATTGATGAAAAAGGAGCAAAGACTAAATCGTCGGTTTGCTCGTTTAGCATTTATGATGAAAAAGAAATAGGATTTTTTGAATTTAGATTGGATTTTGTTAATTTTGTTCCAGCAGATCAGAAAATATCAAATTTAGCAGCTGAGGGTCAGGTAGAAAAGATTTTAGATGCGATTACTGCGCAAAATGACAGAGAGCTTTTTTCTGGAGAGAGCTTGGGAGGTGGATTTATCGAGCAGCAAATTATGCGATATCTTGTGAGTGTTTTGCCGAACGATGCAAAAATATTGGGATATTTAGAGCATTTTCAAGTTTTAGAGGCAGGTTCTGATACGGCAATATTTCGTGATCCTAAATCAGGATTTTTAAAGAAAAAGAAGGCCGGAGAAAAAGGATATTATTTTATTATAGGCGCAGGTGAGAAATATTTATCTCCTATCGAGTATATGGAAAAAAATGATGAGGTTGTTAATGCTTCTGAGCTTGCTTCTTTGGTTGTTTTGAAGAATGCAGACGTAGGATCAAGAGAAATGGATATTAATTTATCATGGATGGTGGATGTTCTGGAGAGAGTCGAAGAACCGCAGACTATAAAAGGATTTAAAGCTGTTGAAGGGTTGGTTGATTATCAAGAAAAATTCTTAGAACATCAAAGAGAGTCTGATTTTAAAAAGCTTCTTTCTTCAAGTGATGATTTGGAAGAAGAGGACGCTCTTGGTTTTTATAGAAAGAATAAAAATGGTGAGATTTTTAGCGAGAGCTTAGGGTTTGAGATAATTGTTAAAAAATCTCAAAGTGAAGAATTAAAGATTTCCTCAGCGCTTTTAAAGAAGTCGTCTAAAAAAAGATGGAAAGAAATTATTGAGGATTTGTTGAGCGAGGCTAGAAAGGGAAAAGTAAAGCTAGTTCTTGTTGATTTGGATAATACGCTGATGAAGCCAAAAGGATATATTGGGTCTGAGGCTCAAAAAATAGATAGCATTAAGAAAAACGCATTTAATTTTGCTGTTGAGATGATTGAGGGTTCAGAGGACCTTAGCGGCGAAGTGATTGATTCCATAATTGGCGAGGCTGTTAGACGCGCTCAAGATTTTGTTTACGCCCAGGGAGATAAAGATGAAAGGAGAATGATTAAATATAAGGTTTTAAAGATACCAGGCCTTTTAACGCCTGCGCATCTTAAAGAGCTGATGGATTTAGGTGTACCTGTAGATGGTTCTTCAGCACGTCCAGGAGATGAAGAGAAGGTCGAAATTACACTTGGAATGCTTGAATCGCTTGGCATTGTCATGGGGGTTAATCTTAATAATGTGGATTTTACATCTGGCGATGGAAGGATTAAGGCTTTAAGGGTTCAGCAATATATTCAGAATTTTATTAGCAAGCAAAAAGAGATTGGGAATATTGTAAAAGCAGAAGAAATTTATTTTATTGATGATTTAAAAAAGAATATCGACTCTATCGAAGGTTTGCAGACAGGTGTAAAATTGATCCAGCTTTTGTCTGAAAAAAATAATAATCATCAGAGTGATCGATGGGGTGATTTTTACCGCTTTGCAAGACAAGCGGCGAAAGATGGCAAAGAAGATGTAATCGAATTTCTTTTAAATGCTTATGATCTTGCGCCGATGCATAAAGAGCAAAAGGTCGTGGATCTCGCTAAATCGATTTTGAATTCGATTCAATATTCTGAATTTGAGGAAGAAATAAAAGCAAAAGAAATTCGTAATCCATTTAAGTTAAATACTAGCATTGTGTGGATGCAGGGTGTGTCGGATGAAGAAATTGAACGAAAAATTAACGAACAATTAAGCCATCCTCAAAGTTTTGGAAAAAAGAAGGCGAAGGCAGAAAAGCGTCTTGATTGGCGTGAATATTCAGGAATATCATCTTCTATTATGGCCGAGCGTGATGATGTTTTGGGTGAGGAGTTTAAAAAGGTTATATCATCTAATATTTTTTCTTATGATTTATCAGGGTTATCTGTTCAGGAAGTTTTAAGTGATTTGCTGCAAGAGGGTGTCGTTGAAGTTGAGTCTGATGATGGCGTAGCATTTGAGTTTCGACTGTATGAATTTTCCGACACGTGGTATTCTATCGAAGTTAATAATAGCGATAGGGAGAATATTGGATATTTTGATTTTCGTTTAGGATCTGCAGAATATGGATACGAGAGGGAAGGGGAGAGAAGCGTTGCTCTTCTCTCAGAGGCTGTTCATCATAAGGGAATCGGCAGAGCTCTTGTTTCGCTAGGGCTTGAATTATCAAAGCTTAATGGAAAAAAACTTTTTTATCTTAAAAATGTCAAAGATCTTAAGTTTTTTAAAGGATATGGGTTTAAAGATTCTTTTTCTGGGAAGAATGACTTAACTTTCAATCTT
>JAVCCC010000049.1 GCA_030765785.1 Candidatus Aceula lacicola | reverse complement strand
TCATGGGCGTTGTATTTATTGTGATATTATTCATCAAGAAATGAAGGACAAAGAGCGCATTATTACAGAAAATGAAGATTTTATTTGTTTTGCGCCTTATGCGTCACGCTTTTCTTTTGAATCATGGGTTATGCCTAAAGAGCATCAAGTCCGGTTTTGTGAAATGAGCGATGATCAGAAATATAATCTTGGGAAGATTTTAAAGGAAATATTAATTCGCAATAAAGTTTGCTTGTCGGATCCTTCGTATAATTTTTTTGTTCACACGGCTCCTGTTAAGTATCATTACCCGGAAGGATATCATTGGCATATCGAAGTGATTCCAAAGCTTACGAATATGGCCGGTTTTGAGTGGGGCACAGGGTTTTATGTGGTTCAAACGGACCCTCTTATTGCTGCAAAACTTTTAAGAGAAACTCCGGTAGGGTAATTTCGCTCGGCATTTTTCTTATAGATTAATTTCTCTAAGCCCTTGACTAAATAAAGGGAATGACTATAATAGTCATTCTTAAAAGATTATTAACATATTAGATGGAGGAAAGTAATGAAAATAGGAATTAACGGATTCGGACGTATTGGGAGAATGGTTCTTCGTGTTGCTGTGAAGAAAAGCAATATCGAAATAGCCGGAATTAACGATCTGACAGACGCTAAAACACTCGCTCATCTTCTGAAATATGATTCTGTTCAAGGTAAGTTTGACGGAACGATTGAAGCAAAAGAGAGTGCAATTGTTGTTAATGGCAAAGAAATTCCAGTTACAGCTATTAGAAATCCAGCAGAGATCCCATGGGGAAAATATGGCGTTGATGTTGTTGTTGAATCAACAGGCGTTTTTCGTAAAAAAGAACAGTGTATGGAGCACATCAAGGCAGGAGCTAAGAAAGTTATTTTGACAGTTCCTTCAAAAGATGAAATTGATAATACGATTGTTCTAGGTGTTAATGACGAAGCTTTAAAGGATAGCGATTTGATTGTTTCGAATGCATCTTGTACAACAAATTGTTTAGCTCCAATGGTTAAAGTTTTAAATGATAACTTTGGTATGGTTAACGGATTAATGACAACGATTCATGCTTATACAAATGATCAAAGTCTTCTTGATTTTCCACATTCTGATTTAAGACGAGCAAGAGCAGCCGCTGTTTCTATGATTCCGACGACAACAGGAGCTGCTAAAGCAGTTGGAAAAGTTATTCCAGAGCTTAACGGAAAATTAAATGGAATGGCTATTCGGGTACCAACACCCGATGGATCTGTGACAGATTTTGTTGCTGAGCTTACAAAAGAAGTCACGGTTGAAGATATTAATGCCGCTATGAAAAAAGCAGCAGAAGGTCCTCTAAAAGGTATTTTAGAATATTGTGATGAGCCAATTGTTTCTTGTGATATTATTGGTAATCCAAATTCATGTATTTTTGATTCATTAGCAACAATGATTTCTGGAAATATGGTGAAAGTTATTGGCTGGTATGATAATGAATGGGGATATTCAAATAGAGTTATTCAATTAGCAGAAAAGCTTGTAAAATAATTTTTTCTTAAAAGTAAAGAAAAAGGCGCAACTTTTAAAAGTTGCGCCTTTTTCTATTTCTCTATCCTTAAAATAGAGTATAATAAGAAATGAAAATAAATAAACCGATTACCCCGCGTCGCCAAGGCTCCTGGGGTAAATTCGCACTTCTAAGTTATGTCGTTAATTCTTCCGTAACTTAAGTGTTCATTTAAGGAGAAAACATGATTTTATTAAAGATAGCTCAGGAAAAGTTTAGTGTTCTTTTGTTTATGCTGATTTCACTTTTCTTTTTGATGCCTGCATTGCAAGATGTTCATCCAGTGATTCCGATATCGCCGTTTATATTTTTTATTATTTTGGTTTTATCTTTGCGAACGGGATCTTTAAAAATGAGAATTTTTTGGCAGTTGATTGTGTTAGTTGTCATTGGATTTTTTCTTGATTTGATTTTGGCGTTTACGACAGCATCGCTTCTTGAGAAAGTGTTGACTGTTTGTGTTTATGGAATTTATATTATGTTTTTAGCTCTTTCTATTGGAATGATTATAAAGAAATTGATGGATGAGGAAGAAAATGCCGCAAGGATTATTAAAGCCGGAATTTGTGGATATTTTCTCATTGGACTTCTGTGGGCAGTGATTTATTCTTTTGTTTATTGGATCGATCACGTTAATCTTTCCGTTTATGAGGTAGGGCAAATACCGTTTTTTTATTTTAGCTATTCCGTTTTAACATCGCTAAAGTTTTCTGGTGTTTTTCCAGTTACAACATGGGCTATCAGCTTGGCATATTTGGAAGTTATTTCTGGGCAAATATTTTTGGTTATTTTTGTAGCACGGATGGCTGCTATTTTTATTAAAAGGCAAAAAATATCGAGATGACAAAAGGTATTCATAAAATTGTTTTGCTTCGTCACGGGGAAAGCGTCTGGAATCAAGAAAATAGATTTACGGGATGGACGGATGTTGATTTATCTGAAAAAGGTGTTGCCGAGGCACGCCATGCAGGGCAGTTTCTAAAGAAAGAAGGTTTTATTTTTGATGTAGCGTTCACCTCTGTCTTAATTCGCGCAACACATACTCTTTCAATTGTTCTCGAGAAAATGGATTTACTCTCAGTTCCTATTTTCCATTCCTGGCGTCTCAACGAACGACATTATGGAGCTTTACAGGGGCTAAACAAGTCAGAGACAGCTAAAGAATACGGGGAAGAGCAAGTCCATGTTTGGCGAAGAAGTTATCATATTTGTCCGCCGGCATTAACGAAAGAAGATCAGCGCTATCCAGGGCATGATGAAAAATATAAAGATTTAGATGAAAAGGATATCCCTTTAACAGAAAGTTTAGAAAAGACAGTTGAGCGGTTCATGCCATATTGGCATGACGTTATTATTTCTCAGATAAAAGAAGGAAAAAGAATTCTGATTGCTGCTCATGGTAACAGCTTGCGCGCTTTGGTTAAGTATCTTGATGGTGTTTCCGATGAAAATATTTCCAGCCTTAATATTCCGACTGGCATTCCTTTTGTTTATGAACTTGACTTAGAAATGCGTCCTATCAAACATTATTATTTAGGGAATTCTGAAGATGTTAAAAAGGCCACAGAAGCTGTGGCCTTTCAAGGAAAATCAAAGGAATAAAGAATTTCTTAGTTATGTGTTATTGTTTTGATCCACGTTTTGCCCGTATTGGAATTTAAATCCACGTCTAGCTGCTTTTGCGATATTCGTAACGTGATCTCCAATCTTCTCAAGATTATTAATAAGATCAACAAAAATAAGCGCACTTTTCGCTGTACATTTTCCTTCACAAAGTCTTTGAGCGTGTTCTTCTAGAAATTCTCTTTGCATACTGTTGACTTCTCCTTCGTAGAGAAGAACGTGATCGCTAGCTGTTAAATCTTTAGATTTTAAAGAATGCAAAAGTTCTTCGATCATATTATCTATTTTTGCATAAAGTGTTCGCATTTCAGCTTGTGCTTTATTAGAAAAAATAATGTCATTATCTTGAACTTTTTCTGTCAGCTCTGCAATGTTAACAGCATGATCTGAGATTCGCTCAAGGTCATTGATAGAATGAAGAAGGGGTGGCAATTGGCTTGCAACATGTGGTGTTAGGTCGTGGGCTGACAGCTTTGCCAAGTAAAATGTAATATCGTTTTGAAGATGATCAATCGCACTTTCTTGTGTTTGAACGTGAGGGATAGATTTTTTATCTTTTTTAAAAAATCCTTCCATCGCTGTAATAATTGTTTTTTGAACCAGTTCTGCCATGGCGATGAGTTCTTTCTTGGCGCTATCAATGGCGATTTCTGGCGTGTCGAGCAGCTTATCTTGGAGATATTTAAAGTCAGCTGAGACATAAATATCTTTTCCTGGGATTATCCATTCTACAAATTTGACCATAGGGTAAAGAATAAGCAAAAAGACAATCGCATTGAAAACATTAAAGAAGGTATGCGCATTTGCAATATGACGGGCGATAGTGTCAGTGGTAATCGCCCCTGGTGTAATAAAATCAATAAAGGCTGGATAGATTCCCGTATAAACGAAGATTGCGAAATATGCCGTTCCAACGACTTTTAAAATTGTGTGAAAACAGGCCATTCGGCGCGCTGAGACGCTTCCTCCTATACTTGCCAGCCAGGCTGTTATCGTAGTTCCGATATTGTCTCCTAGAACAAAATAAAGTGAGGTTTGAAAATCAATTAATCCTGAAGAAGCTAAAGCTAATACCATACCGATAGAAGCGCTACTTGATTGGACTGCGGCGGTAAAGACGACTCCGATTAAAATGGCTAGAATGGGAGTGCCTCCAAGCTGAATGAAGAAATCTGTAACGGCTGGAACATCCTTGAGAGGTTTCATGACGCTGGACATTGTTGTTAGTCCTAAGAAAACGATACCAAAGGCAAATATGACTTGACCCCAGGATTGTACGCGTTTTTTTACAGGTAAAAGAATCATGACAGCGCCGATGCCAATAACAGGCAAAGCGTATTGAGAAATTTGAAAGGCGATAATTTGAGCTGTTATTGTTGTTCCGATAGCTGCTCCAATAACAACGCTTGATGATTGCAGTAAATTGACAATACCAGCATTGATAAGACCAACGAGAATAACCGTTGTAACACTGCTGCTTTGGATAAGGCTTGTGACAAAGGCGCCAAGAGCAACGCCACGTAATCTATTTTGAGTTAGGGATCTTAAAATACGGCGTAGTTTTGTTCCGGCAACTTTTTGGAGTCCGTCCGAAAGATATTTCATTCCGAATAAGAAGAGTCCGAGCCCGCCGACGATTCCAAAAATTACTGTTTTCGCAACCATACTATTCTCCTAAAATTTTGATGTTGAGTTTTGAATAAATTAAAAGACATGAATACCCACTTGCAAAAATGGTAGCATGATCTTATGTCTTTGTCCAAAAAAATTAGATTTTTTAATTTAAAATTTTAAAATATTTGCTTGGTATCTATATATCAGAGCTGATTATTTTTTGGAGCTTTAATATAAGGAACAGATATGCTTTGCTGTTGAATGGGAAGGGCAAGAAATATGCTTGTCATTATTTTAGATGATTTCAGCCAGCAAATTGGATATTTCAATAGAAACATAATTTATTGATAGCTAATAAGTTATGTGTATTTCGTTCTTTTTTGGCATAATAAAATACTATTGATATATATCATAAATATTTGTATAATATATTTTCTTAATACTAAATTTATATATGAAGTTATGTATACTTTATATATATAAAGAAAGGGGAGCGTTTCATGGGAGCATGTCATTTAACAGAGCAAAATTTCGAACAAGAAGTCATTGGTTCCGATGTTCCAGTTTTAGTTGATTTTGGGGCAGAGTGGTGTGGGCCGTGCAAAATGATGGGTCCAATCGTTGATGAATTGGCTGATGAATTGGCTGGAAAAGCTAAAGTTGGCAAAGTTAACGTTGATGAAGCTCAAGGGTTAGCCGTAAAATACGGAGTGATGTCTATTCCAACGCTAATTTTGTTTAAGAATGGTGAAGCTGTTGATCAATCAGTTGGTGCTATGGCAAAAGATCAGCTGTTAGAAAGAATTAATAAAAATTTGTAAATAAGATTTTACGAGAGGATAAAGGGAGATGCTGTTAACTGTTTTAAGAGCAAAAATTGCGAATGCTTCAGTGGTGGAAGCTGAGCTTTATTATGAGGGAAGCATTACTGTTGATGAGGCGATTTTGAAGAATGTTGGAATTCTTCCTGGAGAAAAAGTTGAGATTTTAAATATCAACACGGGTTCTAGAATTGAAACATATGCAATTGCAGGAAAAGAAAATTCTGGGGTTATTTGCTTGAATGGCCCTGCCGCCCGATCAGGATGTGTTGGGGATAAGCTTATTATTTTAAGCTATGGTTTTATGGAGGAGGCGGAAGCCAAAGAGTATAAAGCAAAGGTTGTTTATTTAGATGATCAAAACAAAATTAAAAATTAGAAAATATGGTGATCCCTGCTTAAGAAAGAAGTCGGAATCGGTTAAGAAGATTGGTCCTGCTGAGCGCATGCTTATCGATGCTATGCTCAACACGATTTTGGATAAAGAAACAGAGATTGGTCTTGCGGCACCGCAGATAGGAATTAATAAGAAGATTTTTATCGTTGATCTTCCAGAATTTCCAAGAGTTTTTGTTGATCCAAAGATTTTAAAGAAAGAAGGTCAGACGACGATGGAGGAGGGATGCCTTAGTTTTCCTGGCTTTTCTTTTGAGGTTAAACGACCAAAAAGAATTGTTGTTGAATATTTAAATGAACAAAACAAAAAGTGTCGAATAGAATGTGAAGACTTTCTTGCTCGTGTTATTTTACATGAGACAGATCATCTTAATGGAGTGCTTATTGTGGATTATGTAAGCGAAGAAGAAAGAATGCAAAATCAGAAAGCATTAGATGCCTTGGCAGAGAAGACTAAAAAAGAATTAAAAATAAATTCTTAGAAGATGATAGCTGTGCAAAAAATATTGCCGGAGTGGTTTAAACAAAAGATTCCCGATAAAAATAAAATTGATTCTATGAAAGAATCGTTTAGCCGACTAGGAATTTATACGGTTTGTGAGCATTCCCGTTGCCCGAATATGGGATCTTGCTGGTCTTCTGGCGTTGCGACATTTATGATTTTAGGTGACCGCTGTACTCGAGCGTGTCGATTTTGTGCCGTTGAATCAGGATGCGTTAAAGACGTTGATCCTTTTGAGCCTCGGCAAGTAGCTAAAGCAGTAAAGCAATTAGGGTTAAAATATGTTGTTGTGACATCTGTGACGAGGGATGATCTAGAAGATGCTGGGGCGATGCAATTTGTTAAGACGATTAGAGAAATTAAGGCGCTTGTCCCACAGGTAAGAATTGAGGTGCTTGTTCCTGATTTTTTAGGTAGGAAAGATTTGATTAAAGTTGTTCTAGATGCAGGGCCTAATGTTTTTGGGCATAACCTTGAAACGGTTCAGAGGCTATCTGTACGTTTTCGCCCACAAGCAGATCATGAAAGATCTTTGAATGTTTTAAGAATGGCACGGCAAATTAATTCGGATGTTTTTATTAAATCTGGATTTATGGTTGGCTTAGGCGAAACCGAGGAAGAGGTAAAGCAGTTAGTGAAAGATTTAAAGGCAGTGGGATGTGATCTTTTAACGATCGGTCAATATTTAGCACCTTCAAAAAAAGAGCGTCATATTCCTGTAGATCGTTTTGTTTTTCCAGAAGAATTTGAGAAATACAGAAAGTTTGGCATGTCTGTTGGTTTTAAGAGTGTTTTAAGCGGACCGTTAGTTCGAAGTTCATATTTAGCTGAAGAGGGATATCGAGACTGTTTAAAAGCAGAGAGGCTTAAAGTTTGAAAAAGAAAATAAAAGAGACATTTTCATTATTATTGCGCTTAGGCTTAAGTGTGGCTTTGCTTTTTTATCTTTTTAAGAAAATTGATCTTGATAAAATGGGCAGTATTTTGAAAGAGGCAAATTTTTTCTATCTTTTAGCTGCGATGTTTCTCATGTTTGTTATTTATTTCCTCATTTTAATCCGATGGAATATTGTTATTCGATATCTGGGCATTAGGGTGCCGTTTAAAAGTGTGGCACGTTGTTTTTTGATTGGATCTTTTTTTAATTTATTCTTGCCAACGTCAACCGGTGGAGATGTTATGAAGACCCTGGGACTTTTTCAGGATACATCTGAGAAAACAAAAGTGGTTGCATCTGTTCTTTTGGATAGAATTTTTGGGCTTGTGGCACTAGTTATTGTTGCCATTGTCGCTTTTATATCGGCATATAAAATTGCTTACGATGAATTTTTATTGATTGCGATTAGCATTATATTTTTTGGCACGGTATTGGGTATCTCATTTCTTTTTAATGAACGATTCTATTCATTTGTTTGTCAAATTTTTAACAGATTTCCTGTTGTCAAAGATAAATTGATGGAACTCCATTATGCGATCGTTTTAATTAAAGAAAAAAAACAAGCGTTGTTTTTTGCAATAGGATTATCTTGCTTTATTCAAATATTGTTAGCGATAACATTTTATCTAACGGCAAGAGGATTGCATCAAGATATCGGGTTAATCTATTGCATTATTTTTGTTCCTTTGATTTGTGTCGCATCGGCTTTTCCGTCTATTGGCGGCCTCGGTGTTCGAGACGTAAGTTCTGTTTATTTGTTTTCAAAGGTTGGCGTTGCTGCAGCTACGGCTGCTAGCATGAGCTTAATTAATTTTTTGTTTATGGTTATTATTGGTTTGATTGGGGCGATAGTTTATGTCTGTTCATTATCTCATCGACGGGTACAATGCTGTTCATCGGATTCCGAATCTTTTAAAAGATAGTCTACAGGAGTCCCGCAATAACCTTGTTGGTTTTATCGAAAACAATCGTCCTCAGGGAAGTGTCAAGAATTTGGTAACGATTGTATTTGACGGGCAGCCTGGGATAGCGGCACATGTATATGGATTGATTCCAAAGGTATTATTTTCGGAGAATGAAACAGCAGATGAAGCCATTAAGAGAATAGTTGAGAAATCTGATTTAAAGAAAAATATTGTTGTTGTCACAGGTGATAAAGAAATACAGTTTTATGTCCGGCAGCTAGGAGCAAAGGTTTTATCTGTTGAGGATTTCTTTTTAAGAAAATTAGATAATAAGAGGAAAGTTGATTTTCATAAGCCTATTGCGAATACGGAAGAATATCGGATTAACCAAGAGTTAAAAGAAGTATGGCTTAAAAAAGACAAATGAAGAAACGAATTTTCTTAAAACATTTTTTTCAAAGCATCGTGGCGGGTGTTGCTGGATTAGGAAATGCGCTGTATTTTTTGGGCAATGTTTTAGGTCAGATTTTAAGAGGAAAAATTCGATTTTCTGAAGTTATAAAGCAAATTCATGAACAGGGAATGCAGTCGGTGGTTGTTATTGCGCTTACGTCGATTGCCTCTGGAGTTGTGCTGACCTTGCAAGGATATGTCATGCTTGATCGATTCGGCGCTAAAGAAAAAGTAGCCGCATTGGTCGCGTTGTCTCTTGTTCGAGAGCTTAGTCCTGTTTTTAGCGCTTTGATTTTTTCTGGAAAAGCGGGAGCACGGCTTACGGCAGAATTAGGGGCAATGAATGTCAACAACCAGATTGTTGCAACTAAAGTTATGGGCGTTGATCCGATTGAATTTTTGGTTGTCCCGAGAATGCTAGCATGTTTTCTTGTTTTGCCGATTTTAGTTGTGATGTCGGAGATTATTGGGATTGCTGGTGGGTATTTAGTTGGAGTGTTTGAAGCAAATATTCCGGGATCGTTTTATATCAGTCAAACATTGCAGTCGATTGATTATGTTGATTTCTTTAGTGGTTTTATTAAAACGTTTTTCTTTGCTTTTTTGATTGGTTGGACTTGCTGTTATCAGGGATTTGTAACCAAGGGTGGATCGCTGGGTGTTGGTCGCTATACAACAAAGGCTGTTGCTTTGGCATATATTTTAGTCGTTGTTTCAAATACAATATTGACAAAAATTATTTTGACATTTTGGGGATAGGAGGAAAAGGTGAGGAATTTCTTTAGTTATTTAAGAGCAGTTATTGTTTTTGTTGTCGTTTTTGGTTTTATTGGGTGTGATGGAAATATGACAAAGAAAAGAAGACCGAAATCTTATTCTATTCCAGAGATGGAGGCAGTCTGGATTCAAGATGGCAATCCGATTGTTTTTGAAGAAGAATTTTGGTACCCTCGAGATGATGTCGATATTTTGTCAGATGAAGAAGTTTATTTGTTAGGCGAGCAGGAGGGAGTCGCGTTTTTTATTGGAACAATTGATGTGCGTCCATATAATCGTATTTACACTAAATTTGGAAAGAATAAATTTCGTATTTTTGAGAAAAAATAAAAATGATTAAAGTTTCACATTTATATAAGTCTTTTAATAGTCAAGCCATTCTAAAAGATGTTAGCTTTGAAGTTAAAGAGGGCGAAATTATTGCTATTTTAGGACAGAGTGGAGCAGGAAAAAGTGTTTTGCTTAAACATTTAATAGGACTGCTTTTTCCGGATCAAGGTTCTATTGAAATTGATTCAAGGGATATTGCAAAGTTTTCTGAACAAGATTGGCTTTTGCTGAGAAAAAAAATGGGATATCTTTTTCAGGATGGAGCACTGTATGATTTTATGACGATTTTTGAGAATACAGCGTTTCCCCTTAAAGAGCACACGCAGCTTAATAAAAAAGAAATTGGCGAGAAAGTTAGAAATACGTTAAGTTTAGTTGGACTTGAAGGTGTTGAGCAAAAGTATCCATCACAGTTAAGCGGAGGAATGCAAAAGAGAGCTGCGTTGGCTCGAGCCGTTATTTTAAACTCAAAGATTCTTTTGTGTGATGAGCCGACATCAGGGTTAGATCCAGTTCGCAGTCGGGATATTACAGATGTGATTTTAAATATTTCACGGCATTTTAATACAACAACAGTGATTACGTCACACGATATGAAAAATTCATTTCGTATTGCAGATCGATTAATCATTATGAAGGATGGATCTCTTGTGGCACAAGGCACAAGAGAAGAAATAGAGTCGACGGATAATGATTTTGTTAAAGAATTTTTAAATTAATCCTGGAGTTATTATGGAAAAAAAAGAAGTTACCAGAACGTTGTATGCCGGTTTGTTTTTTATCATTGGGGTCATTCTTATTGGCGTTGTTGTTTTGACCATTGGAATGGAAAAAGGACTAACTCAGCCAAAATTTACAGCTGAAGTTTTATTTAGTCAGGTTGGCGGCTTGTCTGTTGGTGCGCCGGTTCGCTTATCTGGGGTTAATGTCGGAACCGTTGGAAAGATCGACTTTCTTAAACAGGAAGTAGCTGGGCGTAACGTTGTTGTAACCCTTAATCTCTTTAAGCGTTACAAGTCGCAGATTGAAAAAGGATATAGTTTTGTTATCAAGACTGAAGGTGTTTTGGGCCAGAAATTAATTTCGATCAATAAGGATTCGACAGGCAATGGCCGAAAATTAAATATTGGAGAACCAATTGTCGGAGAAGATCCGTTAGACGTTCAGGATCTTGCAAAAACATTTGGACAAACAGCTGTATCTCTCCAAGAGACAGCAAAAGGAATGGCTGTCGTTATGAGTGAAGTTGATGATAATTTTAAGAAGATTAAAAGAGTGCTTAATCGCATTGAAGAGCGACTCGTTGAAGGAAGTTTGTTTAAAGTTTTTTAAAAATATAAATAAAAGGGGCTAAGCATGACAGATTCAATAACAATTTTTGGTGTCCAGCTTTCGGCATGGCTTTATATTCCGATTGGTTATTTTTTGTGGGTTGTTGTGGGCCTGCTTATTAGATCAGTAGTTTTTAAGGCCATGCAGGGAATTGCAAAGAAAACAAAGACAAAATTTGATGATATTTTGATTCGTTCTTTAGATTTGCCGTTATTGTTGCTGATCTTTACAAGCGGTGGTGTTTTCATCGAACGAATGGCTCCGATAGCCTCAAGCGCAGAATTAACAAAATATGTTTTTGTTGGATTTAAGGCGGTAACTATTGTTGCGATTGTTTTATTTATTGAGAGATTAACAAATGGTCTTATTGAGGAATATACGCCGAAATATGATATTTTAAAGACATCGAGTGGCGTTGCCAAAGCAATTGCGCGCTTGTTGGTTATTGGTATTGGTGTTTTAGTTCTTTTGGATAGCTTTGGTGTTTCCATTACTCCGATCTTAGCTTCTTTAGGTGTTGGTTCTCTAGCCATTGCTTTGGCTTTGCAGCCGACATTAGAGAATTTCTTTTCAGGAGTTCAGATTATTGCTGATAAGCCATTTAAGGTTGGGCAATTCATTAAACTTGAATCTGGCGAAGAAGGATATGTGCATAAAATTGGATGGCGTTCAACGTGGATTCGAATGCTTCCTAATAACATCGTCGTGATGCCAAACAAAGCCCTTGTAGATTCAAAGGTAATAAATTATTATTATCCACAAAAAGAATTAGCCGTGCTAGTTCAAGTCGGGGTGCATTATGCATCGGATTTGGAAAAAGTAGAAAAAGTCACTATTGAAGTCGGAAAAGAAGTTATGAAAGACGTTGTTGGTGGTATTGAGGATTTTGAGCCGTTTATTCGATACCATACTTTTGATAATTCGAGCATCAACTTTAGTGTAATTTTGCGTGCTAAAGAATTTGTAGACAATTATTTAATTAAACACGAATTTATTAAACGTTTAGCAAAGCGTTACACAAAAGAAGGAATTGTTATTCCATTTCCGATTCATGCGATTAATTATGATCAAGAAAAAGCTTTTGAGAATAATCAAAAAAGTTAAACCATTGTAATAGAATAAGGGAGAGTCTTATGTTTGTTCTTGGAAATCTTGTTATTTCATTAGCAAAAATTATTGATGTTATTTTAACAATACTGTATTGGCTTATTCTTGTTCGGGCTTTGATTAGCTGGGTGAGCCCGGATCCTTTTAATTTTGTTGTTCAGTTCCTGCATCGAACCACGGAGCCTATTTTGCAGCCGATTCGTCGAATTTTACCGATGACATCTATAGATCTTTCTCCGATCGTGGCATTTTTAGGCATTATTTTTTTAAAATCTTTTTTAATTGCAACACTTATTGATATTGGGTATCGATTGCAATAATTTTAACGCAAAGGAGTTGTTTAAATGTTTGATCAGATGAAGAAATTGATGGAAATGAAAAAGCAGGCGGATCAAATTAAGCGAGAGCTAGAAGCGTCAAGAACGGAAGTTGATGATGGCTCTGGGATTAAGATTGTCATTGACGGAGCACAAAAGTTTCATTCCATTGAGATTGATCCTAGCCTTTTAGCTGAAGATAATGGTAGGAGCCTTCAGGAAAGAATTTTAAAAAGCGTTAATGATGCGATTGCTCGATCTCAAGCAATCGCTGCAGAAAAAATGAAGAAAATGGCGGGATTAAATATTCCGGGATTTTAATTAACAACACAACAAAAGGAGAGAGTGTATGCCATACGATAAATCACTTGATATTGATATCTTCAAAGATGTAAAAGAATTTGAAGATACGAGAATCACAGTCGGTGTTTTTTCTTATAATGGAGGCGAAAAGAAGCTTCAGATTTCAAGAGAAAATAAAAATGCAACTGAAGAATGGCGTTTTGCCAAATTAGGTCGCATGAATAAAGCAGAGATTCAAGAAATTCTTCCTTCAATCAGTTCTGCTATCGAGAATATGTAGTAAGGGTTTTGGGATGCTCTTTTTAGAAAGAGCATCCCAAAAAAACTGTTGTTATTAAATAAATAGAAATTGTTTTAAAAAGGAAAGAAATATGCCAGATGATGTTTATTTGACAAGAGAAGGGCTTGAGAAATTATCAGAGGAGCTTGAACGACTAAAAAAAGTTGAGCGTCCACGAATTTCAAAGGCGATTGGTGAGGCGAGGCTTTTAGGAGACTTAAAGGAGAATGGAGAATATGACGCTGCCAAAAATGCTCAGGGTTATTGCGAGGCGAAAATTTCAGAGCTTGAGGGTAAATTGTCACGCGTTCGTATCATTGACGATGAGAATATCCCAAAAGACAAAGCTTTTATTGGTGCGATTGTCACATTAATTGATTTAGATACGAAGGAAAAATTTGTTTATACGCTCGTGTCTCCAGAAGAATCAAGTTATGAAGAAGGAAAGATTTCGATTACGTCACCTATTGGGAAGGCTTTGCTTGGGCATAAGCTAAAGGATGAAGTTGAAATTCAAGTTCCAGCAGGAGCTTTAAGATATAAAATTACAAAAATTGATCGATAGGAGCTTTGCATGATTTCAATTGGCGTTATTGGGTGTGGTCACTGGGGACCAAATCATATTCGAACATTCTCTCAACTTGCGAATTCTGAAGTTGCCATATGCTCGGATTTGGACATTAATCGATTAAATGCGGTTAAGAATCTTTTTCCTCATGTTAAGACAACAATAGATTATCGAGATATTTTAAGCATAGATGATGTTGATGCGATTTGTATCGCAACCCCAACAGCAAGTCATTTTCAGATTGCCAAAGAATCACTGGAATCAGGCAAGCATGTTTTATGTGAAAAGCCTTTGACTCTTTCGGTCAAGGAGTGCGAGGAGTTGGGTCAGTTGGCTCAAAAGAAATCAAGGGTTTTGATGGTCGGACATGTTTTTTTGTTTAATGAAGGCATTGTTCAGCTAAAAAAATGTTTAGAGTCAGGAGAATTGGGAGGCATTTATTATGCGCATTCCGAAAGAACAAATTTAGGTCCGTTTCGTTATGATGTTAATGCGCTTTGGGACTTAGCACCGCATGATATTTCTATTTTTAATTATTTGTTTGATAGTTGTCCTGTGAGCGTATCAGCTAGAGGGCAGAAATGTTTAAATGATTCACAGGAAGATTTGGCATTTGTGACACTGGAATATCCTAACAATACTTTGGTTAATGTTCATGTGAGTTGGCTCGACCCTCGAAAGGTAAGACAAATTACGATTGTCGGTGATCAAAAAATGATTGTTTGGGATGATTTAGATAGTTCCGGGCCGATACGACTTTATGATAAGCATGTTGAGAAGACAGAAGTTTTTTATGAAACATATGGTGAGTTTCAGCTTTTATCAAAAGAAGGAAGCGTAACGATTCCAAAGATTGCGGTTAAAGAACCTCTGAAGAGTCAAAATCAATATTTTCTTGATTGTATTGAAAAAGGACAGCAACCAAATATGTCAGATGCCAAGAAAGCAGAAGATGTCGTTAAGACACTTTTAGCTATTTCTGAGTCGATGAACAATGGCGGATCGCCGGTGAGGATATCATAGAGATGAATTATTCCAAACATCCGACAGCATTAGTGAGTGACAAGGCACAAATAGGAGAAGGAACGCGCATTTGGGCTTTTGTCAATATTGGGGATAATGCTATTGTTGGGTCTGAATGTAATATTTGTGATCATTGTTTTTTAGAAAAAGGTGTTCGGATTGGAAATCAAGTAACCATTAAAAATGGCGTTTCACTTTTTGATGGTATTACATTAGAAGATGATGTCTTTTGTGGGACAAATGTCGTCTTTGTGAATGATCGCAATCCTAGAAGTCAGAAAAAAGATTGGGTTCTCGAGAAGACAGTAGTTAAAAAAGGAGCAACCATTGGAAGCAATGCAACGATTTTGTGTGGCATTACAATTGGTGAATATGCGTTTGTTGCAGCTGGAAGTGTTGTTGTGAAAGATGTGATGCCGTTTGAAATGGTTGCTGGAAATCCTGCTAGAAAAATAGGGCATGCATGCCGATGTGGGAAAAAAGTAGATGAATCTTTGAAATGTTCTTGCGGGTTAACATATAGCATGAGTGAAAAAGGATTGAAGGTCAATGAGTAGAATTTTAGTTTGTCCGATTGCGTTTAATGAGCATGTTAAGATTAAAAATACAATAGAACGCTTTATCGCAAGTTCTGCTTTTGAAAAAGTTGAGTATTTAGCCATAGATGATGGATCGACAGATCAAACGACTGAAATCATCGAAAGTTTTTCAGATAAAGGTATTCAAACGATCAAGCATGCCCATCGGATGGGAGTTGGAGCAGCAATTCGTACTGCGATAAAGCATGCGGTTGAAAAAAATTTTGATGTTATTGTTATTATGGCCGGTAACGATAAAGATGACCCAAATGAAATCTTTTCTATTGTCGATCCGATTATCAAAGAAAATTTTGATTTTGTGCAAGGATCTCGATACAAAGGGGGATGCGGTATCGGGGGAGATATGCCTTTATATCGGAAAATTGCGACACGTCTCCATCCGCTATTATTTTCTTTCTTTGTAAAAAAGAAAATAACAGATAGCACGAATGGCTTTAGAGCGATGAAGCTCTCGATTCTTAAGAATAAAGAAATTATCTTGGATCAAGCTTGGTTGAATGCTTATGAGCTTGAGCCGTATCTTTTGTTTAAAGTTTTGACGCTCGGCTATAAGTTTAAAGAAGTTTTGGTAAAAAAGACTTACCCTCATAAGAAATTAGGATATACAAAAATGCGTCCCTTTTTGGGATGGTGGAGCATTTTAAAACCGATTTTTTATTTAGGATTAAGAATTAAGAAATAAATTAAGTTTTTTATGTTCATTGAAGATAAGAAAATATGAGAAAATGTTTAAGATGTAATATTATTTTTGATGATGAGAGACTCGTTGGGTGTATTTATTGCGAAAATATTCTTGTCAGAGTTAAGGATGACAAAGAGCAGAGAGAATTCGAGTCTTGCGCTAAAGCGGAAGAGCCGTCAGCCTTTAAAAAACCTTTGACGCATCAGAAAAAAGATTATTTGTTCGGAGCTTTGTTCCAAGAAAGGACTTTTTTATCATCGTTTGCGTTTAGCTATAACAATATGAAGCGTAACAAAGAGGCACAAAGATTTCTTATCCAGCCGATTGATATCGGGTATATTGTAAAAGTTCCGTTGATTATTGTTAATTTCATTTATTCGTTCTTTTTTCATATATTGCATTCTCAGTATTGCCCAAGGTGCAATACGAGATATTTTGCTTTTTATGGTGGACAAAAAATGCAGCATCCCAAGGATGCATGTGAATATTGTCAGGAATATAATCAGATTGCAGATGAAATTTTTTCAAAAAAACAGTGTGTTAATTTAAGAAAATTACGAGAAATATCAGAAGAGAAGATAAGGCAGGGAAAGCATAGCGCTTTTTTTGATCTAACACATAGAAATGTTGCCGTCGAAAGATTTTTGGATATTGCTTCGATTGTTACTTCAATTGCGGTCTATGTCTATATTGTTGCGCGTTTAAGCATGCCGTTTTTTGCTAAAATTTATCAGTTCTAGTATGATAAGAATATATTTTTAATAATTTCTTAGGAATATAAAATGAAAAAGTGTCCTCGGTGTCAGGTTGTTTTTAAATGTGATCACGAAAAAAAATGCATGTATTGTGGCGGAATTTTGTTTGATACCAGTCTTTTGGCTTTTCAAAAGAATAGCGGAGAGGATCTTTTTCAACCAAAGCAAGTCAGAATGAAAGATCCTATGACGCATCAGCGCAAGGCGTATTTAGTTGGGATCTTTTTAAAAGGAAAAACATTTTTATCGTCGTTTGCATTTAGTGCAAACGAATTAAAAAAAGGAGAGAAATTTAAACGTTTCTTTGTTCAACCTATCGATGTAAGCTATGTTATTAAACTTCCATGGTTTTTGGTTAATTTTATTTATTCGATTTTTTACCATCTTTTATATCGTCACTATTGTCCTGAATGTGGATGGAAGTATATTTTATCAGATAATAAAGGAGCGCATCCTAAAGACGGGTGTGAATATAATCAGGAATATAATCGACTCTTAGAAGAAATTTTTTCTGGAAATGTTTTTATTGATTTAGATGAATTAACTGTGCAATCAAACGAAAAGATAAAGAATGGAAAAAGAAGCGCTGTTTATGATGCGCGTCATCGCAATATACCCTGGGAATCGTTTTTAGATATTTTATCGATTCTAAGTTCGATCATTCTTTATATTTTTTTACTTAATTTATTAGTGATGCCTATTTTTGGCAAAATTTATGATTTTTAAACTATGAGACTTTTTGGAAAGAATCCAGTTATTGAGCGCATTAAGGTTAACCCTAAGAGTATACGAAAGATTTATATTCAGACAGGTCATCCTGATAGTGCGTACATTAGAAAAAAGGCAAGAAAATGGGGAATTGTCGTTTATGGTGTTCCGCAGGCTAAGATTTTAAAAATAACTCGAAATTTAAATAGCCAGGGTATTGTTGCAGACGTGGAAGACTTTCAGTATATGGATTACTCTGATCTTTTAGATCAAGCAAAGAAAAAAGGATTGTCTTTGTTATTTTTAGATAATTTAAAGGATCCTCAAAATCTTGGGGCGATTATTCGAAGCATTGCTTGTTTAGGTGATTTTGCTATTGTTCTTCCGAAAAAAGAATCAGTGGGGGTAACGGAAACGGTTTTTCGTGTTGCCTCTGGAGGGGATAACTATGTTCTCATCTCTAGAGTTCCTAATTTAAGCAGCGCTATTGCTATAGCGAAGAATCAAGGGTTTTGGATTGTAGGGTCTGTTGTCGAAGGAGGAGAGGATTTGCTAGAGAAACCTTTGCCTTTTCCGATAGGGCTTGTTGTTGGCTCTGAGCAAAAAGGTATTCGAGATGTTGTTAAGAAACAAATTGATATTAAAATTACAATTCCCATGAAACAGCCGCGCTTGTCGCTTAATGCAGCACAAGCCACAACCATTTTATGCTATGAAATCGCAAAACAAAAAAATAAAAAAAGTCGTTAAAAATCAATCAAAGGCATTAGATTTCTTTGCTGAGGCAGGTCTCTTAAAAAGAGTTAAGCGCAGTGGCTGGTGGGTTGCTGGAATCAAGGACCCTGAGAGCGTTGCGGACCATAGTTTTCGTTGTGCGATTATAGCGCACTATATTGCTCATTTAGAAGGCGTTGATCCTTACAAGGCGACGATTATGGCGCTATTTAATGATATTCATGAGGCACGCATCAACGATCTTCACAAGATGGGACATTATTATATCGATTTTAAGGTAGCAGAGAAGAAAGTTTTTAGTGATCAAGTCAAGAATTTGGACAAGAAAGTAAAAGAGGAATTATCTAGTTTTCGAAAAGCATATGATCAGCAGAAGACTAAAGAAAGCTTGGTTGCACGAGATGCTGATATTTTAGAATGTCTTTTGCAGGCGAAAGAATATATGCAAAACGGGCATAAAAAAGCAGAGATTTTCTTAAAAAAGGCCCCTGGTTTTCTAAAAACTAAAAGTGCGAAGAAGATGTGGAATAGTTTAAAGAAGTGGGACAGTGCTGCTTGGTGGCAAAATGTTGTTAAGTTTGAACGATGACAAATAAACATCGATACAGATCTTTATTTCTTATATTTTGTTTCTTATTAATTTCTTTATTCTTAAATGGATGTGCCAGGTTTAAGGCATACAATGTGGCGACCGAGCGCTATGAGTTTATTTTGCTTTCGCCAGAGGCTGAAGTTTCGATCGGGCAAGATTCACACAAAAGCATTTTAAAGGAATATAAGATTTCGTCTGATGGTGAAAAACAAAAGCGACTTAATGACATTGGGAAGCGACTAGCCGGTGTTTCAGACCAAAAAGCATATGATTACCATTTCTTTTTAATTGAAAAAGATGAGCTAAATGCTTTTACAACGCCGGGTGGCTATGTTTATTTCTTTACAGGGTTATTTGATAAATTAGAAACAGATGATGCCATTGCCTCTGTTGTTGCGCATGAAATTGGGCATAACTCTGCTCGCCATATCGCGAAAAAGTTTCAGGCGGCATTAGGATATAAGATTGTTGGCTCGATTATTCTTTCAACAGTGGATATGGGAGGAGCTTTTGCAACGCAGATTGCTTCCATGTCTGCTTCAGCTTTGATGAATATTGTTTCAGCATCATTTAGTCGTCAGGATGAATATGAGGCAGATAGCTTAAGTGTTAAGTATATGTTCTTGGCAGGATATGACCTAAATGGTATCATAGAATCATTCGATATTTTGATGGCAGAGTCGAAGGGCTCAAGTGTTCCGGCGTGGCTTCGAACGCATCCTTTTATAGAAGATCGAATTGAGGTGGTGAAAGAAGAAATTGTTTTTGCGCCGTATCGATATAAAGAAATACAAAAAAATAAGTAAAATAGTGAAAAGAGGTTTATATGCAAAGAATTGGAATCGCAGCAAGCAAAATTGCTAAAGGAAATCTTTTTTTGTACAATTTTTTTGTTATTTTATTATCTTTTTTTATTTCACTCCTGGTTTTCATTATATCTGGGTTGTTGATTATTTTTAGTCTTGTTATCATTGCATATTTAACGCAGATGCCTATTATTGTTGATCTGCAAAAAGGAAATATTTCTCCGATTTCAATCTGCATGATGTTTTTAGGTACGATTATTGGGATATCTAATTTATATGCGATTGGAATTAATGTAAAAATTAAAAGGAATTAAAGAATGTTTGAAATAAATACCGAGCTTCAAGGTCTTGTTAATAACTTAGAAATAGGCATTTTTCGCTATTCCTTAGATTCTCGAGGTAAATTCCTATTTGTTAATGCTGCTTTTTCTCGCATGCTTAATCAAAAGGTAGAAGATGTTTTGGGGATAAGCTTTCAGGATATTTGTGAAAACCCAGACGAACTTAAGCGCTTGAATACAAAGATTTGTACGCAGGGGCGCGTTGAGAATGAGTGGATTGGATTAAAAAGAAGAGATGGAGAAATTATCCAGTGCTCGATTAAAGCAGTGCTTGTAAGGGATGAAAAAGAAAAGGATCTTTTGATTGATGGAATTATTGAGGACATCACAGAGCACAAGAAGGCTCGCGAGGGTCTTTTGCAGGCAAAGCTAGCGGCAGAAGAGGCCAATAGTGCAAAAAGTATGTTTTTGGCGAATATGTCTCATGAAGTTCGAACACCAATGAACGCTGTTATTGGCATGCTTGATTTGACTCTTGAATCGGAATTGACCGAGGATCAAAAAGATAATATGGAAACGGCAAAGGAAGCTGCTGACAATCTCCTGAGTCTTTTAAATGATATTTTAGATATTTCTCGCGTGGAAGCAGGAAAAATTGTTTTGGAGAATATTAAATTTAATTTATGGAAAGTTGCTGATAGTGTTGGCAAGGGCCTGTCTGTTTTAGCAAATAAAAAGAATATTCAGCTTCGGGTTAATGTTGATGCAAAAGTTCCAAGAATGATCGTTGGGGATTCAACGCGGCTTCGTCAAATTATTATTAATTTGGTTAACAATGCTATAAAATTTACAGCAAAGGGAAGTGTAGAGCTTAAGGTGGACGTGGCGAATACCTTTCAAGATGATGTTGAGTTAGTTTTTTCTGTTGCCGATACTGGAATTGGGATTCTTAAGGATAAACAGGGGGCGATTTTCGAAGTTTTTACTCAGGCAGATACGTCAACAACAAGAAGATTTGGAGGCACGGGACTCGGATTGGCGATTTCTCGCAAACTGGTTGAAATGATGTCAGGAAAAATTTGGATTGAAAGTGAAGAAGGGATTGGAAGCACGTTCTTTTTTACGGCGCGATTTAAGATTGATAATCAATCCGAAGAGCAAGATAATGAAGGAAGGTCGGAAGTTGCCGTTCAGAGCAAAGAGACGCCAATGAAGGCAGCAAGAATTTTAAACATTTTGATTGCAGAAGATAATCTTTTGAATCAGAAAATTGCAGTAAAACTTTTAGAAAAAAAGGGATGGCTTGTTGAAGTTGTTGATAACGGACAAAAGGTTATTGATCGAATTTCAACTAGAAATTTTGATGCTGTTTTGATGGACGTTCAAATGCCTGTTTTGGATGGGCTTGAAGCAACAAAAAGAATTCGCGAACAAGAAAAACAAACAGGTAGGCATATTCCGATTGTGGCCATGACAGCGCGCGCCATGGTTGAAGATGAGAGAAAATGTATGGAATCCGGTATGGACGGATACGTATCCAAACCTATTGATGCGGCTAAAATGTATGCGACGATAGAAAAAGTCTTGGAAAAAGGATAACATTATGAGTGAGTATATTATTGATTTAGACGATGTGCTAGAGCGTATCCAAGGAGACAAGGAACTTCTTGTAGAATTGGTTGAAATCTTTTTGGATGACTGCCCTTCGAAAATAGATGATATCAAAGAGTGTTTTAAGGTCAATAATTTTGATCAATTAGCTGAGGTCGCACATTCGGCGAAAGGGGCAGCAGCCAATATTGGTGCAAAAAAGCTTTGGAAGACATTTCTTGTGACTGAAGAAGCTGCAAAATCTGCAACAGCTGAGCAATCCGAAGAATTGGTCAAGAGAATCGATCAGGAGTTCGACGAGCTGAAACAATATTTTCCAGAACTCAAAATAAAATTATCTTAAAGTCATTTTAAGCTACTTTCAAAATAGGAAATAGAGTCTTTTCTAGTCGTGGGGGAGGAGGATCGTTGAAAAATATTATTCTTAAGATAAGTGATTTTTTTGAATCGCTAACATCATTAAATGCATTCTTTATTTTATTGGTCTTAGGTGGCATTGTATACGTTCAAACGATTTGGTATCCGTTTGTGCATGATGATTTTGTTTTTATTGTCGGAAATCCTGACATTGGACGATTCGATGATTTAAAAGAAGTTTTTTTAAGATCGTCGAGATTTGAAAGTGGCTTTTCCGTTATCAATTTATATTATCGGCCTGTTTTGGATGTCCTCTATAAGGTTCAGTATAAGATTTTTGGATTTTATCCGGCTGGATATCATTTAACGAATATCATTTTTCATATTCTAAATGGTTTTTTTGTTTTCTGGATTGTTCGATTTTTCTTAAAAGAAAAGAAAATTGCGTTGATCGCCTCAGCTTTATTCTTGCTCCACCCTATCCAGTCAGAAAGCGTTTGTGCGGTCGCGGGTATTTCCAACCTTCTAATGACATTTTTATGTTTATCTGGTTTTATTCTTTATTTGCGAAGACGGGATTGTTCTACAAAAAGAAACAGATTCTTATTATACATTATTTCTGTTTTGCTTTTTTGTTGTGCACTTTTTACAAAGGAGAGGGCTGTTGTTTTTCCTTTGTTGATTTTATGTTATGAAATTTGTCAGTGTGATTTTAAGTCTAGATGGGAAGACGTGAAGAGAGTGGTTTTAAGATGTACTCCATTTTTTGTTGTCTTGTTAGGATATTTTAAGTTTCGAAGCATTGCGCTTGGAAAATCTCTTCCAGAGCTAGGATCTAATATTCAAGAGATCATGCTAAGAATGGCAGCTATTCCTGAAACGCTTTTGGTTTATTCCAAAATTCTCGTTTTTCCTGTTAATTTACATTATTATCGCAGCCAAGATATTCTTTCGTTTTCTGCTCTCTCGACGGTTGGATTTCTTGTAGTGCTTTTATTGATGTTCTTTTCTGTTGGATTCTTTTTAAAGAATGGAAAACGGATCGCGTTTTTTGGGCTGGGGTGGTTTTTTATTAGTCTTTTACCTGTTTTGAATATTGTTCCTCTCGTTAACGAATACTCTATTATTTTAACTGCCGAGCATTTCCTGTATTTTTCATTTTTAGGATTTTTGCTTTTGATCATGATTTTCTTTAAAGAATTTCAAGAGAAAAGTGGGTTTAGATATTTTCGTGCAGTGTCTTATTGTGTTTTTATTGTGATTCTTTTGATTTTTAGCATCATGACAACGCGTCAGAGCCGTTATTGGAAAGGAGAAGTTCCTCTTTTTGAAAGAACGCTTAAGTTTGAGAAGAATCTTGGACGAGTTCGAATCCTTTTGGCTCGCGCATATTATTTTAATCATGATTACGAAAAGGCAATGGCAGAATACGGGAAAGCACTTAAGATTATGCAAGGGTATGTGTCTAAAACAAAGGGGACAGAGGCCGAAGAGTTTTATCTTAATTTTATTAAGGAAATCCATTTTGACTTAGCACATTGTTATGAAGGAAAAATGGACTTTAAGCGGTCTGTTGTGGAATATCAAGAAGCACTAAAGTTTGACCCGGATGATTCGAAAATTTATAGTAACATAGGGACAAGTTATTTTCATATGCAGGATTTTGATAATGCAATTTTGTATTTTAATAAAGCCATTAGAGTTGATTCTGGCAATATGTTTGCACGTAATAATTTAGCACTTTGCTATCTGCAGAAAGACGATCTTCCAAAAGCCATAGAAGTCTTAGAAGAGATTTCACATATTGATCCTAGGTTTGGATTGGCGCAAGATAATTTGAAGAAAATGTTGGAGTTTCAGAAAGAAAATCAGTAATTTTTATGGTTGTTTAAAGCGTTTTTTGTTCGCCTTGAATCCCTCGGGCCCTAAAATCTTTCGGGCCAGCTCGTCTTTGTCGACTCCCATATCAAAGTCATATTCAATAATAGCGATAAGCTGAAGCACGCCTTCAAGAGGGTTTTTTAGCATTTCAGGGCTTTCTTGTGCCATGGCGTCGATCATTTCGACATAAAATTGAGGAGGTTTTTTGATGGTAACGCCTCGATTTTTAAATAAATCGATATAGCTTGCAACAATAAATAGTTTTGGTTCAGCATCTGCAATAAGAGTCCAGGCTCGGCTGGAGGTCTCAAGTGCTTTTAGAACATCTGACATGTCGGCGACTTCAACAATTTCAGAATCATCAACAATTTGAATTTGGTGTTGGACTGGAATGTTCATTTGAACTTCAATCTCTCCAGGCGCTTGTTGCATCCTTTGTTGTTCCATCATAGCTTTTTGCATAGTAGCTTTTTGCATGGCCTGTTTTTGCTTCATGGCCTGGACGGCTGCGGCATGGGCCGTAGAAGAGACAAGAAATAAACATAAAAGTATTATCAAGAATTTTTTCATAATAGAGGTTTTATTTTGTTAAAGATTTCATCAATAGGATGGAATTTGTTTAGTGTATAAAAATGAATGCCTGGTGCGCCTTGGTTGATGAGATCTTGGCATTGATTGACACAAAAGTGAATACCTTTTTCTAAGACCGCATCTTTATCTTCTGCAATAGGATCAAAAATTTCATCAACTTTCTTTGGAATGCTTGTTCCACATGTTTTGCAAAAACGTGATATGCCACGATAATCTGTAATGGGCAAGATTCCAGGGATAATACGATTTTTAATCCCTAGGTTACGAAGACGTTTGACATAATCGAAATAATCTTTGTTGTCAAAAAAGAGCTGTGTGATGATGTAATCGGCGCCGGAATCTAGCTTCTTTTTTAGATATTGTGTATCTAAATTCTTATCAGGGCAAAGAACATGTCCTTCTGGAAAACCTGCAACGCCGATGGCAAAATGATCTTGATGTTGTCTGCGCGTAAAATCACAAAGTTCATAAGCGTATTTAAAATTATTTTCTGTTGGTTGCCAGTTAAGGTCGTCTTTTGGCGGGTCTCCACGCAGCGCTAGGATATTTTGAATATCGCGTTGCTTGATGTCTTCTAAGATATTTTGTATTTCGCTTTTTGTATTCAAAACACATGTCAGATGAGCAACTCCTGAAATCTGATGCTCTTTTTCAATATGTTCAACAATGTCTAGAGTTTTGTCGCGTCTTCCACCACCGGCTCCATAGGTGCAGGAGATAAAATCTGGCCCTAGACTGCTTAAAGATTCTATTGTTTTGAGAAGTTTTTGATAGCCTTCATCTGTTTTTGGCGGAAAAAGCTCAAAAGAGAAGGTCTTTTCTTTATTTTTAAATATTTCGGTCACTTTTTTCATAACAGTATGCATTATAACATGTTTAGGGTTTTGTGCCAATTTATTGTGACATTTTGAGAATATTTGATATAATAAACGCCGTATTGGCATCATGACAATCTTAAAATTGCGTGTAGCAATTTTTAAGGATGATCAGGTGCTTATGCTGAGCAATCAATCTTTTATTGTGAAGTATTAGTATATATATTTAAAAGCGGAGGCAGCATCATGAAGGGAATTATTTTGGCCGGAGGCAAGGCCACGCGTTTGTATCCAATCACAAAAAGCATTTCTAAGCAACTTCTTCCTATTTACGATAAACCTATGATTTACTACCCGTTGTCTGTCTTGATGTTAGCAGGCATTAAGGATATCCTTGTCATTTCTACTCCAGAGGCATTAGGTAGTTTTAAGGCTTTGCTTGGGGATGGAAAGGACTTTGGTGTAAAGATAAGTTATGCGATACAACCAAAGCCAGGTGGCATTGGCCAGGCCTTTGTTATTGGAGAAGAGTTTATCGCAGGACAAAAGGTCTGCCTTATTTTAGGAGACAATCTTTTTTATGGCGATCGCCTATCCGCTGCCCTTCAAAAAGCTTCAAGGAAAAAGGAAGGGGCCACTATTTTCGGGTATCCGGTGAACAATCCAAAAGAATATGGTGTCATAGGTCTTGATTCTAAGAATAAAGTTATCTCAATTGAAGAAAAGCCAAAGAAGCCTAAGTCTAAATGGGCTGTTACTGGGCTTTATTTCTATGATAAGAATATTGTCAAGATTGCCAAGAGCGTTAAGCCATCCAAGAGAGGCGAAGTTGAGATTACAGATATCAATAAAGTTTATTTAAGACAAAAGAAATTAGACGTTCAGTTTTTAGGACGAGGATGCGCATGGCTGGATACTGGGACATATGAATCGCTGATTGAAGCTTCCATTTTTATTAAGACAATTCAAGAGCGGCAAGGATTAAAAATCGGTTGCATTGAAGAGGTTGCTTACCGTATGGGATTTATATCTAAAAAGCAATTGGAAAAATTAGCGCAAGGATTTAAGACAGAATATGGATTGTATTTAAAAAAAGTTGCGAACGGAGACGGGTAAAATTATGTCTTTTACTTTTAAGAATTTAGAAATTCCAGAGGTTATTCTTATTGAGCCAAAGATGCTCGGTGATTCTCGTGGTTTTTTTGTAGAACTTTATAAGAAAACAGATTTTTTAGATGTTGGCATTAAAGATCCATTCTTGCAAGTGAACTATTCTCATTCTACGAAAAATGTTTTAAGAGGACTTCATTATCAAAAGAATCCTTGTGCGCAAGCGAAGTTGGTACGCGCGGCTAAAGGGAAAATCTTTGATGTGGCTGTAGACATTCGAAAAGGATCGCCAAGTTTTGGAAAATGGGTTAGTGCCTATCTTGATTCTGAAAAGATGAATATGCTTTATGTCCCAGAGGGTTTTGCGCATGGATTTTTAGCGATATCTGATGAGGTTGATTTGGAATATTATTGCTCAAAAGAATATTGCCCTGAGAATGAAGCGGGCATTATTTATAATGATCCAGCATTAAATATTGCATGGCCAAGTGAGAATCCGATATTGTCTGATAAAGATCTAGCATTTCCTTGTCTGAAAGAGGCAGATAATAATTTTACATATTCACCTGCGCAGAAGATTGTGGATTTACCTAAAGAGAAGTAAAGAAGAGAAATATTTTTTCTTCGGGGATGTTTGTTTTTTAAGAAAATTGTTGTATTCGGAAGGACTTCATGAAAAAAAAGATTTTAATTACGGGTGGGTTGGGGCAACTTGGAAAAGCATTTGAAGAGAGATTTGTAAAAGAGGGGATTGATTTTTTCTCGACAGATAAGCAAGATTTTGATATTTCAAATATTGATGAAGTTGAAAAATTAATGACCCAAGCAAAACCAGATATTGTTATTAATTGTGCGGCTTATAATTTAGTGGATAAAGCCGAAGATGAACCGAGAGAAGCTTTTTCAGTTAATCGAGATGGAGCAAAGAACTTAGCGCTTTTATGTCGAGAAAAAGGAATTTTTCTTGTTCACTATGGAACAGATTATGTTTTTGATGGAGAGAAAGAAAGTCCTTATGTTGAAGAAGATGTGCCGAATCCGCTTAATCAATATGGCATCAGTAAGCTTGCAGGTGAAAAAGCTGTTGAAGATATTTTAAATGATTATTTAATTTTTCGTGTGAGCTGGGTGTTTGGCAAGGGTAAGCAAAATTTCTTATATAAGCTTAATCTTTGGGCGCAAGAAAAAGATACGTTGCAAATTACGGATGATGAGATTTCTGTGCCGACATTTGCTGGAGATATTGTTGAAGGCACAATACTTTCTTTAAAAAAGAAATTAGTTGGGCTTTATCATATGCC
>JAVCCC010000021.1 GCA_030765785.1 Candidatus Aceula lacicola | reverse complement strand
TTCAAAATAGGGCCTTTAACAATTTATTCGTATGGAGTGATGTTGGCTCTTGCGATTGTTGTTTGTTCTTTTTTGCTGCAAAAAGAGGCAAAGAAGAAAGGAATAAATCCAGATTTTATTTTTGATTTTGTTTTTTGGGTTACCATTTTTGGTATTTTAGGAAGTCGGATATTTTTTGTTTTTTTAAATATGTCCTATTTTCTTGAGAATCCCTTAGAAATCATTATGATTTATCAGGGAGGATTGGCGTGGCAGGGTGGATTGATCTTAGGATCGATGGCAGGGTTTGTTTTTATTAAAAAAAAGAAAATGCCTTTTTTGCAAACCGTGGATTTAATTGCACCTTATATTGCCTTAGGCCAAGCCATTGGGCGATTGGGATGTTTTTTAAATGGATGTTGTTATGGGAAAGAAGTAGCATGGGGAATTTTTTTTCCTGTTCATGCTGCGACCTTACACCCAACGCAGTTATATTCGTTTGCGAGTCTTCTTGCGATATTCTTTATTCTTAAATATTCTCAAAAAAAGAATATTGCCTTAGGAACAATTTTTATTTCTTATTTTGTTTTATCTTCAGTTCAAAGGTTCCTTATCCAATTCGTACGCGCGGATTATGATCCTATTTTTTTAAATTTAGGATTTTTTCAAATTATTAATATTTGTATTTTTTTATCAGCCATTTATGGATATACATACCTTAATCGTCGGTGAAGATCGCGTCAATGAGCGTTTAGATATTTTTTTGGCGTCAAGTCTTCCTGAGTGCCCATCTCGAAGTTTTGCAAAGCATCTGATTGATCAAGATTTAGTTCTTGTTAACCAGAAGATTGTTAAAGCTCATCATAAAATTCAAATGGGCGATACGATAGAAGTCAAATCTGAGCTTCCTGGAGCATTGCGCGCAACACCAGAAAATATTGCACTTGATATTTTTTATGAAGATGAAGATATTGTTGTTGTCAATAAGCCAACCGGCATGGTTGTGCATCCTGCGCCAGGGTGTCATAGGGGAACACTTGTCAATGCTCTTTTGTACCGCTACCAGCAGTTGTCGAGCGCTGATGATGCTTTGCGTCCAGGCATTGTGCATCGTTTAGATAAAGAAACATCGGGACTGATTGTTGTTGCGAAGAACAATAAAACACATGTTCGTTTGGCAAGGCAATTCGAAAAACGTATTGTGAAAAAACAATATGTTGCTTTGGTTGAGAATTTAGTTGAATTTGATGAAGGAATGGTTGATGTTCCTCTTGGGAGGCATCCTCAGTCTAGAGAAAAAAGAGCTGTCCTTGGACTAAATGCAAAATCTGCGAAGACAATTTATAGGGTTTTAAAACGATTTAAATCGACGACGCTTGTTGATCTCACACCTAAAACAGGGCGCACCCATCAGTTGCGTGTTCATATGGCACATTTGGGACATCCTGTTTTAGGAGATGATAAGTATGGTAAGAAAAATAGTTTTTCAAGATTGGCATTGCATGCGCGATCGATTGCATTTAAGCACCCTGTTAAGCTAAAATGGATTGGATTTTCTTCACCTATTCCGGAGGAGTTTTTAAAAGGAGATTTTTAGAGAATTAGTTTTTTTTCAAATCTGCTTTACTTATTAAGTCTTTCTTTTATAATAATATTAATATCAATAAGTTATTTATAAGATTTAGGAGAAATAGATATGAATAAAGTGGGAAAAACATCAACAATTTTCCTTGTCGTTTTTTCAATTTTGCTTTTGTCTTTAACAGCCATTTCAATATTTTTCTTTCAAAAAGAACGTGAGATGCGCAAAGATACTCAAGCAAAACTTGAAACTTCGGAACAAGAAGGGGCAAAGATGTCTGAGCAGCTAGAAGTGTCTGTTGCAAAAAATACTTTGTTCGAGGAACGACTCAAAGAAGCAGATGAGAAGATTAACGGTCTTTTAGATGATGTTGATCTGGAAAAAGCATTAAAAGAGGAAATTAAAAAAGAGAATTTGGTTTTAAAGACTGATGTTGATTCCTTGTCGGAAGAAAAGAATCAATTTCAGGAAGAAGCAATTGCTTTAAGAGAGAAGACGTCTCTATTGGATCAGGAATTATCAGCATCAAAAGATTTAAGAAAAGAACTTACGGAAAAGTTAAAAGAAAGAGAAGAAAGAATTAAGTCTCTGGAAGAAGGCACGGAGCAAACTAAGGTCGAGCTTGATAAGATTGTCATTACGCCTGGTGATGTGGCAGAATCTGTTGCAACAAGAAAAGAGGTTATCGACGAGCTTCCGCAAGTTATTGAAGGTCAAATTTTAAAAGTAAATAATGAAAATAATTTTGTTATTATTAATTTAGGTCAAACAAGTAATCTTCAGGATGACGCTGTTGTTGAAATATATCGAGGAAAATCTTTGCTGGGGGAAGCAAGGGTAACGCGTGTCCAGGCAACAATGTCCGTTGTTGATATTCTGCCTCCTTTATTAGCAAGCAAATTAAAAGTTAACGACAAGGTTGTTGTTAAGTAATGATTCTTTCAGTTGGGCCTACCAAAAAGTTAAAAGGGAGCATTTTTCTCCCTTCTTCAAAATCTTATTCTATTCGTGCTGCCATCATTAGTGCTTGTGGTGGTGTATCTAAAATTAAAAATTTTTCTTCTTGTGATGATGCCAAAGCTGCGATGCGAACCGCAAAGCATTTAGGGTCTAGCGTTGCTTGTCTTTCAAAAAAAGATTTCTTTATTAAAGCAAATTTCTTAAAAGAGAAAAAATTTCTTATCGTTAATGTTAACGAATCTGGAACAGTGTTACGATTTGTTTTGCCGCTGTTGGCATTAAAAAATAGCAAGAGTCAAGTTATTGGAGAAGGGACGCTTCGGTCTCGACCAAATCAGTTTTTAACAAAAGTATTGCGAGAAATGGGTCGAGATGTCAAAGGGAAAGGCGTTCAAGAAACAGTTCCGATTAATATTAAGGGTGGTCATTTAAAGGGAGGACCAGTTGGCATTGATGGCTCGCTAAGTTCTCAGTTTATATCTGCGCTTTTGATTGCAGCTCCGTTTTTAAAGAATGATTTGCGACTTTCTGTTAAAGGAAAGGCGTTTGTTTCTCAGACTTACATTGAGATGACGATCAACGTTCTTAAAAAATCTGGCATTTCTGTTCGACGGGTATCAAAAAATTGTTTTTTAGTTAAAGCGAATCAGAAGTTTAAGGGACTGAAGAACTTTATCGTTCCTTCGGATTATGGATTGGCTGCTTTTTCGTTAGCAGCAGCCGCTTTAGTCGAGTCGAATGTAAAATTAAAAGGGTTTTTAGATCCTAGCCTAATTCAAGCTGATGGTAGAATAATGGATTTTTTAAAGATAATGGGCGTTAAGATAAAAAAGACAAAGAACTTTTTAGAGCTTAAGGGCCCATTTTCTTTAAAGGGTGGTTCTTTTTCTTTGAAGGATTGTCCAGATCTTCTTCCAATCATGAGTGTTTTGGCTCTTTTTGCTCAAAAAAAGACACGCCTTTATGGTATTGAACATGCACGAGTTAAGGAGTCGGACCGGATCAGTGATTTAAGGAAGGAATTAGTGAAGGTTGGGGTTAAGATTGTTGAGAAAAAAGGTGAGATAATTATTTATCCTCAAAAAGAATACAAGAAGAATGCTCTGCTTAACCCGCATCATGATCATCGCTTAGCAATGTCATTTTGTGTTTTAGGGTTAAAAGTTGGTGTGAGAGTTAAAGATATAGAATGCGTGGATAAGTCTTATCCAGATTTTGTTTCTGATTTGAGAAAATTAGGGGCAAAAATTAAGAAAATATAAAAAGCCTTTAGGATTGACACTGCTTTTCTTTTCATATAAGATGTTTGTTACTATAGGAGTGATATTATGTTACAGAAATTTTTGAAGAGAACCAAAAAAGTTGTAAATTATGTGCTCGGTCTTTTTTCTAATGATATGGGAATTGATCTTGGAACCGCTACGACCTTAGTTTATATTAAGGGACAAGGGGTTGTTCTTTGCGAGCCATCTGTTGTGGCCCTTCATAAAGAAACGGGACAGGTTTTAGCTGTTGGGGAAGAAGCTAAAAGAATGCTTGGTCGCACCCCTGGCTCTATTGTGGCTGTGCGTCCTATGCGCGATGGCGTTATTTCCGATTTTGAAATAACAGAGGCGATGCTTCGTTATTTTATCAAGAAAGTCCATTCTCGAAGAGTGTTGGTTCGTCCTGCGATGGTTGTTGCTATTCCTTCTGGTATTACGGAAGTAGAAAAGAGAGCTGTTAAAGATTCTGCTGAGCGGGCTGGTGCTCGTTCGGTTGATTTGATTGAAGAACCAAAGGCTGCTGCTGTTGGGGCTGGTCTTCCGGTAGAAGATCCTGCGGGTAATATGATTCTTGATATTGGCGGAGGAACAACAGAGTTTGCGGTTCTTTCTTTAGGTGGCATTGTTAATTCACAGTCAATTCGAATTGCAGGCGATGAAATGGATACGGCGATCATTGATTATCTAGGTAAAACATACAATTTGATGATTGGTGAACGAACAGCAGAAGAGATTAAGATCCGAATTGGATCTGCGTATCCTCTTGATGAAGAGTTGACTATGGATGTTCGAGGGCGAGATCTTATTTCAGGATTGCCAAAAACAATTACCATCACCTCTGTTGAAATTCGTGAAGCGCTTCAGCCTCCAGTACGTGCAATTGTTGATGCATCCAAAACAACTTTAGAGCAGACTCCTCCAGAACTTGCGGCTGATCTTATTGATCGAGGTATTGTTATGGCAGGCGGAGGTTCTATGTTAAGAGGTCTTGATAAATTGATTGCTGAAGAAACAGGTCTTCCTGTTCATATTGCTGATGATCCGTTGACAGCGGTTGTCTTAGGGACGGGTCAGACGCTTGATATGCCAGCGCGATTACGTCGAGGACTTGTTGTTCCTGCTAAAATTGATTTTTAACGCTTAAAAGAATATTAATGTGTTTCAAAGCTCACGAAAAAAAATTATATATTTTTTAGTTCTCGCCCTGCCGTTTTTTATTTTATTTCTTAATCAAAATACTTTTTCTGGATTACGCACAACTGTTGTTTCCGTCTCGTCTTGGCCTATCAAAATCGTTACTTTCCCATTAAAAGAAATGAAGAAGGTTTTGTTTTATCGAAAAACTTTTAATCAAAACAAAGTTTTAAAAGATGAAAACGAAATTTTAAAAAGGCGCTTAATCGAACAAGAGGAGCTTTCAAAAGAAAATAGCCGTTTTAAAGATCTCTTAGATTTTAAATCAACATCTGTTTTTTCTTCTGTTGCAGCAAGCGTAATTGGTCGAGATCCGTCAAATTGGAGTGCGGTTATCGTTATTGATCGTGGCTCTATTGATGGATTAAAGCAGGGGATGCCAGTTGTGAGCTCTTTAGGTGTTGTTGGAAAAATTCTAGAAGTTGGGTCTAAAATAAGTAAAGTTATGCTTTTGACAGATCCGAGCTTCAGTGTCGCTGCAATAATTCAACATAATCGAGAACAGGGTTTAGTTTCCGGAACATTGCAGGGAATTTGTCGAATGCAATATCTTTCGCCAAAATCGAAAACTAATATTGGAGATAATGTTATCACGTCAAAGTTAAGTTCTTTTTTTCCAGAGGGGCTTTTAGTTGGGAAGGTTATTGCTGTACAAGACAGTCCTAGTAGTCCAACGATTGAATGTTTTGTTGAGCCTGTTGTCTCGTTGTCACAAATAGAAGAAGTGATCGTTCTCAAGATGCCGCAGAAGTAAATCCAGGTATAAAATTTATGAAAAAACTTTTTGTTATTATCATCTTTTCGTTTGTGTTATTTTTGATTGAGGTTGCGATATTCCAAATATTTGGCTCTTGGTTTAAGCCGAGCTTACTTGTCCTTCTTGTTGTTTATTCTAATTTAAAATTTGGCATTCGTTATGGAATTGCGACTTCTTTAATATGCGGTATTCTTTCTGATAGTTTTGGTTCTGGAGTTTTTGGTGCCCATGTTGTATCGTTTATTTCTTGTTCGTATGTCTTGATCGCTGTGAAGAAATATTTTGTAGAGTTTGATGCGCTTTCTTTTAAGCTTGTACTCGCCGGAATATTTAGTACGCTTAATATTATTTCGATATATTTTATTAATTCAATGTTTTTAAAAATTAATTTCGGCGATGTTTTTATTTTTGTTTTTCTTCCTGAAGTTGCGGCAACTGTTGCAGTTTCGCCGTTTTGTGTTGACTATCTTAGAAAATGCGATTCAAAATTATTAAATTAATTATTGTTAGTTTTTTTCTTGCTTTAATCGCTGGGCTTTTTCACCTTCAGATTATTAAAGGCAATGAATACTATGAGTTGAGTCGGTATAATCGTATTCGCATTGTACCGGTTGAGGGGAATCGTGGGCGAATTTTAGATCGAAACGGCGTTGTCTTAGCAGATACGCGCGTTTCGTTTGATGCGGTAATTATTTCGCAAGAAATTAGGGACAAAGAAGAGTTGTTTTCGTTTTTAAGCAGGACGTTAGAAGTCGACCAGGACGTATTGTTAAAAATTTTCAAAGACAGATCAGCGGCTCCTTTTGTCCCGGTTGTTATCCAGGAAGACATTGATCAAAAAAAAGCGGTTGTTTTAGAAGAAAATAAATTTCGCTTTCCAGGGCTTTTTGTAAACGTGGGAGCAAAAAGAGAATATCCTTTTGGTGAAATCGGTGCGCATGTCTTAGGATACGTTTCAAGAATAAATCAAGACAAGGTAAAGAAGTTTAAAGATTATGGATTTTCGATTCAAGATGTGACTGGATATTCTGGGGTCGAAGAGTATTATGATAATTTTTTAAGAGGGCAAGATGGAGGATTTCAAGTCGAAGTTAATAATCGAGGTGAGCAAGTACGCCTTTTAGGCATGAGGGAGCCTGTCAAGGGGCAGGATATTGTTCTGGGCATTGATGCTCGAATTCAAAAGATTGCAGGTAATCTGCTTTCTGATAAAAGAGGGGCGATTGTTGTTTTGGATCTTGATACCGGAGAAGTGCTTGGCATGGTGAGCGCGCCATCGTTTGATCCTAATATTTTTACAGACATTTTGAAATCTAGAAAAAGATCTAGGCTGTTTTTAGATTCTTCAGCTCCGATGATGAATAGAGCGATTAGCGGGCAATATCCACCGGGATCAGTATTTAAAATCTTAATGGCCCTTGCGGTGCTAGATCAAAAGAAACTTTCGACTGATAAAACATTTTTATGTAATGGTTCTTATCCCTTGGGACGAAGATCGTTTCGTTGTTCTCATTCTCACGGGATTCAAAATTTTACTGAAGCGATTGCCCATTCTTGCAATGTGTATTTTTATAATGTTGGGTTATTGTTAGGCCCTGAATCTATAGAAGAGTATGCGTATCTTTTTGGTTTGGGAATACCGACGAATATTGATCTTCCGTACGAGGAGCCTGGCTTGATTCCTGATCCCAACAAGGCGTTCAAACGTTCTGGGCGATCTTGGAGCAAAGGAGATACGCTTAATTTTTCAATTGGGCAGGGAGATGTTTTGGCAACGCCAATTCAGCTTGTTAATATGATTTCGACTGTTGCTCGAGATGGAAAAGAGATTGCTCCGCACGTGATGGTTTCAATTGGTGAGGCAGAGAACAAAGAGTTAATTTTATCTAGAGACATTGATGTTCCTAAAGAATATTTTGAAGATGTTAAAGTGGGAATGAAAGCTGCGATTGGAGATTATGCCGGAACCGCACATCTGTTGGCGATGAATAATCTTTTGGTGCTTGGAAAAACAGGAACAGCGCAATCGTCTCAAGGAAAACGTCATCATTCTTGGTTTGTTGGTTTTTGTCCAGAGACAAATCGAAAAATAGCATTTTGTGTCCTTTTAGAGCACGGCGGTTCTAGCTATTATGCGTGTCGTATTGCAAAAAAACTTTTAGCTAGAATGAGAAGAGAAAAAATTATATAGGAAATTATGAGCCGAAATTTAAATAAAATTATCTGGATTGCAATGATTGTTATTGTCGTCGTAGGCTTGCTCGCCTTGTATAGCGCTTCGTATCAAAACACGAGAGTTTCTCAAAAAGTTTTTTTTGATCAGTTAATTTTAGCTGTTGTTGGGCTCTTGGCGATTTTAGGTTTGAGTTATATTGATTATCGAAAGTTTTATGACGTCGCGTATATTCTTTATATTGTCAATATTGTTTTTTTGATTGGAATTTTTATCTTTGGACACTATGCTCTTGGTGCAAAAAGATGGATTGATTTTTTTGGTTTAAACTTTCAGCCATCTGAGCTGATGAAGTTTTCAATTATTTTAGTTCTAGCTCGATATTTTTCTGATAATAAACCAAAAATTGCTTTTCATCATCATGGATTAAAAGCAGATTTCTTTTCTGATTTCCTAATTCCGCTTGTTCTTGTTGTGTTTCCAGCGCTTTTAGTCTTTAAGCAACCTGATTTAGGAACAGCGCTCTTGTTGTTTGGGATTTTTATTGTTGTTTTGTATGCAAGCGGAATCGCGTATAAATATTTGGTAGGTCTTTTTGGGATTGGACTTGTTTCGGTTCCTATATTTTGGAGCTTTATGAAGGCATATCAAAAAGATCGATTGCTTGTTTTTTTAAATCCAAATATTGATCCTTTGGGAGCAGGATATACAATTATTCAATCAAAGATTGCTGTTGGATCGGGTCAGATATTTGGCAAAGGATGGTTGTCTGGAACACAAAATCAGCTTAATTTTCTGCCTGAGCGGCACACGGATTTTATCTTTTCTGTTATAGGAGAAGAGTGGGGTTTTATTGGCGCTGTCTTTTTAATCGTTTGCTTTTTTATTCTTATCATGACATCGCTTGATCTAGTTGAGCGAACCAAAGAAAAATTTGGATATTTGGCAGGTATTGGCATTATTACTATTTTGACACTTCAAACCGTTATTAACATTGGTATGGTTTTGGGGCTCTGTCCTATCGTAGGGCTTACTTTACCTTTTGTTAGCTATGGTCGATCCTCTTTTGTAGTCTTTGTTTTGATGATGGGTTTTCTTTTAAGCCTTGGCAGAAGAAGGACAATTTTCTAAATATTAATGTTTAAATTTGTAATATTTTTAATTTTGGGGTAGTATATTCGTATACTTTATTAATAAATATACTCATATTATGGAAGATTATAAACGAATCAACAAAAAATTTCTTGGAGAGCTTCTTGTCGAACGAGGCGTTGTCAATAAAGTTCAGCTAGAGGAAGCCATTAAATATCAAAGTGAAAAAGGAGTCCTCATTGGAGAGGCTTTGATTTTGCTTAAGTACGCATCGGAAGAAGATATTGCGCAAGCTTTAACGTCGCAGTACGGTTTTCCTTATTTGCCTCTGTCAAATTATGAGATTGAAGAAGAGGTTCTTTCTTTCATTCCTGTTGATCTTTGTGAGAAATTTTGTCTAGTTCCGATCGATAAGATTGGAGCAAGTTTGACGTTGGCGATGGCAAATCCGTTGGTTTCTGAGGCGATTGAAGAAATTGAAGAGTTGACAAAATGTTCCGTTCAAACATTTGTTAGCACGTCGACAGATGTTCGAAATACAATCGATCGATATTATCGAGCAAAGAGATGATCTCACCAGCCAAAAAATTAAAAAGCATATTGATTGAAAGAAAAAAAATTGATTCTACGATTTTTGATGAAGCAGAATTAAAAGGTGAGTTTTTTGCTGATTACATAATTAAAAAGGGATTAGCATCAGAATCAGAAGTTGTTGATTTCTTCGTTGAAGGGTTAGGGTCATCGCCGATCGATGTGTCTGATCTAAGAATCTTTCCAGAAGCACTCGAAATTATTCCTAAAGCAATTGCCTTGAATTATCAAATTATGCCGATAGCTTGTATAGGGCATGTTTTAATTTTAGCTATGGCAAACTCGTCTGATATTGTTTCGATGGACAATATTAACGCTTTAACTGGGCTTCGAGTCCATCCTGTAAAAGCGCAGCTTAAAGATATTGAAAAGGCTATTGGAATTTATCATTCTGAAGATGCCAATATTGCGTTTGAGCAAATTATGAAAGATATTTCTGATTCAGAGGAGCTTGAGCTTATTAAGGATTCTTCAAAGATTACCGAAAATCAGCATGTTGAGAGCTTGATTCAAGACGCTCCAACGATTAGGTTGACGGATGCGATTATTAAGCAGGCAATTATTGCTAAGGCGAGTGATATTTTTATTGAACCCTTAGAAAAAGCATTGCGCATTCGCTATCGAGTAGATGGAATTATTCGAGAAGTTGATCGTATGTCAAAAAATCTTCATTTTCCAGTTATTTCAAGGATTAAAATTATGTCCAACCTTGATATTTCTGAGCATCGACTTCCTCAGGATGGACGTTTTAAGATTATGACTGATCGAAAGCGTGAAGTGGATTTTCGCGTTAGCGTGCTTCCAGCTGCATTTGGCGAAAAAGTTGTTTTGCGTGTTTTAGATAAGAATGCGGCGATGTTGGATATTGGAAGGCTTGGTTTTAAAGAGCAGGCGCTTGAAACACTCAAAGAATGTTCCTTGAAGCCTCATGGAATGATTTTGACATGCGGACCGACAGGAAGTGGAAAAACAACAACGCTTTATTCTATTTTAAAATTTATTGATTCTCCAGAAAAGAATATTATTACAGTTGAAGATCCTGTGGAATATCAAATGAAGGGAATTAATCAGGTTAACATTAAGCCGCAGGTTAATTTGACGTTTGCCTCAACGCTACGATCGATTTTACGCCAAGATCCGGATGTTATTATGATTGGTGAAATTCGTGATTTTGAAACTTTAGATGTAGCTATTAAAGCAGCATTGACAGGTCATCTGGTTTTAAGCTCACTTCATACGACGACAGCGGCAGGATCGGTTGTGCGTATGGTGAATATGGGTATTGAGCCTTTTTTAATCTGTTCCTCTGTTTTAAGTGTTGTTGCGCAGCGCTTGCTTCGAAAGCTTTGTGATAAATGTAAGGAACCTCAGGATGTTCCAGATTATTTAGCCAAAAAGATTGGACTTACTAAATTAAAATTTAATAAAAAGCCAACATTTTTTAAGCCGAAAGGCTGCAAACATTGTTTTGAATTAGGATATCAGGGGAGAATCGGAATTACTGAAATTATGGTTTTAACTCCTGCAGTTAAAAAGTGTATTTTAGATAGAGTCGGTGAATTTCAGATTAAAGAAGTTTCTCGTCGAGAGAAGATGGTGACGATGAGAGAAGATGGTCTTGAGAAGGCAGCTGCAGGGTTAACATCTATTGAAGAAGTTTTGAGAGTAACAGCTTCAGATGAAGAGATGGAAGAGTAATGGTAAAAACAATTAAAGAAAAAGTTTTAGATGCTCTTGCTCATTCGCATGGGATCAGCAAGAAGGATCTTGATGATGCGGTGGTGTTGCAGAAAGAAAAAGGCATCGGACTTGATAGGATTTTAATTGAAAAAGGTTTTGTTTCTGAACAAGATCTTCTGAGTCTTCTTGTTAAAGAATTTCATATCCCGACGATTAATCTTTCTAAATACAAAATTGACCCATCGCTTAAAGAAATGATCCCAGCGCGCATCGCGCGTCAATATCATCTCATTCCAATATCGAAACTTGGAAAAACAATTACAGTTGCGCTATCGGATCCGTTTAATATTTTTGCAGTCGATGATTTAAAAACATTAACAAATAAAAATGTGGATGTGGTTATTAGCGAAGAATCTAAGATTGCGCAGGCACTTGATAATTATTATGGTGTTGCGGACGCCGAAAGCGTAGCCGAAGTGAGCCGAGACATTGATATCGAAGATTTTGAAATTATTAATGAGAAAGAAGAAGGTGGGGCGCAAGAAATTAATCTTGAAGAAAGCGCGCGAGCTCCGATTGTTCGTATGGTTGATTTAATTATTCGTGAAGCATTAAAGGAAAGAGCGTCTGATATTCACATCGAACCAAGCGAGACCTCTGCTCGTGTTCGTTATCGCATTGATGGCGTTTTAAGAGAAGTTTTAACTATTCCGAGAGTAAATCAAAATGCAGTTATTGTTCGCATTAAAATTATGGCAGGGATTAATATTACAGAGACGCAGGTTCCGCAAGATGGTCGTTTTAAAATGAGACTTTCATCAAAAGAAGTTGATTTTCGCGTTTCGTTGCTTCCCACAACGTTTGGCGAGAAAATTGTTATTCGTATTCTTGATAAAAGCAATTTATCGTCTGGACTAGATGGGCTTAGTTTTTCTAAGAAACCTTTGGAGAAATTGACAGAGGCGATTTCTAAACCTTTTGGAATGATTTTAGTCACTGGACCGACGGGAAGCGGAAAGTCAACAACACTTTATTCGATCATCAGTCAGCTTAATACGGTTGATAAAAATATTATTACAGTTGAAGATCCCGTTGAGTATCTTATTGATGGTCTTACGCAAATTCAAGCACGTGCAGATATTGGCCTTACGTTTGCTTCTGGTTTAAGATCGATTTTGCGTCAAAGTCCAGATGTTGTTATGTTGGGAGAAATTCGCGATTCTGAAACAGCAGATATTGCTATTAAGGCATCTTTAACTGGCCAACTTGTTTTATCGACTTTGCATACGAATGATGCGGCTGGTGCTTTGACGCGATTGGTTGATATGGGCGTTGAATCTTTTTTAGTTTCCTCTAGTGTGATTGCAATTTGTGCACAACGATTATGTCGAACGATTTGCCCAAAGTGCCGTGAAGAAATCAAATTGCTAGATAATGTTTTAAAGGATATCAAAGATAAAATTAAGCCTGGAACAAAGTTTTATCATGGCAAAGGATGTGATTTTTGTCGGCAAACAGGATATTATGGTCGAACGGGTATTGTTGAAGTTTTAGAAGTAGATGAGCATGTGCGAGAGATGTTGATTAAGGGGTCTTCCACGTCGGAGATTAAAGATTATGCAGTTAAGCAGGGGATGACAACGCTTTGGGATGATATGGTTGAAAAGTTTGTTTCTGGAGTGACAACCATTGAAGAAGTTTTTAGAGTGGCAAGTTCCGAATAAACATGCGGGTAGAGCATTGTTTTGCTAATAAAAGTTTTTAGAACAGGAGTTTACTTATGCCAAAATATAAATATGTCGCAAAGGATGAAAACGCTGCAACGATTGGTGGTAAAGTTGTTGCCGAAGATGAAGAATCCGTTATCAAAGAGTTGCGCAAGCGTAATTTAATTGTTATTTCGGTCGAAGAAACAAAAGACGTAGATCTTAAAAATATTTCTTTTGGAGGTAATAAGGTTAAGCCAGATGACTTGGTTGTTTTTACGCGTCAGCTTTCGACGATGATTGAGGCAGGCATTCCTATTTTGCAAAGCTTAGAAGCATTAGAGGAGCAGGTCACGGAGCGGTATTTTAAAGAGGTTATTGCAACTATTCGAGAAGATGTGTCTGTTGGAAATAGTCTTTCAGCAGCATTTGCAAAACATCCAAAAGTTTTTGATACGCTTTTTGTCAGCATGGTCAAGGCAGGTGAAACAGGAGGTGCCTTAAACGAGCTTTTAAATCGTATTGCTGGATACATGGAAAAAACACTTAAATTAAAACGCAAAGTAAAAGCAGCAATGGTTTATCCAATTGTTGTTATTTGTATGGCAATGGTTATTACCTTGGTTTTGTTGATTAAAGTTGTTCCAACATTTAAAGAAATTTATGATTCTTTAGGGCATGAATTGCCTGCCATGACACAGGTGCTAATCACTTTGAGTGAAAATTTGAGGTCTAGCTTTTTGTTTGCCATTTTTATTCTTGTTGGACTGTTCATCTTTTTTGTTAATTATAAAAAAACAAAGAGTGGAAGCCTTCAGATTGATCGTATTATTCTTAAGCTTCCAATTTTTGGTCCTCTTATTCAAAAAGTTGCCATTAGTCGTTTTAGTCGAACGCTTGCGACATTAATACAAAGCGGGGTTCCCATTCTTACGTCATTAGAGATTGTTGGAAAAAGTTCTGGAAATCGTGTCATTGAAATTGTTTCAAACGATGCATGTGATCATATTCGTGATGGTGAAAGCATTTCGGAACCTTTGTCAAAAAGCGATGTTTTTCCAAAAATGGTTATTCGTATGATTTCTGTTGGTGAAAAAACAGGAAAGATGGAAGCCATGCTAACAAAGATTGCTGAATTTTATGACGATCAGGTGGATGCTGCTGTTTCTGGTTTAACAAGCATGATTGAGCCACTCATCATTGGATTTTTGGGTATTGTGGTTGGGTTTATTGTTATTGCGCTGTTTTTGCCAATTATTAATATAACAACAATGATTAAATAAAAGTTAATGAGAACGAAATTATTTATACTTATTATTGGGAGTGTCGCGCTGTGTTTGTTTTTCGCTAGCGATACATTTTCGCAATATCAGACATCTATTCCAAGCTTTTTTGACTCTTGGGCTAAAAGTATTTCTGAGCTCAAAATTAGCATGGACAAGCTTTCGTATGACAATGATTTAGTTTTGTCAGAAAATAAACAGTTAGCTCAAGAGATAGATTATTTGTCAGAGCAAGTAGAAAAAGAGAATGTGAAGATAGAAAATTTTGGTTTTGAAGATGGGGCTGTTTCGCAAGCAATAGGGGAAATGCGAGAGGAGATTTTTCGTCTCGAGAGAATTTTGAGTGATTTTATTAAAAGAAAAATAGATTTTGAAGAAAAGGCTAGCATCCTTAAGGCGGATATCAAGAAAAAAGAGAATCAGAATGAGCGAATGGGATTGGAAATAGCTGTGCTTAAGAAGAATATACGTTTTTCAGAAAAAAGAAATAAGTCTGGGCAGAAAGAATATTGGGAAACTTTTGATCAATACGAAGGGCAAAAGATTCGGCTTGTAGAACTTTTGGAAATGAGCGAAGCAGACCGTAAGGATTGGAATGAAGAAATCGAGAACCTTAATCAAGAGATTTTATCTTTTCGTGAGCGATTCCAAACGCTTAACGTAGAAAATGAGAAAATTTATTCAGAAATGCTTAGTCTCTACGAGGATGCTCTTGTTTTGTTGTCCCAGCAAGATTCTTTTAAAAAAGAGCATGCTATTGTTTTAGAGCAATATCAAAAACAATCAGATGTGCTTCAAAGTGAAATTGATCAAGTCGAGAGTCAAAAGCAGGGACTTCAGGATGATTTTTCTGCAATAGAAGAAAGAAGCCAGAGTTTTAAACAGCATATTGATACAGAAAAAGTTGAAAGGCTGCGTTCTGAAGCCGCAAAGCTTGAAGCAGAAAATAAAAAATTTCAAATCGAACTTAAAAAGCTTAAAAAAGACCTTTCTAGGGCTCAAAAACAGAAACAACAAATTGAGCGCCGCATAAAAAATTATTAATATTCTTATTTTTTTAATTTGGTAGACGTTATTTTTGCGTGATATACTTGTATTAGGTAAAAGATAATCTTTGTTGAAAACGATTTGACAAGGAAGGAGGGTAAGGATAGAATGATACAAAGGATTTGAGCTGTTGGTTGAATAATCCTGAAATGAAGAGTTTTAAAACGTCATTATACGTTCAGTTTTTTCTTTCTTTCAGGAGCTGTTTCATGAATAGCTTATTCTTAATCCTGAAAGGAGGTAAGAATTATGAATAGAAAAGGTTTTACACTCGTTGAAATTATGATCGTTGTTGCGATCATCGCTTTGCTGGCTGCAATCGCTATCCCTAATTTACTTAGGGCAAAGATTTCAGCTAATGACGCGCTCGCACAAAGCACGCTTCGTACAATCTCTACAGCTGCAGAAACATTCGCAACGGCTAATTCTGGAAATTATCCAGATCACATTGACTCATTAACAGATGCGACTCCACCTTACCTAAACTCAGCATACTGTTCTACAACAGTATCTGGTTATGATTATGGTTGTACTTTTGACACTGATTCTGGATATACGTTGGAAGCAGAACCTGTCACAAGAGGCACAAGTGGATCGTCAACTTTTACAATGACGACAGGCGGTGTTTTAACATCAGAATAATTTGATGATTAAGAAGGTGCATTGATGGGCGAGAGGTTTTACCTCTCGCCCATTTTTTATACAATTTATGTATTGAGCTAATTGGGCAAGGTTTGTATAATAAAGTGAATAGCCTGCGATTTAATTGGAGATTAAATGAAAAAGAATCAGCTCGGGTTTACTTTGGTCGAAATCATGATTTCAGTCGCTATTATTGCTCTTTTGGCTTCGATTGCAATTCCAGGGATCTTAAGGGCAAAAATGGTTTCGAATGAAGCTTTAGCGAGAAGTAGCTTAAAGGCTATGTCTACGGCTTCTGAATTGTATGCCTTAACTGTCGGAATTTATCCTCAAGATATTGCATCCCTTACAGATGTAACGCCTCCGTATATCAACAGTTCGTATTGTAGCGCAACAATATCAGGTTATGAATATTCTTGTACTTTTTCTGCAAGTGGCTATTCGTTAAGAGCGAGCCCCTTTGTTTTAGGTCAAACGGGAACGGTTATTTTCAGAATTGATACTGGGGGAGTTCTTGTGCCTTAAGTTTTCTAGAATTAGTTGATATTTTTATATTTGAAAAAAGTGATAAAATTCTTTACATGTAGAAAAAGAAGTTTATTATAGAGAAAAGAAAATATCTACTGTATAATATATATATTACAAAGTAATCTTTATATACAGACTTTATATCGACATACATGCTTATTCATTTACAAAAATTTCTAGAAAAATACTTTTCATTTATCCGAAGGTATGTCCCGCAACAACCTGTAGAGTCATGTGTTGGCTTAGATGTTGGCACAAAATTTTGTAGGGCGGTTGAAATGGTCTCGTCAAACACGGGAGTTTTCAAAGTTGCCAATTGGGCAGTTGAGCCTATTGATAGCGGAGACATGACAGGCGCTATCCGAAAGATTTTAACAGGATTTGGATTTTCTTCGAAGAATGTTTTCACAGGCTTATCCGGTCAGGGAGTATTAATCCGATTTATCAAAATGCCCCGCATACCCTTAAAGCAGTTGCGTCAATCGCTTTATCTTGAATCAGACAAGTATTTTCCTTTTTCAAAAGACCAGATTTTCATGGATTGTCATATTGTTGAGGATAACAAAAACAAGGATAATAAGGTTTTAATGTTGGTCGCTGTTGCTAAAAAGAGATTGTTAAGAAGCGTATAGATTTTGTTTCTTCTTTAGGGCTTCAGCCTAATAATATTGGCCTAAATGCTGTTGCTCTTTCAAACGTTTTTATTAAGCTTCAAAATAGTAAAAAAGATGGACAAGATAGCCAGCATCCATCAGTAAGTACAGTTGCGGTTTTAGACATTGGAGAGGTTAAAAGCGGTCTTGTTATTTTGGATGAAAATACGCCAAAGTTTACTAGAGATATATCTGTGGGAGGCAAAGATTTTACGCAGAAAATTATGAACGTGTTTGGCTTAGATGTTAATCAGGCTGAAGCGATGAAGCAAGCCCCTGGAGATAAAACAGATGAAATTCTTTCGGCATGTCAGGCGACATTGTCTAGTTTAGTTTCGGAGATTAGGCTCTCTTTTGATTATTTTACATCAGAGAATAGCGTAGAAGCGATAAGGCTTTATCTAACTGGAGATTCTTCTCGTCTGCCAAAAATTGAGGATTTTTTAATGAAAGAATTAGGCATTCCTGTTGAGCGATGGAATCCTGTTGATGTGTTGGATTTTTCGGATAAGGTTTCTCGTGAAAGTTTTAGCGAAAACATTCATCAATTACCTATTGCATTAGGACTTTCTCTTTGTAGCGATGATTAGAATTAATTTAGTCCCAGAAGAGTTGCAAAAAAAGAAAAAAGGTCAAATCTTTAAAAAGATTCTGAAGAGTATTCCTTTGGAAATTTTAGTTGGCTCTATTGCAGGGGTTTTGATTCTTTTAGTTGGTGTTCATGTTTTGTTGCAAATGACTATTTTTCTTAAGCTTGCAAGTTATGGGCGACAGAAAGCTCGTTGGGTTTCGATTGCACCTGAAAAAGGTCATGTTGATAAAGTTTTAGAAAATCTTCAGATTTTGCGAAAGAAAATCGATATTGTAGAAAGAATTACAATTGAAAAAAGAATTTCTTGGGCAGAAAAAATAAATGTTATTGGTGACATGGTTCCGCAAGGGCTTTGGCTTGATAAAATCTCGCTTAGTAAAAACGTGTTTCTTATTAAAGGTAGTGCTGTGTCTAAGAAAAACGATGAGATGACGAGCGTAGGAAACTTTAGCTCAAATTTAAAAAAGCAAAAAGAATTTATGGTTGGTTTGCAGGACATTGAAGTTGGGTCTATTCAGAGACGCAATATTCATTCAACTCAAATTGCCGATTTTGTTATTACGTTGAGGCTTGATGAAAAATTTAATAGATAAAATACCTTTTGAAATTCCAGAAATAACAGGAAAAATGAAATATTATTTTCTTGCGGGATTTATTCTCTTTGTTTTACTTTTTGATTATGTTTTTATTATGGGTTTTCAGATTAATGCGCTTAAATCTCTCATTCCAAAGAGTGTCGAATTATCAAAAGAGTTAAAAGAGACGAAGTATAATCTTAAGAATATGCCGCATTATCAAAAAGAAGTGTCGCGTTTACGAGGGAATCTCTCTAAAGTTGAAATGAGCGTTTTGTCTAGAGAAGAAATTCCAATGTTGCTTGAAAAGATTTCTCGTCTTGCGATTAGTTCAGATGTTCAAATTGATCAGATTATGCCGTTGAAAGATTCTCAAGAACTTGTTTTAGAGAATGATGGAGGAAAATATTTCTCACTTCCTATTTATGTTAGAGGACAAGGCGGCTACCATGCGATTGGGGAGCTGTTTAATCGCATTGAAACAGATGAAGTTTTTATGAGTATCGAAGATTTTGATATTACACAAAATAGCGGGCATCCGAGAAGGCATATTGTTAAAATTGCTATTACAATTTTTGTCATGGAGAAGAATTAAAAAGAGATGATTATGCGATATTTAGTTTTAGTATTTTTTATTTTTTTGTCATCTAGTGCAGCATTGGCTGAGGAGAAAACATCTTTTGTATATGACTCACATGGTAAAAGAGATCCTTTTTGGTCATTGGTAAGCCCAAGTGGTGCTGTCATTACTTATGATAAAAATCTTCGGCATGGAGATTTAAGTCTTGAAGGGGTTATCTATGATCCTAAGGGAAAAAGCTTAGCAATTATTAATGGAAAAGTTTTTAAGATTGGAAGTCAAATTGCCGGATATACGCTTTTTAAGGTAGAAGAAAGCAGGGTTTTTTTAACAAAAGATAGTAAAGAATTTGTTTTGGAATTAAGAAAGGGGAGATAAGGTGATTCGAAAATTATTTATTTTCGTTGTTATATTTGGACTTCTCGTTAGCGTAGGGTATACGCAAGATCAACAATCTCAGCCTATATCAGAAGAGACAACGTTAGATGTTTTTGGTGAGGTGTGCGATGGTTGTGTTACGTTGGATTTTCGTGATGCGGATATTCGTAATGTTTTGCAAATTCTTTCTTATCGAAGTGGAGTTAATATAGTTGCTGGGCCGGAAGTAACCGGGCTTGTGACAATTCAACTGACGAATGTTCCATGGAAAAATGCTCTAGATGTTATTTTAAGAACGTACAATTATGGATATGAACAAACAGGAAATATTATTATTGTTACAACAATTGAAAATCTTAAAAAATTAAGAGAAGATGCGCTTGTTCTAGCTGATCAGGAAGCAATTATGACAAAGACGTTTGTTTTGAATTATGCAAATGCTTCTGATGTTGTTGTATCTATAGAAAAAATGATAACTGATCGAGGATCGATTAATTTTGATCAGAGAACAAATATTATTATTGTGACAGATGCTGTGAGTAGTTTATCTTTGATGGCTGATGTTATTGGGCGCCTTGATGCAACGACACCTCAGGTTTTGATTGAGGCAAAGATTATCGAGACAACGCTTGCAGATTCAGAGAATTTAGGAATTGACTGGACGCTTCAACTTTCAGGATCAGGCGCAAATAGGCCAGTAACATGGCCCTTTACAACGACTTCCGAAAATAAATATGTTAAGGATCAGCCGTTTCCAGCTCCAGATGAAGATTTGTTTTCATTTGGAACGTTAGATTTTACGCAGGTGCAGGCTGTTTTAGAAATTTTAGATTCACGATCAAATACACATATTCTTTCGAATCCTCGCATTGTGACGCTGGATAATCAGACAGCCAACATCGTTGTTGGTAGTCAATATCCGTTGCCTGAATATACGTATAATGAGGAACAGGCTAAGCTTCAGGTTTCCGGATGGGAATATAAAGACATTGGAGTTATCTTTGAAGTCACGCCGCATGTCAACAATGCAGGATTTGTGACTTTAGACATAGAGCCTAAAGTTACGGCGATTTTAGATTTTGTTCAAGTCGAAAATACAAGTGTACCACAATTAAGTACTGAATCAGCCTCTACGCGGGTCATGATTGCAGATGGGCAGACGTTAGTTATTGCAGGTCTCATCAAGAATCAGTGGACCGATGTCAAGAAAAAGGTTCCTTTTTTAGGGGATATCCCTCTAGTTGGACTTTTATTCCAAAAGAAAGAAAAGACACTATCAAAAACAGAGTTGCTTATCTTTATCACACCTCACATTATAACGGATAAGATGCCTGATGATAGTGAGGAGTTAAAGAAACGGCTTCAGAAATTCGAAGGTAAATAATAAAAAATGTCTAAAGAAATTTTAGTAAATATCAAGGCGAGCGAGAAGCGTGTCGCTATTATTGAAGATGGAGTTTTGGATGATTTTTATATTCAGATGGATCGTCAAAATTTCCTTCTTGGAAATATTTATAAAGGTGTTGTTGAGTCAATATTGCCATCGATTAATGCTGCTTTTGTTAATATTGGCCAAGAAAAGAATGGATTTCTTTATTTAACCGATGCTATTAATCCTTTGGTTGAAGAGGAATTTACGGGTCCGAGAAAATTGATTGATCGCATGTTGAACGGTAAGAAGAAGAAAACGAAGCGCAAAAGGACGAAGGATTTCTCTTTGAAAAAAGGCAATGAAGTTCTTGTGCAGGTTGTTAAGGAGCCTTTTGGTAATAAAGGGGCGCGATTGACTACACATGTTAGCCTTCCTGGTCGCTTTGTTGTTTTTATGCCATATGATAAACATCTTGGAATTTCAAAGAAAATTGAAACTTCAGATGACCGACAGCGTCTAAAAGAAATTCTAAAAGGGTTAAATTTTGCTGAAGAAAGCGGTTTTATTGTTCGAACAGTTGCTTCTCAAAAAGGGAAGCGTGAGATTATTCGGGATGCCAAGTTCCTATACAAGATTTGGATGCGCATTAGAAAGCTTTCTGATGAACGCAAAGCACCCTCTCTTATTTATAAAGAATATGATCTTGTTTGGCGTATTGTTCGTGATTTTTTGAGAGAAGATATTGATAAGCTCATTGTAGATTCGCAGGAAGAATATGGGCGTATAAAGAAATTTGTGCAAATGTTAATTGGAAGAGAGATGGTTGATAAAATTCATTATTATAAGGGTGAGACGCCTTTATTTGAGAATAAGAATGTAGCTAAGCAGCTTAATAAAATTTATGATCGAAAAGTCTACTTGAAGTCTGGGGCACATATTGTTATTGAACCAACGGAAGGGCTTATCGTCGTGGATGTTAATAGTGGACGTTTTAAGGTTAATGCATCACCAGAAGAAGCCGCTTTTATGGTTAACGCGGAAGCCGCATCGGAAATCGCAAGACAGTTGCGTTTAAGAGATTTAGGTGGTATTATTGTCATCGATTTTATCGACATGGGAAGAGAAGCTCATCGTAGGCAGGTTTTGCAAGCTCTTCAAAAAGCATTGGCTAAAGATCATTCAAAGACAGAAATCACCAAGATATCATCACTAGGTCTTTTGGAAATGACTCGTGCAAGAGCAGGAAAGACTATTGAATCTATGTCATTTGAAGCATGTCCATATTGTCATGGGCATGGAAGAGTTAAAATTGAATAAATTTGTTTAAAATTGTTTTTAAGGAGGAAAAGATGTACGCAATCGTAGAAGTTGGTTCACAGCAATTTAAAGTATCAGAAGGTGATTTGATTGATGTTCAAACCGTTGATCAAAAAGAAGGCAAAGCGTTCTCGCTAAGCCCGGTATTACTTTACTCAAAAGGAACAACTGTTAAAGTTGGTCAGCCGCATTTAAAAGATGTAAAGGTTACAGCCAAGGTTGTCGAGCATAAAAAAGGCGAAAAAGTTATTGCTTTTAAATATTGGCGCAGAAAAGATAATGCACTTAAAAAAGGGCATCGACAAAACTTAACAAGCCTCAGCATTGTTTCTATCGAAACGAAAGAATAGATTAAAGGGTTTTTTTAAGGTAAGAGGATATATATGGCAGTTTTTGTTGATGAAGCAAGAATTTTTGTGAGTGCTGGCAAGGGCGGTAATGGATGTGAAAGTTTTTATTCTGATAAGCGAATGCGACATCCGAGACCTGATGGGGGAGATGGGGGCAAGGGTGGCGATGTCATCTTTGAAGCAAGTCGGTCTATTCAGACACTTTTAGATTACAAATTTAGACAACATCATAAAGCAAAAAAAGGTGGTCATGCTAGTAGTAAAGGGAAATACGGCAAGACTGGCCTTGATTGTATTTTAAAAGTTCCTGTTGGCACAATCATACGAGATGCTGATACGAATTTACTTGTTAAAGATTTAGTTTTTGATGGTCAAAGTATTGTTGTAGCGCGTGGTGGGCGTGGAGGTGTTGGAAATGATCATAAAAAAACATTTAAGCCCCCGCAAGATGGCCAAGAGAAGACAATTCTTCTTGAGCTTAAAATTATGGCAGATGTTGGTCTTATCGGATTTCCGAATGTTGGGAAATCAACTTTGATTTCTGCAATATCGAAGGTTCGATCTGAGGTTGCCAACTATCCTTTTACAACAAAAAAGCCAATTTTAGGATTTGTTTCTCAAGATGATTTTGAATTTGTGATAGCGGATCTTCCTGGTCTTATTGAAGGTGCTCATGATGGCAGGGGGTTGGGAGACAAGTTCTTAAAGCATGCAGAGCGAACGAAGATTTTGGTTCATGTATTGGATATGGCGGGAGTTGAGGGCAGAGATCCGATAGAAGATTATCGAAAAATTAATCACGAGCTTAGAGAGTATAGCCATAAGTTATTTTTTAAGAAAAGAATTGTTGTTGCTAACAAGATGGATTTATCAAAGAGTAGAGTAAATTTAAAAAGGTTTAAAAAAGAGTTTAAAGATAAGATTTTTTCAGTTTCTGCGGTCGAGAAACAAGGATTAAATAATTTAGTTAACGAAATAAGAAAAATATTATGTCACGAAAATTCGGAAGAAAAATAAAAAGAGTCGTCATTAAGATTGGATCTGGCATCATTGCTAATTTCTACATGAAGCCGCAATCTTCTGGCTTGCGATCTATTGTTAAGGAAATTGCTTTGCTCCGAAAGAAGGGCATCGATGTTGTTTTGGTTAGTTCAGGGTCAATTGTGTTGGGCTTAGGAGAAATTCGTGAACATGTGAGGCCGACGGATGTTGCATCTCTGCAGGCTTTGGCTGCTATTGGTCAAAATGTTTTGATGCGTACATATACAGATTTGCTTAAGAAAAGTAAATTGCGTTGCGCTCAAGTGTTGTTGACTTGGGAAGATTTTGATGATCGAAAACGTTACAATAACGCGCGAAGTACGATCAATAAGATTTTAGGCTATGGACTTGTTCCGATTATTAATGAAAATGACACAATATCGACAGATGAAATTAAATTTGGAGATAATGACAAACTTTCGGCTCTTGTTGCAAGTGCGATTGAGGCTGATTTGCTTTTAATTTTGTCGGATGTTGATGGTTTATATGATTCGAAAGATAAAGAAAAAAAGATTTTTCGTGAAATTAAAGAAGTGACAAAAGAAATTGAAAGCTTGGCTCTTGGTACGACTAAGAAGAATGTTTCTAAAGGGGGGATGATCACAAAGATTGAAGCTGTGAAGATTGCGACGCATGCTAAGATTCCGTGTGTGATTGCTAATGGAGATACGCGAAATGTTGTAAAAGATGTTATTGCTGGAAAGCGTATCGGAACATTCTTTTTTGAAAAGGAAGAAAAGCTTTTAGCGAAACGTCATTGGATTTCATTTGGAGCCAAACCAAAAGGAAAAGTGGTGATTGATCAAGGTGCTAAAGAAGCTCTTTTAAAAGGAGGCAGAAGCCTTCTTCTTCCGGGCATCGTTAGCTGGGAAGGACATTTTAAAAAAGAAGACGTTGTTGTTATTGTTGATCAAAAAGATTCTGAGATTGCACGCGGAATTATTAATTATTCTGTTGGCGATCTTCATAAAATAGATGATAAGAAACGTAAAACTGAAGTTATTCATCGCAATGACATGGTTTTGTGTCAAAGGTAACTAGGAAAGTTATGAGTTTAGAAAAAAAGATTATATCCATGGCGAGATTAACACAAGCTGCGTCGCGAAAGATGGCACTTGTCTCGACTAATGAAAAAAATAAAGCGTTACGCTTAATGGCCAAGGCTATTTTGAAGAATCAGAAATTCTTAGTTAAAGAGAATCAAAGAGATCTTGATGTTGTTATTAAGAAAAATTATCCAAAAGCACTGGTTGATCGTTTAACGTTAAATGAAAAACGCATTAAGGCGATGGCGGATTGTCTTTTAGATACGGCAAAACTTAAAGATCCGGTTAATGAGATGATTGCAACTTTCAGGCGCCCGAATGGTCTCAAGATTAGTAAGGTCAGAACGCCGATTGGCGTTGTTGGTATCATTTATGAATCGCGTCCAAATGTGACGAGTGATTGCATTGGTCTTTGTTTAAAATCAGGCAATGCGGTTATTCTCAAAGGTGGCAAGGAAGCCGTGCATTCTAATAAGGCAATCTTTGATGTTATTAAGAAATCACTTAAAAAGACAAAAGTTCCGCTTAATGCTGTTCAGCTAATATCATCAACAGATAGAGCGTCTGTTAATTTTCTTTTAAAATTAGATGAGTATGTTGATGTTATTGTGCCAAGAGGCGGAGAAAGTTTGATTAAATTTGTGACACAAAATTCTTGTATTCCTGTTATCAAGCATTACAAGGGTGTTTGCCATACGTATGTTAGCAATTCTGCAAATTTAAGAATGGCACGCAATATTTGTTTTAATGCTAAGGTTCAGCGTCCAGGTGTTTGCAACGCTATGGAAACAATGTTGGTGCATCAAAATATTGCTAAGATTTTTTTGCCGACTATGATCAGTAATTTTGATAAGGCTGGCGTTGAGATTCGTGGATGTGTACGCACTCGAGAAATTGTTTCAGGTATTAAGAAGGCAACTAAAAAAGATTGGCCTGAAGAGTATCTTGATTTAATTCTTTCAGTAAAGGTTGTTGGCAATCTTTTTGAAGCCATTGAACATATTAATATTTACGGATCAAAACATTCGGATACTATTGTTACAAAAAATAAAAAAGAAGCAGATGAATTCTTGCGGGCTGTTGATTCATCTTGTGTTTATGTTAATGCATCGACACGTTTTACAGATGGATATGAATTTGGGTTTGGAGCAGAAGTTGGTATTAGTACAGGTAAACTTCACGCTCGAGGGCCTATGGCATTGCCTGAGCTGACAACGTATAAATATACGATATTGGGCAAAGGGCAGATTCGTAAATAGATTTTTGATTAAGGAAAGAACGTGCAAAGAGTAGGAGTATTAGGCGGAACCTTTAATCCGATTCATATTGGCCATTTAGCAATTGCTCAAATGGCTTTAGAACGTATGCATTTGAATAAGGTTGTTTTTGTTCCAACCTATATTCCTCCGCATAAAAATAGAAAAGTTGTCGCCGGCGCTAAACATCGTTTTGAAATGGTACGTTTGGCGATTGAAGATAATCCTTTTTTTGAGATTTCTGATTTTGAAATTAAAAAAAGAGGAAGGTCGTATACAATTAATACGATGCTTTACTTTAAGGAAACGTATCCTCCAGATACGGAATTATTTTTTATTATCGGAGAAGATACGTTATCTCAACTTCCGAAATGGAAGTATATTGATAAAATTTTGGAAATTGCAGATTTTATTGTTGTTAACAGACCGGGATATATTAAAAAGAGTTCAGACGCAAAACATCATAGCGTTATTATGCCTGGGATTGATATCTCGTCGTCGTATGTTCGCATGCGTATGTTTCAGAATAAAACAATAAAGTATTTTGTGCCGGATAAAGTCTTGGATTATGTTTTTCAGAATAAGCTTTATGGAGCTACTAATTGATTATTAAATAACAAGGTAAGGGAGTTGTCTCATGTGCGAAAATGCAAGAAATGAAATTAAGTTTGGAACTGATGGCTGGAGGGCAGTCATTTCAAAGGAATTCACATTTAAGAATGTTGAAATCTTGTCACAAGCGATTAGCGAGTGGATCAATCATGACCTAAGAAAAAAGCCAGGCGTTCGCAAAGGAGTCGCCGTAGGATACGATACAAGATTTTTGTCGGATCAATATGCAAAGACGCTGGCATGCATTTTGGCAAAAAATAATATAGAGGTTTATCTTTCTGATACAGCGATTCCAACGCCGACATTAAGTTTTGGTGTAACGCGAAGAAATTGTGTTGCTGGCCTTATGGTTACAGCAAGCCACAACCCAGCCGCATTTAACGGTATTAAGATTAAAACAGCACAAGGCGGTGCTGCTTCAAGAGAAATAACAGATCTTGTTGAAGAATACTTATGCAAGACAGAAGTTAAAAAGGTTGACTTTGAGATGGCAAAAAAGAAAAAAGATTTAGTCATTTATGATTTTAAGGAAGAGTATGTTGATTTTTTAAGAAATTATATTGATTTGAAAGCCATCAAGAAATCGCGTTATAAAGTTTTGACTGATGCGATGCATGGTAGCGGAGGTTCTTTGATTTTACGTGTTTTAAGAGAGACTAATATTCGAGCTCAAGTCATGCGCGCAGACATTAATCCTTCCTTTGAAGGGGGGAAGCCAGAGCCTGTTGAAGAATATGTTAGTGAGATCAAGGATCGCGTTAAAAAAGAAAAATTTGATCTTGGTCTCATTTTAGATGGAGATGCTGATCGCATTGCTGCTGTTACAGCTGACGGAGAATATATTAACCCTCAGAAAATATTGGGATTGATTATTTTGCATCTTGCGCGAAATAAAGGTCGATCAGGCGGCATCGTTAAAACAATTTGCGGAACAACGATGCTTGACAATATCGCAAAAGGTTTAGGTTTAAAACTTTATGAAACGCCAGTTGGATTTAAATATATTTCTGATTTAATGATTTCTGAGGATATTTTAGCCGGCGGTGAAGAAGCTGGAGGGGTTGGTGTTCAGAATTATATTCCAGAAAGAGATGGTACTCTTGCAGGCCTTCTTTTGCTTGAAATGATGGTGTATAGCAAAAAAAGTATCAAAAAGCTTATCCAAGAAATGGAAAAAGAGTTCGGGCGATATTATTATCAAAAAGCAGGACTTAAAACCGATAAGAAGAAATTTGATTTGAAAAAAGTAAAATTAATGAAAAAGATTCTTGGGAAAAAGGTCGTTGATATCAAGACATTCGACGGCGTTAAGCTTGTTTGTGAAGATGAGAGCTGGATTATGTTTCGTCCATCTGGTACAGAGCCGTTGGTTCGATCCTATGTCGAAGCTAAATCTATGGCTAAGGCAAAAATGCTGATTGAATACGGAAAAACGGTATTAAAGAAATTATAAAATGGTTTATTGGATAGGGCATGTGTTATTTTGGATTTTTTTTAAAAGCTTTTTGTTTCTTCGGGCTTTTGGAGCTGAGCATATACCTAAGGAGTCTGGTTACGTCTTGGCAAGTAACCATTTAAGTAATCTGGATCCAATGATTTTGGGCATTGCCTCTGGGCGTAGATTAAGCTATTTTGCCAAGGCATCTTTGTTTAAAAGTAAGTTTTTTTCTACCATCCTTCCGTTGGTCGGAGCTTTTCCTGCTCGAAGAGGAATCGCAGATCCTAGTTCAATTAGAGAATCTATCCGTCGACTTAATACAAAGCAAGGGCTTGTCATGTTCCCTCAAGGAGGGCGGCAAATAGGTGTGATTGATCCAGAAAACGCCAAGCCAGGTGTTGGAATGATTGCTGCGAAGGCAGGTGTCCCGATTGTGCCAGCTTATATTTGTGGATCAAATAAGGCCATGGCGCCTAAATCAAAGCTAATCAAGCCTGCGAGAGTAACGGTTTATTTTGGCTCACCTATTCATATTAAGCAAGGCGAGTCATATCGAGAAACAGCATATGCAGTTATGGAAGCCATTAAAGAGCTATCTTTAAAGGTAAGCAAGTAGATTTTTTCTCCACTATTTTTTTCTTTTTTCTTAATATTGTTTAATCATAAAAATTTTAGTTGACAAAAGGGGCCTTTTCACCGATAATCTTGGAACTTTTGCAGAAAACGGTTAATCCTTTGCTGATTGATTTTTCGTATTTCACGCAAAAGAATTCTTAAGAAAGAGGTGTTTAGTTTATGTCAGCAGAAAAACAATCTATTATGGCAGAGTTGTACGAAAATACTCTGCGAGAAATTAACGAAGGCGAAATCGTTAAAGGCGAAATCGTAGGAATTACCGAAAAGGATGTTATCGTCGATATCGGATTTAAATCCGAGGGATTTATTCCTCTAGGCGAATTTCGGGATATTGAGGAGCTTAAGGAAGGAAACCAGGTTGACGTTTTAATCGAATCGACTGAGGACGACGCAGGAAGACTTATTCTTTCGTATTCAAAAGCTCAAAAGCTTAAAGGATGGCAGAAAATTGTTGATGAGGTTGATGAGGGATCTTCTGTAGAGGGTCGTGTCGTTAAGCCAGTCAATGGTGGATACATCGTTGATATGCAAGGAGCGGATGCGTTTTTACCAAGATCGTTGTCCGCATTTAAGGGTGTTGCGCCAAAAGATATCATTGGAAACAAATATAAGTTTGTTGTGACCAAGATGAATAAGCAGAGACGCAACATTATTCTTTCTCGACGAGAAGTTGTCCAAAAAGAGCGCGACGAAATTAGGGCGAAACTTTGGGACAAGATTGAAAAAGGACAAAAGCGTGTTGGTAGCGTTAAGGGCATTACAGATTTCGGTGCATTTATTGACCTTGGCGGAATTGATGGACTTTTGCATATTACAGATATGAGTTGGTCTCGCATTAATCATCCATCAGAGTTGGTTGCAGTAGGTGATGAGATAGAAGTTTTGATTCTTGATTTTGATAAAGAGAATTCAAAAGTGTCATTAGGATTAAAACAAATCACTGCTAATCCATGGGAAGGTATTGAAAATAAATATCCTGTTGCGTCAAAAATTCAAGGTAAAGTTGTTAATCTTATGCCTTACGGTGTTTTTGTCGAAATTGACAAGGGCATTGAAGGGCTTTTGCATTCTTCTGAAATTTCTTGGCAGAAGAAGATGGTCAATCCTCAGGAAATGTTTGCGATTGGCGATATGATCGAAGTTCAAATTATTAATATTGACCGCGATACTAAAAGAATTTCTTTAAGTCTTAAGCAATTGGAAAAGAATCCATGGCTTGAAGCTGAAGAAAAGTTTCCTATTGATTCAAAAGTCGAAGGAAAGATTCGCGGATTTACAGATTATGGGGCATTTGTTGAGCTCGACGGAAGTATTGAAGGAATGATTCATGTTTCTGATATGTCTTGGACTCGCAAAGTCAATCATCCTCAGGAAATCTTCAAAAAAGGTCAATCGGTCGAGATTGTTGTGTTAGCTGTTGATCCGGACCAAAGAAAGATCACATTGGGATACAAGCAGCTTAAAGATAATCCGTGGTCTGAGATTGCAGAACAATATCCAGTTGGAAAAGTTTTAGAGGCAGAGGTCGTGATGAATTCTGAGTTTGGTGTTTTTGTCAAGCTTGAGGAGGAGCTCGAAGGACTTATTTATGCTTCTGAAATTGATAAAACAGCTTCTGATGCCTTAAAAGCTGGAGATAAGATTCAGGTAAAGGTTATCAAAGTCGATGTTGATCAGATGAAAATTGGTTTAAGTTCAAAAGTTTCCGACGATCAAGCACGAGAAGTTGAGCAAGAGTAAATAAGTTATTATGTGTGTGACTGCGCTGAGAAGTGCAGTCACACATTTTCACTTGTTTAATCCAAGGCAAATATCATGCAAGAAGACATCATCAAGAAAATTTCTTCTGGTACCACAGAAATTATCAATATTGAAATCTTAAAGGAAAAGCTTTTAAGGTCTCAAAAAAATAAAAAACCACTTCACATTAAAGCTGGGTTTGATCCAACCGCTCCAGATTTACATCTCGGCCATGTTGTTTTACTTAGAAAAATAAGACAATTTCAGGATTTAGGTCATAAAGTTTTCTTTTTAATTGGAGATTTTACTGCTCAAATTGGTGATCCAACAGGGCGCGATCAACTGCGCGTGCGCATGACGCCAGGACAGATTCGTAAAAATGCTAAAACATATGAACGGCAGGTCTTTAAGATTCTCGATAAAAAGAAAACGAATGTTATTTTTAATAGCAAATGGCTTAAAAGGCTTTCAAGTCAGGATGTTTTGGATTTGTCTGCTCGATGTACTGTTGCGCAGATGTTGGCTCGTGCAGATTTTAAGAAACGCATAGATGAGAACAAAGAAATCAGTATTTTAGAGTTTATCTATCCTTTGATGCAAGGGTATGATTCAGTTTATTTGAAGGCAGATGTTGAGCTTGGTGGTTCTGATCAGAAATTTAATCTTTTGATGGCGCGACAGCTACAGGAAACCTTTGGTCAAGAGCCGCAGGCTGTCGTTATGATGCCCCTTCTAGAGGGCACAGATGGCGTTCAGAAGATGAGCAAGTCTTTAGGTAACTATATTGGCATTGATGAGCCACCAAAGGAGATTTTTGGTAAAATAATGTCTATTAGCGATGAAATGATGCTTAGATATTACGAGCTTTTGACAGATATAGATATCTCTAAAGCTAAAGAAATGCATCCTAAAGAGGCAAAATTGACCCTTGCCGAGGAGATTGTTAGTCAGTTTTATTCAGAAAAAGTGGCTAAAATAGAGCGTGAAAGCTTTGAAAAGCAGTTTTCTGGTGGAGAAGTGCCAGATGACATACCGGAATATGATACTTCTGAAATTTCTGCATTGACTGCAATTTCAACTACGGCATCAACGGTCAGCGTTTCACCGTGTCCAATTTCATCAAATGAAGTGCGACGCCTTTTAAAACAAGGGGCAGTTAGTTTTAATGGAAAAAAGCTTGATAAAGATATTTTGCCTAAAGAGTCAGGGGTTTTAAAGATCGGAAAACGTCGTTTTTTAAGATTAATTAAGACATCATAAAATTGAGCTAACCCTATTATTTTTAATATCTTTAGTATTAGAAATAGTTAATAAAAAACTTGACAAATTTTAGATAAGACAGTATACTTTGGGTTCATATATTTGCCCTTGTAGCTCAGTAGGAAGAGCACGTCCTTGGTAAGGACGAGGTCACCGGTTCAATTCCGGTCGAGGGCTTAAAGAAGAATAACGAGATTCTTAAAATGCGTGAAAATATTCAATTTCAGTGTACTGAATGTAAACAGCTTAATTATACAAGTACAAAAGATAAAAAGAAAAAACCAGAACGTATTGAACTTAAGAAGTTCTGTCGTTTTTGTCGTCGACATACATTACATCGGGAAAAGAAAAAATAACTTAGGCCTGTAGCTCCAATGGCTAGAGCATCGGTCTCCAAAACCGAGTGTTGTAGGTTCGAGTCCTACCAGGCCTGCGGAAAAAACAATAAAATGGTTGGAAAGATTCAAAAATTTTTTTCGGAAGTAGTTGTTGAACTTAAGAAAGTCAATTGGCCAACACGTGCTGAGTTGATTGAAGCGACATGGATTGTCCTTGTCAGCACATTTTTCTTAGGATTATTTATTGGCACTTCCGATTTTATTCTTTCCAGGCTATTAGGATTGATAATTAAATAATATTATGAAGTGGTACGTTGTCCATACACAAACAGGTTGTGAAGAACGCGCAAAGGCCGGTCTAGATAAAAGAATAGCAACGACCAGCTTAAAGCAGTATATCAAGGAAGTTGTTGTTCCAACGGAACAAGTTTCTGAGGTGCGTCGCGGAAAGAAGTGCATATCAACTAGAAAGTTTTTTCCAGGTTACATCATAATCAACATGGAGATGAACAATGAAAGTTGGTATTTAGTTAAGACGACTCCAGGGATTGCTGGATTTATCGGACCAGGCAGAAAGCCAGCAGCGCTTTCAGAACAAGAAGTTGAGAATATTTTAAAGAAAACGGAAGAAACAGAGGCAAAACCAAGTCCAAAGACTATTTTTGAGATTGGTGAACCTATGCAGATTATTGAAGGACCGTTTGCAAGTTTTAACGGCGTTGTTATGGAGATCCATCCGGATCGCGGAAAATTAAAAGTGAGTGTGTCGATTTTTGGTCGATCAACGCTCGTTGAACTAGAATACTGGCAAGTCGAGAAGGTGTAACATGGCAAAAGAAGTAGTCGCTCAAATAAAACTTTATGTTCCTGCGGGTCAGGCAAATCCTGCCCCACCTGTTGGTCCTGCGTTAGGTCAGCATGGCGTTAATATTATGATGTTTTGCAAGCAGTTTAATGAAAAAACAAAAGGCAGAGAAGGCCTTATCTTGCCGGCGATCATTAAAGTCTACAAAGATAAGTCGTTTGATTTTATTCTTAAAACCCCACCTAGTTCAGTTCTTATTAAAAAAGCAGCAAATTTGGCAAAAGCTTCTGGCTTAGCTGGAAAAGAAAAAATTGGCACAATTGACATGAAGCAAGTCCAAGAAATTGCCAAAACAAAAATGGAAGATTTAAATACGGCTAGCATGGATAAAGCTGTCAAAATTATTAAGGGAACAGCTCGAAGCATGGGAATCGAGGTTTCTGATGGTTAAATTAAGCAAACGTATGGCAAAATCGGTTGAAAAGGTTGAGGCTGGAAAGATTTATCCTCTCAAGGAAGGCATTGAAGTTCTTTTAGGTGTTCCAAGAGTTAAATTTGACGAAACATTAGAGTTGCATCTCCGGTTAAATGTTGATCCAAAAAGTTCTGAGCAAATTGTTCGCGGCACAGCTGTTTTGCCTCATGGAACAGGGAAAAAAGTAAAAATTGCTGTTTTTTGCAAAGGAGATCAAGCTCTAAAAGCCAAGGAACTTGGCGTCGATTATGTTGGAGCAGAAGATTTGATTGAAAAAGTGTCAAAAGGATTCTTGGGATTTGATTGTGTTATTGCAACGCCAGATATTATGAGAGATTTAAGCAAGCTTGGAAAAGTTCTAGGGCCTCGTGGTTTAATGCCAAGTCCAAAGTCGGGCACAGTCACTACAGATATAGAGAAAGCCGTTAATGAGGTTAGAGCAGGTAAGGTTGAATTTAAATCTGATAAGCAAGCAGGTGTTCATATTGGCGTTGGCAAATGTTCGTTTTCTGCGGACAAGATTCTTGAGAATGTTAAATATTTGCTGGATGCGATTAATCATGTAACGCCTCAGGCTATCAAGGGAGATTTAATCAAAAGTGTTTCGTTGGCGACAACAATGGGTCCAGGGATAAAGGTATCATTATGAAAAAAGTTGGACTTTTAATCAGAGAAGGCATTATCAATCGAATTTCCAAAGGTGTTAAAGAGCGTCAGAACACTTTTTTGATTAGTTATTCCAAAGTTTCTTCACCCGAAATGAGTGATTTTAGAAAAGCATTGAGCCAAACAGGCGCGGAAATTTATGTATCAAAAAATCGCATTGCTCAAAGAGCATTGAAAGATTTAGATATTTCTGAATTAGGTGAAAAGATTGAAAATCAGATTGCCTTTGTTTGGAGCGATAAAGATTCTGTTGAGGTAGCAAAAGTTTTAGTTAAATTTGCTAAAGATTTTGAAGGACTTAATGTTCAAGGTGGCGTTTTAGAAGGTAAGGCTGTTGCTGAATCAGAAATTCAGCGACTATCAGATCTTCCAAGTCGAGATGTATTGTTGACGATGTTAGCTCAAACAATACAAGCTCCGCTCACAAGATTGGCGGGAGCTTTAACAGGAAAAACCAGAGATTTATTATCAATATTAAAGCAATTAAGCGAGAAAATAGGAGGAAAGTAAAATGTCAGAAAATACAGCAGAAGAAAAGGTTGAGCAACAACCAGCAGTAGAAGAAAAGAAGGAAAGTAAGGCGCTTTCATCAAAGCTAGAAGAAGTTATCAAGACAGTTGAAGGTTTAACAGCTCTTGAGCTTTCTGATTTGGTTAAAGCTCTTGAAGACAAGTTTGGCATTACAGCCGCAGCACCAATGATGGGTGTTCCAATGATGGGCGGCGCTGCAGGCGCTGCAGCAGCACCAGAAGAAGAGAAAACAGCTTTTGATGTTATCTTGAAAGAAATGGGTGCTAATAAAATCTCTGTCATCAAGGAAGTTAGAGCTGCAACAAATTTAGGTTTAAAGGAAGCAAAAGATTTAGTTGAAGCTGCTCCAAAACCTATTAAAGAAGGCGTTACAAAAGAAGAAGCAGAAGAGCTAAAGAAAAAATTAGCTGATGCCGGCGCTGTTGTTGAAATTAATTAAAAAGTTCAGAACTTCAACCAAGAAAAGAAAATATGAAAAAAAGAAAAATAAAAGATTTCAGCAAATATAAAGATAATTTTCAACTTCCAAATTTGCTTGATATCCAGGTTGTGTCTTATGCAAGTTTTTTGCAAAGGTATGTGAATCCTGAAGAAAGAGATAGCTGTGGTCTTGAAGAAGCTTTTCAGGAAGCATTTCCATTTGAGAGTTATGATGGCCAAGTTCGCTTGGAGTACGTCAGTTATCATCTTGGAAAAGAAAAATATTCTTCTCGTGAATGCCAAAGGCGTGGAATGACATATTCTGCACCTTTAAAAGTAAAGCTAAGGCTCATTACGCCTGTAGAGGTCAAAGAGCAAGAAGTTTATTTTGGCGATTTTCCTCTTATCACAGAAACAGGCACTTTTATTATCAATGGAGATGAGCGAGTTGCTGTTTCGCAAATTCAGCGACCACCAGGGGTTTCTTTTGAGCAAGAAATGCATCCGACTGGAAAAAGCATTTATCAAGGACGCATTATTCCTTCGCGTGGTGCTTGGTTTGAGATTAAGTATGATTTAAACGATGTTCTTTTGGCTTACATTGATCGTAGAAGGAGTTTCCCTGCGACTCAAATTCTACGTATTATGGGGCTTTCAACAGAAGAAGAGATGAAAAAACTTTTCGGAGATGATTTAAGTAAGTTAGCTAACACGTTAGAGAAGGATCATACAACAACAAAAGAAGAAGCGCTTCTTGATTTTTATCGCAAGATGAGACCGACAGAGCCAGCCACGATTGAAGTTGCTGATAGCTTATTTTTTAGATTATTTTTTGAGCCAAAACGATATGAGTTAAGTAAAGTTGGCCGTTATATTATTAACCGAAAACTTAATATGAATGTTGATTTAGATAATCGCATTCTTGATTTAGCAACGGTTGCTGAAGTTATTAAATATTTATTTAAATTAAGAGATGGTCAAGGTGAGACAGATGATATTGATCATCTTGGTAATCGACGCATTAAGACCGTCGGAGAACTTGTTCAGAATCAAGTTCGCATTGGGCTTGCTAGAATTGAAAGATCGATTAAAGAGCGTCTTGTTGTTATGAATACATTTGAGAATTTAACAGCGCATCATTTAATCAATTCTCGATTATTTTCAAGTCAAGTTCAAGATTTCTTTGGTCGTAGCCAGTTATCTCAGTTTTTAGATCAGGGCAATCCTTTAGCAGAGACAACGCATAAAAGACGTGTCAGTGCTTTAGGTCCTGGCGGGTTATCTCGAGAACGAGCTGGTTTTGAAGTTCGAGACGTTCATCATACACATTATGGCCGCGTTTGTCCGATTGAAACACCTGAAGGTCCAAATATTGGACTTATCGCTTCTTTAGCAACATGCGCACGTGTTAATGACTTAGGTTTTATCGAAACACCATATCGTAAAGTTATTGATGGGCGTGTAACGAACAAAATTGAGTATTTAACAGCTGATATTGATCAGACAAAATATATTGCACAGGCAAATACTCTAATTGATAAAGCTGGTAATTTTTTAGAAAAAGATATTTCTTGCCGTTATCGTGCAGATTTTCCGTATGCTCATCCAAGCAAGGTAGAGTATATGGATGTCTCGCCTAAGCAGCTGGTTTCTGCAGCGACATCGCTTATTCCATTCTTGGAACATGATGATGCAAACAGAGCTTTGATGGGATCAAACATGCAACGTCAGGCTGTTCCTTTGATGGCTACAGAAGTTCCTTATGTTGGCACGGGAATGGAATCAACGGTTGCTAGGGATTCTGGAACTGTTGTTATTGCTAAGGAATCAGGAAAAGTCGTTAATGTTGATGCGACAGAGATCACGGTTGGAAAAACAACATATAATTTGAAGAACTATGTTCGATCAAATTCTAACACATGTACTCATCAAAAACCTCTTGTTAAATTAGGGGATTATGTTCAAGAAGGCCAAGTCATCGCAGATGGCATGGCAACAAAGAATGGTAAGCTTGCTTTAGGACGCAATATTTTAGTCGCGTTTATGTCATGGAGAGGGTATAACTTTGAAGACGCGATTATTTTGAGTCAGAAATTAGTTAAAGAGGACAAGTATACCTCAATTCATATAGAGAAGTTTGAAGTTGAATCTCGTGAAACGCGTCTTGGAAATGAAGAAATTACGCGTGACATTCCAAATGTTGGCGAAGAAGCGCTTAAAGATTTAACAGAAGACGGTATTGTTCGTATCGGCGCAGAAGTTAAAGCTGGTTATATTCTCGTCGGAAAAGTTACACCAAAAAGCGAAAAAGAGCTTTCTCCAGAAGAGAGATTGCTGCGTGCTATTTTTGGTGAAAAAGCCGCTGATATTAAAGATTCATCATTGACTCTTCCTCCAGGAGAAGAAGGTGTTGTTGTTAACGTTGAAGTTTTTCAACGCACGGAACGTGGGCGAAAGTCAAAAGAAGATAAGAAGAAAGAAATTATTGCAACTGATAAGGTGAAGCATTATTACAAACAAGAACTTCAATTTTTAGAAGAGGAAAAAGAAAAGAAGTTATGTAAGATTTTTGGAATTAATAGTGCAAAATTAGCAAAAATGGGTCTTCGTGAAATTAAAAAAGATGAAGACGCAGCTGATGCTTTAAGATTTTTTGAAGATCGAGCAGAAGAATTAATGGAAGAGCAAGAGCATGAGATAGAAAAAGTTAAGCGTGGCGATGAGCTTCCAGCTGGCGTTTTAAAGAAAGTTGTTGTTTACATTGCAACAAAGCGTAAAGTTTCTGAAGGTGACAAGATGGCTGGGCGACATGGAAACAAAGGTGTCGTTGCTCGCATTTTACCAGAAGAGGACATGCCTTTTTTAGAAGATGGTACGCCGATTGAAATTATTTTGAATCCATTAGGAGTTCCTTCTCGAATGAATGTTGGACAGCTCTTGGAAACACATTTAGGTTGGGCTGCACACGTTCTTGGTCTCGAATGTGAAACACCTGTTTTTAATGGTGCGACTGAAGAGGAGATTCGCGGTCTTTTAAAAGAAGCAGAGTTGCCAGTAGATGGAAAGACATCTGTTTACGATGGATACACAGGACTTCCATTTGATCAGAAAGTCACAATTGGCTACATCTATATGCTTAAGCTTATTCATCTTGTTGACGAAAAAATTCATGCGCGATCCATTGGGCCGTATTCACTTGTTACGCAACAGCCGTTAGGTGGAAAAGCTCATTTTGGTGGACAGCGTTTTGGAGAAATGGAAGTTTGGGCCCTTGAAGCATACGGGGCAGCATACACTTTGCAAGAAATGCTTACAGTCAAAAGTGACGACGTCGCTGGACGTAGTCGCATTTATGAAGCGATTGTTAAAGGTGAACAGAAATTAACTCCAGGAACTCCAGAATCATTCAATGTTCTCATTAAAGAATTGCAAGGCTTATGCTTGGATATCCGTATGGAAAATTCACAAGCAGAGTCCCAAGAGCGAAAAAAAGGAAAATAGATCACTATGAACCAAGAAAAAACTTACGATAGCATTAGTATCAAGTTGGCTTCTCCAGACGTTATTATGTCGTGGACTAATGGCGAAGTTAAAAAAGCTGAAACGCTAAACTATCGAACGCTTAAGCCTGAAAAAGATGGTCTTTTTTGCGAAAGAATTTTTGGACCTGTTCGTGATTGGGAGTGTAATTGTGGAAAATATAAGGGAATTAAGTTTAAGGGGATTGTTTGCGATCGTTGTGGTGTTATTGTTACACGTTCATCCGTCCGACGAGAACGTATGGGGCATATTGAGCTTGCTTGTCCTGTGACTCATATTTGGTTTTACAAAGCTGTTCCTAGCCGCTTATCCGCTTTGCTCCAAATCACACTTAAAGATCTAGAAAAAATTATTTATTACGAAGAATACGTTGTTGTTGATCCAGGGGATACACAATTAAAATTTAAGCAATTTTTATCAGAAGAAAAATATCAAGAATGTTTAGCAAAATATGGTGATTCATTTAAAGCACGAATTGGTGCGGAAGCTATTCTTGATCTTCTTCAGCAAGTTGATTTAGATGTTTTATGTAAACAGCTTCGCAAAGATTTAGATAAAGCAAATCCAGCCGGAACAAATGCAAAGAAATTAGCAAAAACGCTTAAGACAGCAGAGGACTTTAAGAAATCTGGAAATGATGTTGCTTGGATGGTCTTAAAAACGTTGCCAGTTATTCCGCCAGATTTGCGTCCGCTCGTTCCTCTAGAAGGTGGACGATTTGCGACTTCTGACTTAAATGATTTATATCGACGTGTTATCAATAGAAACAATCGATTAAAAAAATTGATTAATTTAAATGCTCCTGAAATTATTATTCGAAATGAAAAGCGCATGCTTCAAGAAGCTGTTGATGCTCTTTTGGATAATGGTCGTCATGGACGTCCAGTTTTAGGATCAAATAATCGTCCGTTAAAGTCATTGTCTGATATGCTTAAGGGAAAACAAGGACGATTCCGTATGAATCTTTTAGGTAAGCGCGTTGATTATTCTGGACGATCTGTTATTGTTGTTGGTCCAGAACTTAAATTGCATCAGTGTGGTTTGCCGAAGAAAATGGCATTAGAATTGTTTGAACCCTTTATCATTCGTAAACTTCGCGAAAGAGGTTTTGTTCATACAATTAAAGGTGCGAAGAGAATGGTTGAGCGCGCTAAGAATGAAGTTTGGGATATTTTAGACGAGGTTATTCAAGATCATCCTATTATGCTTAATCGTGCTCCAACGCTTCATCGTTTGAGTATTCAGGCTTTTCAGCCAGTTTTAGTTGAAGGAAAAGCAATTCAGTTGCATCCTTTAGTTTGTGCAGCTTTCAACGCAGACTTTGACGGGGATCAGATGGCTGTTCATGTCCCTCTTTCATTAGAAGCACAAATGGAATGTCGATTAGAGCTTTTATCAATCAATAATGTTTTTTCACCGGCAGACGGAAGGCCTCTACTTTCTCCAACACAAGATATCATTTTGGGACTTTATTATTTAACAAAGGATAAGGTCGATGGTCCTGGCAAGGGAAGACTTTTTGCATCAAGAGAAGAAGCCATTATCGCATATCATGATGGACTTGTTGGTCTGCATTCTCGTATTAAACTGAGATTGAAGAATGAAAAAGTTTGGGGTGAAGAAAGACCGTCGCTGGTTATTACGCAACAGCAAGCATTAGGTGAAGGTGAAAAGGATGATTCTAGCAAGAATCAAACAATTGAGACAACGATAGGACGTATTGTTTTTAATAATTTATTACCAAAGAGTTTTGGATTTGTGAACGACACAATGGCGAAAAAGAAGGTAGGAGCTGTTATTTCTGATTGCTATAAGCGATTTGCTCAAAACGTTACGGTTGTTCTTTTAGATGATTTAAAAGCATTAGGTTTTCGTTCTGCAACAGATGCTGGTATTTCTATTAGTATTTCAGATATGACTATTCCTGAAGAGAAAAAGACATTGGTAAAGAATTCAAAGCAAGAAGTTGCAAAGGTTGAAGATCAGTATCGCAAGGGTATTATTACTGCACGTGAGCGATACAATAAAATTATTGATATTTGGACACATACAACTGAATCAATTTCAGATTTAGTTTTTAAAGGAATGGATCCATTTAATCCTGTTTTCATTATGGCTGATTCTGGTGCTCGTGGATCACGGCTTCAGATTCGTCAGCTTTCTGGTATGCGTGGTTTGATGGCAAAACCATCAGGTGAAATTATTGAGAATCCAATTATTGCTAGTTTCCGTGAAGGTTTAACGGTTTTGGAATACTTTATTTCAACTCATGGTGCTCGAAAAGGTTTGGCTGATACGGCTCTTAAGACGGCTGATGCTGGTTATTTAACACGACGACTGGTTGACGTTGCTCAAGAAATTGTTGTTACTGAAGACGATTGTGGGACGGTTAACGGTATTACTGTTTCTGCGATTATTGAAGGTGATGAAGTTGTTGTTAGTTTAAGAGAACGCATTGTTGGACGTGTTGCGTTGGACAATATTGTTGATATTGTAACGGATCAGCTTGTTGTGGAAGCAGGTCAGCAAATTACAGAAGAAAAAGCAGAGATTATCGAGCAGCTTGGTATTGAAAAAGTACGTATTCGAAGTGTTTTAACATGCGAGTCAGAGAGAGGTGTTTGTATTCGTTGTTATGGACGCAATCTAGCGACGCAAAGATTAGTTGAGATCGGAGAAGCTGTCGGTCCTATCGCAGCGCAAAGTATTGGTGAGCCTGGAACACAGCTAACAATGAGAACGTTCCATATTGGTGGTACGGCGAGCCGCTCTGTTGAACAGTCATTTATTCGTTCAAAAAATAGTGGTGCTGTTCATTATCATAAGCTCCGCGTTGTTCAAAAAGGTCAGGAATTTGTCGTTTTAAATAGAAATGGTTCCATTAGCGTTAACGATGAGTTTGGTCGTGAATTTGAGCGATATCCTCTTTTGCAGGGATCGACAATTAAAATTGCTGATGGTGTTGAAATTAAAAAAGGTGTTATTTTTGTTAATTGGGATCCGTATACAATTCCGATTATTACAGAAGTTAAGGGTGTTGTTAATTTTGAAGATATTAAAGAAAATGTAACAATTCAAGAAGAGCAAAACCCAATTACAGGTGTGACTGAGCGAGTTGTCGTCGAGCATAAGCAAGAATTTCATCCTCAAATTATTGTTACAGATCAAAAGAAAGAAGTGCTTGGGATTTATTCTATCCCAGTTGGTGCTCATATTCTTGTTCGAGATAAAAAGGATGTTGGTGCTGGTGAGCTTTTAGCAAAAATTCCTCGAGCATCTGGAAAAACACGCGATATCACAGGAGGCCTTCCTCGTGTTGCTGAGCTTTTTGAAGCAAGGCGACCAAAGGATCCAGCTGTTATCAGTGAAATTGATGGATTTATTGAGTTTGGCGAAGACCGTAAGGGATCACGAAAGATTATTGTTCGAAGTCAAACAGGTATGAGCAAAGAGTACGTTATTCCTCATGGAAAACATCCTAATGTTTATAAGGGTGACCGTGTCTTTGCTGGGCAACAGTTGACTGAAGGACCAGTTGTTCCGCATGATATTTTGAGAGTTTCTGGAGATAAGGTTTTGCAAGAATATCTTCTAAATGAAGTTCAGGAAGTTTATCGCTTGCAAGGGGTTAACATTAGCGATAAGCACATTGAGTTAATTATCGGACAGATGTTAAAGAAGGTTAAAATTGAAGAATCGGGTGACACAGAATTTCTTGTTGGACAACAAGTTGATCGTGTTGCATTTAAAAAGGCCAATGAAATTGTTCTGAAGAAAAAGGGTAAGCCTGCTTCAGCAACACCGCTTCTTTTAGGTATCACAAAGGTCTCTTTGTCGACGGAGAGTTTTATCTCTGCCGCGAGTTTCCAGGAGACGACAAGAGTCTTGACAGACGCAGCGACTTCTGGTAAAGTGGACTATTTACGAGGCCTAAAAGAGAACGTTATTGTGGGACATTTGATTCCTGCAGGGACGGGCTTTAAAACTTATCATAATATAGAGATGGTTAAATATGCCGACAATAACACAGTTAATCAGGAAAAGAAGAATACAGAAGAGCAAGAAGGGTAAATCCCCTGCTTTGATGAATTGCCCGCAACGTCGAGGCGTTTGTTTGCAAGTTAAGACAATGACTCCTAAAAAGCCAAATTCGGCTTTGCGGAAAATTGCTAGGGTTCGACTTTCAAACAAAATGGAAGTGACTTCCTACATTCCGGGTGAAGGTCATAATCTGCAAGAGCATTCTATCGTTTTGGTTCGAGGTGGACGCGTTAAAGATTTGCCAGGTGTTCGATATCATATTGTGCGAGGAACACTGGATACAGTAGGTGTTAAGGGTCGTAAAAAGTCACGATCAAAATATGGAGCTAAAAGAGAAAAGTAATGAGAAGACGTAGAGCAGAAAAAAGACAGGTACAGCCAGACCCAAAATATAAAAGTCAGTTGGTTTCAACTTTTATTTCTATGATTATGCTTGAAGGAAAAAAGACATTGGCAGAGCGTATTGTATATGGTGCCTTTGATTTGTTAAAGAAAAAAACATCCGAAGAGGATGTGGTTAAAGTTTTTTCTAAAGCGATTGATAATGTTCGTCCAAAACTTCAAGTCAAGGCAAGAAGAGTTGGCGGATCAACATATCAGATTCCAATGGAAGTCACGCCTCTTAAAGGCAACTCTATTGCGCTTCGATGGATTCGAAATTTTGCATTGGCAAAAAAAGGAAAACCGATTCAAGTTAAATTAGCCGACGAGCTTTATGCCGCCTTTAAGGGCGAGGGGCCAGCTGTTAAAAAACGAGATGAAACACACAAGATGGCTGAAGCCAACCAGGCTTTTGCTCATTTGAGATGGTAAAACAGCATGGCAGATAAACATACATTAGATCAAGTTAGAAATATTGGAATTATCGCGCATATTGATGCAGGTAAGACGACGACGACAGAACGTATTCTTTTTTATGCTGGTGTTATTCATCGCATGGGAACAGTTGACGAAGGAACGGCTGTTATGGATTGGATGGCACAGGAGCAAGAAAGAGGTATTACAATCACCTCAGCGAATACAACATGTTTTTGGCAAGATTGTAAAATTAATATTATTGATACTCCAGGACACGTTGATTTTACTGTTGAAGTAGAGCGTTCTTTGAAAGTTTTGGATGGAGCTGTTGTTGTGCTTTGCGCAACAAGTGGAGTTCAGCCGCAAACAGAAACTGTTTGGCGTCAAGCTGATCGTTATTCAGTTCCTCGCATTTTATTTATTAACAAAATGGATCGTCTTGGCGCAAGTTTTGAAAATGTTTTAGTTCAGGCTCATGATCGATTAGGTGCGCATGCAGCAGCAATTCAGTTTCCTGTTGGTGCCGAAGATGATTTTACGGGCATTGTTGATGTCATCAGAGAGAAGCTTATTACCTATGAAGACAAAGAAGGATCAAAAAGAATTGAGCAGGATGTTCCTGAAGAGTTAAAAGCGAAAGTAGTAGAGTATAAACATGTGTTAATTGAAAAAGTTTCTGAGGTTGATGATCAGTTGATGGAGAAGTTTTTAGAGGAGCAAGAAATTACAACAGAAGATCTTGTTGCTGCAATTCGAAGAACAGTTATCGCCAATACGTTTATTCCCGTTTTATGTGGAACCGCACTTAGAAACAAAGGCGTCCAGATGGTTTTGGATGCTGTTTGTGCTTATCTTCCATCTCCTTTAGATGTTCCATCTGTCAAAGGAATTGAACCAAAGACTGAAAAAGAGATTGTCCGTCAGCCAAAAGATTCGGAGCCTTTGGCTGCTTTGGCATTTAAGATTGCTATGGATCCATATGTTGGAAAGTTGTTTTTTACGCGTATTTATTCTGGAAAAATTATTTCAGGAACACCGGTTTATAATTCAACGCAAGGCGTTAAAGAGAAGATTTCAAAGATTGTTGTTATGCACTCAAACAAGCAAGAAATAGTGCCCCAAGCAGGTGCTGGTGAGATTGTTGCTTTAGTTGGATTAAAAGAAACGAAATCAGGTGATACGCTTTGCAATCAGGACAATCAAATTGTTTTAGAAAGTATGAATATTCCTGAGCCAGTTGTTTCGATGGCTGTTGAGCCTCTAACAAAAGCAGACCAAGATAAGATGGGTATGACGTTAAAGAAATTCTTAGACGAAGATCCATCTTTTAAAGCACAATATGATAAAGAAACAGGTGAGACAATTATTTCTGGAATGGGAGAGCTTCATCTAGAAATTATTGTTGATCGCATGAAAAGAGAATTTGGTCTTGAGACAAAAGTGGGACGTCCGCAAGTTGCTTACAAAGAAACAATTACTCAAAAAGCAATGGGCATCACCGGAAAGCATATCACTCAGTCTGGTGGTCGAGGTCAATACGGACATGTTATTATTAATGTTGAGCCTCATGAAGAAAGAGGAAAAGGAATTACTTTTGTTGATAAGATTAAAGGCGGAGCGATTCCTCGAGAATATATTAAACCTGTTGAGCAAGGAATTCGTAATGCAGCGCTTAATGGTGTTTTAGGTGGTTATCCTGTAGATGGTATTGAAGTCACACTTGTTGATGGATCTTATCATGATGTTGATTCAAGCGAGTTAGCTTTTAAGTTGGCTGCAAAACATGCACTGTGCGAAGCTCTTCGAAAGGGAAAGCCTGTTTTCTTAGAGCCGATTATGGATATTGAAGTTGTTGTTCCAGAAGAATTCATGGGAACAGTTGTTGGCGACCTAAATACAAGACGAGCAAAAATTACCGAGATGGGTAACAGAGGTGTTTTAAAAACAGCTCGTTGCGAGGTTCCTCTGGCGGAAATGTTTAATTATGCCAGTGCGATCCGATCACTATCTCAAGGACGTGCTACTTTCTCGATGGAACCAGCGTATTATGCAGAGGTTCCTGCTTTTGTAGCCGAAAAAATACAGGGAAGAAATACAGGAAAATAAAGTCGTTAAAAAGAGTTTAGATTTTAAAGGGAGGAAAAAGATTATGGCAAAAGAAAAATTCGTAAGAAATAAGCCTCATCTGAATGTTGGAACTATTGGTCATGTTGATCATGGAAAAACAACTTTAAGTGCGGCGATCACAACTATTTTAGCAAAAAAAGGTTTGGCTACGCTTCGTAGTTACGATTCGATTGATAACGCTCCAGAAGAAAAAGAAAGAGGCGTTACGATTAATATCGCTCATCTTGAGTATGAGACAGAAAAACGTCATTATGCTCACATTGACTGTCCAGGTCATGCTGATTACATTAAGAACATGATTACTGGCGCTGCTCAGATGGATGGCGCTATTCTTGTTGTATCTGCGGCTGATGGTGCTATGCCTCAAACAAGAGAACATATTCTTTTAGCTCGCCAGGTAAACGTTCCAAAGCTTGTTATTTTCTTAAATAAATGTGATCAAGTTGAGGATAAAGAACTTCTTGAGCTTGTTGAGCTAGAGCTTCGAGAGCTTCTTTCAAAATACAAATATGATGGAGACAACACTCCAATTATTATGGGAAGTGCTTTAGATGCGCTAAATAATCAAGATGATGAAGAGAAGACAAAGCCAATCATGGATCTTATGGCAGCTGTTGATGAATATATTCCAACTCCAGAGAGAGAATTAGATAAGCCTTTTTCTATGGCTGTTGAAGACGTTTTTTCAATCTCAGGTCGTGGTACTGTTGCAACTGGCCGAATTGAAAGAGGCGTTGTTAAAGTTGGTGAAGAAGTTGACATCGTTGGTCTTCGACCAGAAGTTGGAAAGACAATTGTTACAGGTGTTGAAATGTTTAGAAAAGAACTTGATCAAGGACAAGCTGGCGACAACGTTGGGCTTCTTCTTCGAGGTGTGGATAAAGAGTCTATCGAGCGTGGAATGGTTTTAGCCAAGCCAGGTTCAATTTTACCTCATACAAAGTTCAAGGCATCTGTTTATATTTTAACAAAAGAAGAAGGTGGACGACATACTCCATTCTTTAAAGGATATCGACCACAGTTTTATTTTAGAACAACAGACGTTACAGGTACTGCACAGCTTCCAGCAGGTGTGGAAATGGCTATGCCAGGTGATAACGTTGAACTTGAAATCGAATTGATTATGCCAGTCGCAATGGAAAAAGAGTTACGTTTTGCTATTCGTGAAGGTGGACGAACTGTTGGCGCTGGTGTTATTTCAGAGATTATTAAATAAGAAAAGCAAACATGCAAAAAATAAGAATAAAACTTAAAGCTTTTGACCATCGATTGATTGATCAATCAACAGAAGAAATTGTTGAGACGGCAAAGCGGACTGGAGCTAAAATTTCCGGTCCTGTGCCTCTTCCAACAAAAAAAGAACTTTTTACAGTTCTTCGTTCTCCTGTGATTGATAAGAAATCAAGAGAGCAGTTTAAGCTTGCAACACACAAGCGTTTGATTGATCTTGTTGACCCAACAGCAAAAACTGTTGAGGCTCTACGAAAGCTCAATCTTCCTGCTGGTGTTGACGTTGAAATAAAACAATAGGAGATTTTTTAAATGGTTCGCGGTTTATTAGGAAAAAAACTAGGCATGACTCAGATTTTTGACAAAGACGGAAATGTTGTTCCCGTTACAGTTGTTGAAGCAGGACCATGCTATGTTCTTGAGCTTCAAGAATCTCCTGTTAAGGTTAAGCTTGGCTATGAGGAAGCAAGAGAATCTCGACTTAATAAAGCTCAGCTTGGATTTTTCAAGAAGAGTGGTGTTAAGGCCTTGCGTGTTATCAAGGAGTTTGAGACGCAAGAGGGAGATCCATGTGAAATTGGACAAGAGATCAAGGCAGATTTATTTCAGGCTGGTGATTTTGTTGATGTTTCAGGTGTTTCTATTGGAAAAGGGTTTCAAGGTGGCATGAAACGATGGAATTGGTCAGGTGGTCCAGCGGGACACGGATCAATGCATCACAGACGTGTTGGTTCCATTGGATCAAGTGCTGATCCTTCTCGAACGTTTAAAGGGCGTCATATGCCAGGACACATGGGTGCAGAAAAGACAACAACGCAAGGATTGCGTGTTATAGATGTCGATATTGAAAATAATCTTTTGATGATTAAAGGCGCAGTGCCTGGACACAAAAGAAGCTATATTGTTATTAACAAATCAAAACGAAAAGCATTTCGTTCATTGGATGAAAAGAAAGCCGTGCATGTTGGTAAGAAAAATCCGATGAAGCAAAGCAAGTCTAAAGCAAAGGGTAAGAAGTAAAATGTTAGCGTTCACAGTACATGATATCAAAGGAAAGAAATTAGAAGAAATCGATCTTCCAGAAGGTGTTTTTGGAGGGCGTATTAATAAAGCTGTTTTGCATCAGGCGATTGTGATGTATCAAGCAAATCTTCGTCAAGGAAATGCTTCAACTAAAGAGCGCGCAGAAGTTTCAGGTGGCGGCAGAAAGCCATATCGCCAAAAAGGAACAGGACAATCACGTGCTGGATCAACGCGATCTCCTTTAAGGAAAGGCGGCGGAACTACTTTTGGTCCGCATCCAAGAGATTTTAGCTATACATTGCCTAAGAAAATGCGAGATGCTGCTTTAAGGGCAAGTTTGAATGCAAAATATAGCAGTGATGATATTTTTTGTATTGATAAGTTAGCAGCTGAAACTGATAAGACAAAAGATTTTGCAAAAATGTTGAAAAGTTTAAAGCTAGAAGGGAAAGTTTTAGCATTAGTTGATTCTGTGGATGAAGAATTAACTCGAGCATCAAAAAATCTTCCATTTTTTAGCATGATACGTTCGCGTGATGTTACGGCGCATGATATTTTAAAAAGTAAAAAAGTTTTAATTACAAAATCTGCTTTTAAACAGTTGCTTGAGCGGATTAAATAAGAAAATATTTTTTAACAAACAAATAAAGCAAAGAAAATATAAAAGAAAGTTTTACAAGAATGGCTATTAGTTACGATATCGTTAAAACACTCATTCGAACCGAAAAAGGAACTGTATTGGAACTGGAAAGAAAGTACCTTTTTCAAGTTGATCGTCGTTCAACAAAGGTTGATATTCGAAGAGCAATTGAGAGTATTTATAAAGTTAAAGTCCAAGACGTAAATACAATTGTCGTTCCAGGAAAAAAGAAGCGTGTCCGTCAAGCTTTAGGTCGAACGCCAGATTGGAAAAAAGCAGTTGTAACGCTTAAAGAAGGAAGCAAAATCGAGGTAACATAATGGGATTAAAGAAATTTCGTCCAACAACAAGTGCGTTACGACATACTATTATTTCTGATTTTGCTGAAATTACAAAGTCAAAGCCAGAAAAAGCTCTCTTGACTCCCTTGAAGAGATCAGGTGGCCGAAATAATCGTGGACGAATTACTGCGCGTTATCGTTCTGGTGGGCATAAAAGAATGTATCGTTTAGTTGATTTTAAGCGCAATCGAATTGATGACCCAGCAACAGTGTTGGCTATTGAATATGATCCAAATCGATCTGCACGTATTGCATTGATTGAATATTCGGATAAGACACGATCTTATATTTTGGCACCATTAGAATTAAAGGTTGGAAGTACGATTGACAGTACTTTTGAACAAAGCATTGAAATCGCACCAGGAAATTGTATGCCGATTGAAAAAATTCCTCTAGGAACAGCGGTTCACAATATTGAACTTGTCGTTGGAAAAGGTGGAAAGATTGTTCGTTCTGCTGGAACATCGGCTCAGGTTATGGCAAAAGAAGGACGAGAGGCGCATATTCGCCTTCCGTCTAGTGAAGTTCGAAAAATTAAAATTAAATGTCGCGCAACGATTGGACAAATCGGAAATGTTGAGCATGAATCGATGTCTATTGGAAAAGCAGGACGTTCTCGATGGCTTGGCCGTAAAGGAAATGTCCGAGGTGTTGCGATGAATCCTGTTGATCACCCTCATGGTGGCGGTGAAGGAAAAGCGCCACAGGGAAATCCGCATCCGGTGACTCCTTGGGGTAAGCCTACAAAAGGATATAAGACACGGGCAAAGAGAAAATATTCTGATAAATTTATTGTTAGAAAAAGAAAAAAAGGAAAACGATAAGATATGCCACGTTCAATTAAAAAAGGACCATATGTTGCTGATCATTTGCTTAAGAAGTTAGAGAAAATGCAAAAGTCGGTACAAAAGCTTCCAATTAAAACATGGTCGAGAGAATCAACTGTAACGCCTGATTTTGTCGGGTATACTGTTGCAGTTCACGACGGAAGAAAGCACGTTCCAGTTTTTATTACAGAAAATATGGTTGGATACAAATTTGGTTCTTTTGCTCCAACTCGAACATTTAGGAAACATGGCGGAGTCAAGGCTAAGAAAGCTGCAACAAAGACATAAAAGGTAATTTGTTATGATTGTAAAAGCAAAAGGAAGATTTATTCGAGTTTCTCCGACTAAGGTTCGACAGGTCATTGATCTGATTCGAGGCAAAGGCGTAAAGGCATCTGTGGTAATTTTAGATCAATTACCAAAAGGATCGTCTGAGAGAATCAAGAAAGTTTTAAATTCTGCTATAAGCAATGCTAAGCAAAAAGGTTTGAATGAAGATCAGCTTTTTGTTTCAAAGATTACAGCAGATTTAGGTCCGTCGTGGCGCAGATATCGTTCTGCAGCATTTGGACGGGCAGTTGGAATATTGAAAAAAACAACCCATTTAACCGTTGAATTAGATCTTAAGACAAAGTAGAGAGGTATTCTGTGGGACAAAAAGTTAGCCCTATTATTTTACGAATTGGTTATATCAAAGATTGGAAAAGTCGATGGTTTGCCGGTAAAAAAGAATTCGCAATAAACGTTGCTGAAGATTATCGAATTCGAAAGCATATTCAAAAGAAGTTTGCGCATGCAGCTGTCTCCCAGGTTGAGATTGAGCGCTTAAGAGGTCAGCTAAGAATTCGTATTTATTCTGCACGTCCAGGCGTTATCATTGGCAGACGAGGCGCTGATATCGATCGTTTGAAAGATGATTTAAGTGGGCTAACAACAAAAGAACTTGCAATTGATATCAAAGAGGTTAAGAATCCAGCGATTGATGCAAACTTAGTTGCGCAAAGCGTTGCGCTTCAGCTTGAAAAACGTATTGCTTTTAGACGCGCAATGAAAAGAGCGATTGATCAAGCGATGCAATCAGGCGCTCAGGGAATTAAAATTGGATGCGCAGGACGTTTGAATGGTGCTGAAATGGCAAGGCGCGAGACATATAAAGACGGGAAGCTTCCCTTACAGACTTTCCGCGCGGATATTGATTATGGATTTGCAGAAGCACAGACAACATATGGAACAATTGGTGTAAAGACTTGGATTTATCATGGTGATGCCATTTTAGATAAAAAAGTTGAAGAAGAAGTGCAAGAGTCAAAAACAGAAAAGAAGTAATTAAAGGAAAAATAGTAACATGCTTTTAATGCCAAGAAAAGTTAAGTACAGAAAAGCCCAAAAGGGAAAGAATCGCGGTATTGCGACAAAAGGAAGTCGTTTGACTTTTGGCGAATATGGGCTCAAAACATTGGAGAACGGGTTGATTCGTGCTAATCACATGGAGACGGCACGTATTACTGTTGCTCGAAAGATGAAGGGTGTTGGAAAATTCTGGGTTAATGTTTTTCCTTCTAAGCCAGTTACTAAAAAGCCAGCAGAAACACGCCAAGGAAAAGGAAAGGGTGATCTTAGTCATTGGGTTTGTCCTGTTAAGCGAGGAAAAATTCTTTTTGAAATTGGTGGTGTTCCCGAAGATTTTGCAAAAGCTATTTTTCGTTTAGTTGCGTTTAAAATGCCAGTTCGAACAAAATTTGTCTCACGTTCAGCACAGGTTTAATAAAGGTAAATGTTATGAAGACAAAAGATTTAAGAGTATTGGATGTTGAAGAGTTACTTCAAAAAGAAAAAGCAATGAAAAAGGAATTATTTGGTTTGAATTATCAAAGAAAATTTGGAAAAGTTGAGAAGCCTGCAAGATTTAGCCAGTTAAAAAAGGATGTGGCAAGAATTAAAACTGTTTTAAAGGAAAGAAAAGCGTAATGACAGAAAGAATGAATAGAAGAAAAGTGATGACCGGGACGGTTGTTAGCAACAAGATGGATAAGACGTGTGTTGTTCAGGTTGCGGGACATTCTAAACATGCGAAGTACCATAAGCTTGTTAAGCGAGCGCAGAAATATAAAGTTCATGATGAAAAGAATGAAACACAAGAAGGAAATATTGTTGAGATCATGGAAACACGACCTCTTTCAAAAGATAAGCGCTGGGCTCTTAGGAAAATCTTAAAGAAAGAAGTTGAATAATGATTTATATGAAAACAATTTTAGATGTAGCAGATAATTCAGGTGCGCGAAAAGCATCTTTTATTGGTGTTTTGAATGCTCGCGGTCGACGTTCTGCTCAAGTTGGTGAATTGGTACGTGTTAATATTAAGGAATCGGCTCCTCGTGCCGGTGTTAAAAAAGGCGAAGTTGTCAAGGCAGTTATTGTTCGGCAAAAGTTTCCTGTACGCCGATCTGACGGAACATATGTTAAATTTGATAGCAATGCCGTTGTCATTGTTGATGATAATGGCAATCCAAGAGGAACACGTGTTTTTGGCCCAGTTGCTAGAGAATTAAGAAGTATGGATTATATGAAAATCGTTTCATTAGCCCCAGAGGTTGTTTAAGATGATAAAAATTAAAAAGAATGATACTGTTGAAGTTGTTGCTGGAAAGGATAAAGGAAAAAAAGGGAAGGTGTTGCGTGTTTTTCCAGAAGCTCAGAAAGCAGTTGTTGAGAATATCAATATTATAAAGAAAGCACGACGAAAAACTCAAGAAGATCAAAAAGGTGGCATTGTCGAGATTGAGACGTCGCTTAATTTGAGCAATCTGATGCTTGTGTGCAAACAGTGCAGCAAACGAATACGAACAAAGATTTCTGTTCTTAAGGATGGGACAAAGATTCGTGAATGCAAAAAGTGTGGAGCGGCAAACTAAAATGAAACCAAGACTTTTAGATAGATATCAACAAGAAATAGTTCCGAAGATTCAGGAGAAATTTGATATTAAAAATAAAATGGCTGTTTCTTCGTTAGAGAAAATTGTTGTTAATATGGGAGTTGGCGAAGCCGTTGCGGATATTAAGGTGCTTGAATCGGCTGTTAAAGACATGGGAATCATTACAGGTCAAAAACCGATTATTAGACGTTCTAAGAAGGCAATTTCTAATTTTAAATTACGAGAAGGTTTGCCGGTTGGATGTAAAGTTACATTGCGAAAATTTAAAATGTATGAATTTCTTGATCGTTTTGTGAATATTGCGCTTCCGCGAATTCGTGATTTTAATGGAGTTTCAAGGAAATCATTTGATAAAGAAGGGAATTATACGATTGGCATTTCTGATCAGTCGATCTTTCCAGAAGTCGAATTGGATCAAGTTCAAAGAACACAAGGAATGGATATTACATTCGTTTTTAATCACGGCCCTCAGGAGCAAACATTTGAGATTTTAAGTCTTCTGGGAATGCCTTTTAGAAAGAATTAAGAGGAAAATTTAATATGGCAAAAAAGGCATTAAGAATACGAGAAGCACGACCAGCAAAGTTTTCAACGCGTCAGCATAATCGATGTGTGTTATGTGGTCGGCCAAAAGGATTTTTACGACGCTTTGGTATTTGCCGAATTTGTTTTCGAGAGCTCGCTTGGAAAGGTGAGATCCCAGGCGTAAAGAAAGCAAGCTGGTAATCAGAGAGGAAAAAGAATATATGTCATTATCAGATCCTATTAGTAATATGTTAACCAGTATCCGCAATGCGGTACAAGTGAAAAAGGAAGCGGTCGATGTTCCGGCATCAAAAATTTCTGAAAAGATTTTGGAGATTTTTAAGGAAGACGGATATATTGAAGATTTTCGTTTGCTCAAAGACAGTACGCAGGGAACGATTAAGATTTATTTGAGATACGAGAAAAATAAGAAATCATCCATTATTGGATTAAAGCGAATTTCAAAACCAAGCTTAAGAGTTTATACGACGCATGACAGGATTCCAAAAGTTTTAAATGGCTTGGGATCAGCTGTGATTTCAACATCAAAAGGTATTGTAGGTGATCGTCAGGCTCGTGAACTTAAGGTAGGCGGCGAAGTTTTATGTTACATTTGGTAGGAGAAATATGTCAAGAATAGGAAAAAAAATAATTGTTATTCCAAGGGGTGTAAAGGTTGCCGTTAATGGTGATAGCGTTCTTGTTGAAGGGTCAAAAGGAAAACTTTCTTTAGCTATACCCTTCGGGATTTTCGTTGAAAATAAAGACGAAAAAGTTTTTGTTACACGAAAATCTGATATCAAGCAAGATCGATCAAATCACGGGACCATACGAGCGCGACTTGTCAATATGATGACTGGTGTTTCCGATGGACATAAGAAAAAGCTTGAGATTCAGGGAATTGGTTTTCGTGCACAGGTTCAAGGTCAGAAAATTACATTGAATCTTGGATTTAGTCATCCGGTTGAATTTGTTGTTCCTGAAAACATTGCGGTTAAGGCAGTAACCCCTACGGAACTTGAATTTGATTCCATTGATAATGTTATTTTAGGAAACACTGTTGCGACGATTAGAAAGATTAAACCACCAGAACCTTACAAGGGAAAAGGTATTCGGTATTCAGGAGAAATTGTTAAACGTAAACAAGGAAAATCTGTTACAAAGTAATTATAATGATTAATACAAAAGAACAAAGAAGAGTTTTTCGGCATAAAAGAATTTGTAAGAAAGTTAAAGGAACCCCTCAAATGCCAAGGATGTGTATTCATCGAAGTCTAAAGAATATGTCTGTGTCTTTAATTGATGATAGTGCAAGCAAAACATTGATTGGAATGTCAACAGCGCATAAAGACATCAAGAACAAGTTAAAGTCTTGTGGAAATATTGAAGGGGCAGCTAATCTAGGAGAAGCTTTTGCTGCAAAAGCTCAGGAAAAAGGAATTAAAAAGGTATGTTTTGATCGCGGAGGCTATCTTTATCACGGACGTGTAAAAGTTTTTGCTGAAGCGGCAAGAAAAGGTGGACTGGAGTTCTAATGACTGAAGATAAAAATATAGAGAAGAATGCTGAACAAGAAAATTTAGAGGAAAAAGTTCAAGAGACTGTTGCGGCGGAAACGCAGGAAACAAAAAGCGAAACGTCAGCTGGAGCTGAAGAGGTTGTGATTGCGACTGATTCTGAGGAAAAGGTTTCCCAAGAAATTCAGGCTAAAGGTGAAGAGAAAAAAGATGATCCAAAGAATTCTTTTGATAAAAAGAAGAAGAAATGGTCTTCCAAGTCATCTGCAAAAAAACAACAAGATGATTCTGGATTTATTGAGAAAGTCATTGCCATTAATCGTGTTACAAAAGTTACAAAAGGTGGAAAGAAAATGTCTTTTAGTGCGCTTGTTGTTGTGGGAGATGGAAAAGGAAAAGTTGGTTATTATTTAGGAAAAGCTCCTGAAGTTGCAACAGCTATCCAGAAGGCGATGCGCGTTGCTAAGAAAAACATGGTTGATATTTCTGTACGTAAAGGAACAATTTCTCATGAAATTATTGGACGATGTGGAGGCGCAACTGTTTTGCTGAAGCCAGCAAGTGAAGGTACGGGTGTTATTGCGGCAGGTCCGGTGCGTGCGATTTGTGATGCATCTGGAATTAGAAATATTTTGACAAAATGTCATCGGTCAAATAATCCGATTAATATTGTCAAGGCAACAATCGATGGTTTAATTCGATTGAAACCGTTTAAAGAAATTGGAGAAGTGCAAAGTGTTTCTGCATGAAATAGGAAAGCCTAAAGGGGCGCGAAAAAAGAAAAGAATTGTAGGTCGTGGTCAGGGATCCGGCAGAGGAAAAACTTCTGGTCGAGGAGAAAATGGTCAAAAGTCTCGATCTGGACGTGCCATTATTCACGGACTTGAAGGTGGACAAATGCCTTTGATTCGTCGATTGCCAAAGGTTGGATTTAGAGTAAGGCGACGCACTGTTTATCAGCTTGTTAAGCTTTCTATGCTTTCTAAGATTAAAGAGGGGACTTTGGTTAATCCAGAGTTTTTAAAAGAAAAAGGTTTGATTAAGAATAGCGCTAAGCGGGTAAAGATTTTAGGTCTTGGTGAGATTTCAAAACCTTTAACAGTTCAAGTTCATGCACTTTCGAAGTCTGCTGAAGAAAAAATAGTGAAAGCAGGCGGAAAAATTGAACCAATTAAGAAATAAATATAGAGATTTTTATGCTAAAAGCATTTTCGAACTGTTTTAAAATACCTGATTTAAGAAAAAAGATTCTTTTTACGTTAGTGATTATTCTTGCTTATCGCGTCGGGTGCCATATTCCAACACCCGGTGTCAATGGTTCTATATTGGCAGAATTTTTTCGTCGAATTAATGAGTCTTCAGGCGGTGGAACGATCTTTGGCATGATGAATATGTTTTCTGGTGGAGCTCTGCAGAAGATGACGGTATTTTCTTTAGGGATTATGCCTTATATTTCGAGTTCCATTATTATGCAGCTTTTGACGGCAGTTATTCCAGCTTTAGAAAAATTATCTAAAGAAGGTCAGGCTGGATATCAGAAAATTAATCAATATACGCGATATGGAACTTTGGGTTTAGCAATTGTGCAATCTTATTTTATTGCATTATGGCTAGAAAGCCCCCAGGCGTTTCAAGGATTGCAAGTTGTTAATGATCCGGGTTGGGCATTTCGATTTACAACTGTCTTAACGCTTGCATCAGGCACGGTTCTTTTGATGTGGCTTGGAGAGCAAATTCAGGAAAAGGGGATCGGACAAGGCATTTCTCTTATTATCGCAGCAGGTATTTTGTCTCGTGCACCAGATGCGATTCGAACATTGTTTGTTTTATTGTCACCTAAAACAGCATCGATGCGACAGATTCAGCCGTTAACTTTGCTTTTGATGATAGCATTTTTAGTTGGTGTTATTTTTTCAATCACTTTAATTACGCAGGGGCAGCGCCGAATTCCGGTGCAATACGCACGGCGTATTGTTGGACGAAAAGTTTATGGTGGGCAAAGCACCTATATTCCGTTAAAGGTTGATACGGCTGGTATTATCGCGATTATTTTTGCACAATCGATCTTGCTCTTTCCGGCGACATTAGCGAGCTTTATTCCGCATCAAGGATTACAAACAGTTGCAAGTTTCTTTATGCGAGGACATGCGGCATATTATTTCTTGTATGGACTTTTGATTATATTTTTCTGCTATTTTTATACTGCGATTGTTTTTAATCCAGTTGATGTCGCAGAGAACATGAAAAAGCATGGCGGATTTATTCCTGGTGTTCGGCCAGGTGTGCCAACAGCTGATTTTTTAGATTTTGTTATGACGCGTATTACTTTAGCGGGTGCTTTTTTTATGTGTGTGATTGCGGTTATGCCAGATGCGATTATGGCAGCCTTTAAGGTTCCTTATTTGGTTGCATCGTTTTTTGGCGGAACGGGTATTTTGATTATTGTTGGCGTTATGCTTGATACAGTTAAGCAAATAGAATCCCAGCTTTTAATGAGACATTATGATGGGTTTATGAAAACAGGGCATTTAAGGGGACGACGATGAGATTAATTTTGTTAGGGGCGCCAGGTGCAGGTAAAGGAACGCAAGCAAAGCTTTTAGAAAAAGTTTTAAACCTAAAGCATGTTTCAATGGGTGACATTTTAAGAGAGGAAATGAAAAATAATACTTCTCTTGGACAGGAAGTGAAAAGTTTTGTTGAAAGCGGTGGTCTTGTGCCAGATGATGTTGTTACTCGCATTATTGAGAATCGGTTGAAAGACAAGACATTTGCACCAAAGGGATATCTTCTAGATGGATTTCCAAGAACAAAGCAGCAGTCGCAAGATTTAGATGAGATTGTGGCAAATGTGAATCAGCCGATTGATTATGTTGTTTACATGGAAGTTGATAGCGAAATTGTGATTCAGCGTTTAACAGGTCGTCGAGTGTGTCGAAGCTGTGGAGCTCTTTATCATGTTGTGAATATGCCATCCAAAGAGGAAGGTGTTTGTGATTCTTGTGGCGGTGAATTGTATCAAAGAACGGATGACAACGAAGAGACAATTCGCAAAAGAATAGATGTTTATTTAGAGAACACTGCACCGATTGTTGATTATTATCAAGCGAAGGGAATTCTTTTAAAGGCAGATGGAAATCAGGATGCTAATGCGTTAAAGGATTATTTGTTAAAAATATTCAAAAAAGATGGAAAAATTGATAATTCTCAAGTCGAAGCAGGAAATTGAAAAAATGCGTAGAGCCGGAAAGGCTCTTGCTTGTGTCAAAGAAGATTTAAAAAGTTCTTTGAAAGTAGGGATGACAACCCTCGAGATAGATAGAATCGCTGAGAAGCTAATTGATCAAAGAGAAGCAAAGCCAGCGTTTAAAGGGTATCATGGTTTTCCGGCAACGGCTTGTATTTCTATTAACGAAGAAATTGTTCACGGAATTCCAAATGTGCGGGTTGTTAAAGAAGGTGACATTGTAAGCATTGATATCGGTCTTATTTTAGATGACTGGTTTTCTGATTGCGCATTTACGGTTGGCTTTGGAAGTTTAGATGAAGCAACGCAAAGGCTTATTGATGTAACTGAGCAATCTTTGAGTAAAGGAATTGATCAGGCCAAAGAAGGAAATTATCTTTCTGATATTGGGTTTGCGATTCAAAGTTTTGTAGAGCCCTTTGGTTTTTCCGTTGTGCGTGATTTTGTTGGTCATGGCATCGGAATGTCCTTGCATGAAGAGCCAGAAGTTCCAAATTTTGGCCTACCAAAATCTGGTCCTGTTTTACAGGAGGGAATGGTTTTTGCGATTGAGCCAATGATTAATACGGGAACGTATAAGACAAAGATTTTAGATGATAAATGGACGGTTGTTACATCTGATGGAAAGCCGTCAGCTCATTTTGAGCACACTGTTGCTGTAACGGCCAATGGGCCAGAAATATTGACGAAAATAAATGGCTAAAGAAGAATTGATAGAAGTTGAAGGAATTATTAAAGAGGCACTACCGAATGCTATGTTTCAGGTAGAGCTGGACAACGGGCATAAGGTATTGGCTCATATTTCAGGAAAAATGCGAGTACATTTTATTCGTCTGATTCCAGGAGATAAAGTGAAGCTGGAACTTTCTCCGTATGACTTAACCAGAGGACGAATTACCTATAGGGAAAAATAAAATGAAAGTAAAATCTTCTGTTAAAAGAATTTGTGGTAAATGTAAAATTGTTCGACGTAAGAATGTTGTTAGAGTTATTTGTACAAATCCAAAACATAAACAAAGACAAGGATAAGTTATGCCAAGAATTTTAGGTGTTGACCTTCCAAAAGAAAAAAGAATTGAAGCGGCTTTGCCGTATCTCTATGGGATTGGTCCAAAAAATTGTTTAAAGATTTTAACACAAGCTCAAATTGACAAGAATAGAAGAGCTAAGGATTTAACAGAAGAAGAAGTTTCTAGAATTACAGCGATCATTCAGAAAGATTATCGAATCGAAGGTGATCTGCGAAGAGACGTAGCGCAAAATATCCGACGATTGATTGATATTGGTTCTTATCGAGGACTCCGTCACAAAAGAGGGCTTCCTGCGCGAGGGCAAAGAACAAAAACAAATGCACGAACTCGTAAAGGGAAAAAGAAAGTTACGATGGCAATGCCTAGTAAGAAATAAAAGGAGAAAAGATGGCGAAACCAGTAAAGAAAAAAGATAAAGAAAAAAAGAAGGCACTTAAGGGAATTAGCAGTGGCGCTGTTCATATTAAGGCGACTTTTAATAATACAATTATTGCTATTACCGACATGCAGGGAAATGTGATTGTTTCATCAAGTCCGGGTCATGTTGGATTTAAAGGATCGAAGAAATCAACGCCATTTGCTGCTCAAATTGCTGCGTCAAATGCAGCTAAAAAAGCCAAAGAGCTTGGCATTGAAAGCGTTGAAGTTTATGTTAAAGGTCCTGGGGCTGGACGCGAGTCTGCGATTCGCGCTGTTTCAGCTGCAGGTTTGAAAGTAACAATAATTCGTGACGTTACGCCTGTGCCGCACAATGGATGCCGGCCACGTAAAAAACGTAGAGTTTAAAAAGGGAGTTATTAATAATGGCAAGAGATTTAGAAGCTAGTTGCCGAAAATGTAGACGAGAAGGGGAAAAGTT
>JAVCCC010000012.1 GCA_030765785.1 Candidatus Aceula lacicola | reverse complement strand
TGATCTTTTCTTTGAGCATGACGCCTTCGTTGTCCTTGACACGACAAGGTTTTTTGCTTTGTTTTTTGTAAAACAACGATACATTGTTAATAATCATCTTCAGTGTTGAAACAAAATCGCTTGTAATATTTTGAAACGCACCGCTAATTTCAGCCTCGGCAACTTTAAGTTGTTTTGAGTTCATTTTTGCCTTGTCGAATCGTTGTGTGTATTTCAAGACCGCATCGTCTCCGTTAAGACGAACATCCTCTATAATACGACGAACTTTCTCTTCAACGCTTTTTTTTCGTGCGTGAAGATTGCGATCGTATAGCTTTTGTAATCCTAAGCCACCTAGCTTTAATGTTTTCATGTATTAATCCCCTTTATGTAATCTTTGATGCGCGATAAAGCTTTTTCAATTTGAATATTTTCTTTGCTTCCGGCTTGTGCTAATTGAGGGCGTCCTCCGCCACTTCCTCCAATATCTGATGCCATTTTTTCAATAAGATCGTTTGCTTTTATATTTTTTTCAATTAAATCATCGCTGACAGATATGATAATAGAGGTATTCTTGTCTTCCTTTGACCCAAGCGCTATAATGCCGCTTTTTGTTTTTTGTTTAATCATGTCGATGACACGTCTTAATGTGGCCATATCAACGTTTGAGAATACTGACGAGATAACTTTGACTCCATCAAAAATTTCTGCATTTTTAATAATATGATCAATATTTGTTTTAATCTTTTCTACTTGCGCTTCGGCAATTTCTTTTTCAAGTCGCTTAATTTTCTTTGATTGCAAGTTCAATCGTTCTACCAATTCAGAAACAGGAGCTTTGATAAGTGCGGCAGCTGCTTTTAGGGTTTGCTCGTTTTGATGAACAATTTCCAGCGCCGTTAATCCCGTTGTTGCTTCAATACGACGAATACCTTGAGCAATTGCGCTCTCTGAAAGAATTTTAAATAATCCAATTTGCCCTGTATTCTCAAGATGTGCTCCTCCGCAAAGCTCTTTTGAAATATTACCAATATTAACAACGCGTACTTTTTTAGAATATTTTTCTGCAAAGAAAGCAAGTGCGCCTTTTTTTTGTGCATCAGACAAAGACATTTCTTTTTTGCTTACTGGTGCGCATTGCAAGACGTTTTCGTTGATAATGCGCTCAATTTCCATAATTTCTTTATCACTAACAGCCTTAGGATGTGTGAAATCAAATCGAAGTCGATCATCATCGACGAGGGAACCTTGTTGCTGCACATGATCTCCCAAAACTTTTCTTAAAGCTGCTTGTAATAAATGTGTGGCAGTATGATTGCGCATAATGCTAAGCCTTCTTTCGTTATCAATTTTAGCTGTTACGGAATCTTTAATTTTCAAAGATCCAGATTTGACAACTCCTATATGAATAAAAACATCTGAAATTTTTTGCATTTGTGTAATATTGCAAACGTTATCATTATTTTTGATGATTCCTGCGTCCCCTATCTGTCCACCAGATTCTGCGTAAAAAGGTGTTTTGTCTAAAATAATTTTAACGGTGTCGCCTTCCTTGGTTTCAGAAACGGATTCGTTGCCAATGAAGATTTGCAAGATTTTTGATTTGCATTCATCTTTCTCGTATCCTAAGAATTCTGTTTTAGGTGCGCTAATTTCAATATCGCTACCTGTAAAAACATCACCTGTCATTTTGCTAGACGCACGAGACTTTTCGCGTTGCTCGTTCATTGACTCCTCATAGTATTTTAATATTTCTTCCCAATCGATTTCATCCCACTCTTCAAAAGTATTCCAAGCAATAGGCCTCATTGTTTCAATTGTTAAGCCATGCGTATCTCTATAGCTAAAGAAAAGTTTACCGATTCGTTTTTTTAATTCGCTATTTTTTTGATCTTTTGAATATTTTCTAAATAGATCTAAAATTTTTTCTTCAAGCTCTGGGATTTTTTCTTCCCTGAGCTTAATATAATTAGTTTCAGTGATCTTTATGTAATTCGAAATAATATTTTGTTTTTGCTTTAATTCAGGATATGCATCACACATTGCTTCAATCACAGCAGGAACAAGCTTATAAATAGAAGGTGTTCTCATGCTTCCGCTTCCAGAACGAATAGATATATCTGATGCAGTAATGATCAGCTTTTTCATTATGTATCCGCGCTCGCTATTTGAAGGCACAACACCATCACATATTCCAAAAACAATCGCCCTTATGTGGTCGGCGAGAATATATTTCTCTTTTCGCTCCACAGTTGTCTCTTTTAGTTGAATATGCTCATCAATCGCTTCAAAAATAGGCTCAAAAAGATCGATGTTAAAGTTTGTGGTTTTGCCCTGAATAACTGCAGCTAAGCGCTCTAGGCCCATGCCAGTGTCAATATTCTTGTTTGGCAAGGGTTCAAGGCTGCCATCTTCTTTGCGATTAAATTGCGTAAATACAAGGTTCCATATTTCTGAGAAACGCCCACAATCACAACCTGGATCACAATCGGTACGTTTGCATCCTATTTTAGGACCATAGTCAAAAAAGATTTCTGAACATGGTCCACACGGGCCATTTGGTCCACTCTTCTTTGCATTTGACGGCCAAAAATTGCTTTTATCTCCAAGAGCGACAACTTTTTCCGGATCAATTTTAATATCGTTGAGCCAGATATTTTTTGCTTCGTCATCATCTTTGTAAACAGAAACCCAAAGCTTTTCTTTATCAAGCTTAACGACTTTTGTTAAGAATTCCCATGCCCATGCAATGGCTTCTTTTTTGAAGTAATCACCAAAAGAAAAATTTCCTAACATTTCAAAAAATGTGTGATGAAATGCTGTTTTGCCAACTTCTGTTAAATCATCTGTTCGCAGGCATTTTTGAGATGTTGCGGCACAGGTAAATTCATCAATTTGCCCTAGAAATTGTTTTTTAAACTGTTGCATCCCAGCCGTTGTAAAAAGAACGGTAGGATCATCTTTGGGAACCAAAGAATCGCTTGCTACAATAGAATGTTTTTTTGAGGCAAAGAATTCTAAGAATTTTTTTCTAATATCTTTTGTTGTCATATGTTGTGTATTTCTTTTAATACAATATTTATATCAAATCCTCGACGGACAAGAAAACCGTAAAGACGTCTTTTGATGACTAAAGGCTCTAGACTTTTGTATCGCTTCAGCCGTTTTTCAATGAGTTGCCTTATGACTGCTTTTGGTGAATATGTTTTTTGTGTCTTTTGAATCTGATTTTTAATGATACTATCAGAGATGCCTTTTTGTTTTAATTCTAAGACAATGCGTCTTTCACCAAATCCCTTAGCTATTCTTGATTGAATCCAGCTTTTTGCAAAATCTTGATCGTTGATTAGGCCGATCTGCTTAAAACCTCTAAGAATCGAATTAATTACTTTTGAGGAAAAATTTCTTTGTGCCAAGCGAGATTTCAATTCTTTTTCGCTTCGAATCCTTACTTTTAGGAGTCTAAAAGCGGCTATTTTAGCCTTGGGAATCTCGTTTTTGTTCTTTTTTTGGATCATCGAAAAGTGTGTTTATTTCTTTTCGCTTAATTTCTCACGAATTCTTTTTTCTATTTGAGTTAGCGCTTTTAGATTTTCTTTTAAAAATGCTCTGGCGCTTTCTCGGCCTTGCCCGATCTTTTCCTCACCGTAAGAAAACCAAGATCCTGACTTATTAATAATGTCATGTGCAATGCCAAGATCAAGGATATCGCTGGTTTTTGAAATACCTTCTGTAAAATGAATTTCAAATTGTGCTTCGCGGAAAGGTGGGGCAACCTTGTTCTTTACGACCTTTGCCCTGATACGACTACCAACAACTTCATCACCTCTTTTAAGCGTTTCGATTCTTCGTAAGTCAATGCGCACAGAAGAATAAAATTTTAGGGCACGTCCACCCGTTGTTGTTTCTGGAGAGCCAAACATAACGCCGATTTTCATGCGAATTTGATTAATAAAAATAACGCATGTTTTTGATTTGCTGATTGCTCCGGTTAGCTTACGCAGGGCTTGAGACATCAAGCGTGCTTGTAATCCCATATGAGAATCGCCCATATCACCTTCTATTTCAGCTCTTGGTGTTAATGCGGCAACAGAATCAATAACAACTAAATCAACGGCATTTGATCGAACTAATGTCTCTGTAATTTCAAGGGCTTGCTCGCCTGTATCTGGCTGGGAAATCAAAAGATCATCTAAATTAACGCCTAATAGCTTGGCATATGAAGCATCAAATGCATGTTCAGCGTCGATGAAGGCAGCTACGCCACCTTTTTTCTGAATTTCACTAATGATGCTCAATGTTAACGTTGTTTTTCCTGAAGACTCTGGGCCATATATTTCAACAACGCGCCCTTTTGGAACGCCGCCTATTCCTAAAGCTGCATCCAGCGCGAGAGACCCTGTTGGAATTGCTTCGATGTTTAGGACAGTGTCTTGCCCAAGCTTCATAATAGAACCTTTGCCAAATTGTTTTTCAATTTGAGCTAAAGCAAGGTCTAGGGCTTTTAATTTGTTTGCGCTTGCCTCGGTATCCTGTTTTGATTGATCTTTCATACTTCTCCCCCTTGATTTAGATTAAGCAACAGCATGCGTAAAATGTTTGTTTATAAACTAAGATTTATGATTTTTACTTTATATGAGCAAGAGATGGATTATACATGAGCTTTGCGGGATTGTCAATTGTTTCGAGCTGAGGAAAAGTGTTGTAAGTTGTCTGCCTGCAACATCTTATATAGCTCTTGTGATTTTGAAGAATGGCTTATACATATATATTTAAGTATTTATAATAAAATTAGAAAAGGAAACAACGCTGATGGCCGCAGTATCGACTTTTAGAGTAGTTTTTCCTAAAGAAACAGGAATGCAGCCTGATTTGATAGCTGAACTGACTTCATCAGTGGTAAAGTCGCCTTCAGGTCCGATGAAGAAAATAATTTTATCTTTTGATTTTAAATCTTTTGTTACAACATCTCTTAAATTCTTTCGCATTCCTTCCAGAGAGCCGATAAGGCCGATGCTATTTTCTGTAAGGTGTTTTAAGGAGTTGTTAAGAGTGCTGATAGGATGAATTTTTGGTAGGGTTGTCCGTTTAGATTGTTTTGATGCGTTGATAGAAACATTTTCAAAACGTATTGCTTTCTTTTTCAATTTGTCCTCGGAAAGCTTGACTTCTGTTCGTTTTGTTTTCAAAGGGATAATTTCATCAATTCCAAGCTCGGTGCATTTTTCAATAATGAATTCAAATTTAGATTTTTTTGGAATAGCGCAGGCCAAGATAATAAGCGTTTTATTTCTTTGTTTTGTTGTTTTTTCCAAAATCTTGACTTTAATTGATTTATTTGAAATTTCTATAATTTTTCCGACAGCTGTTGTATTATAGCCGTCAAAAATAGAAATGTTTTTTCCTTTTTTTAATCGGAGAACATCTTTTAAATGATGAATTTCTTTTTTGTCGAGAATTTCACAGGTTTCTTTTTTAAGATTTCTGCAGAGGAATCGATTCATAGTACTATTATAAAAAAGCCTATCTAAAAAGATAGGCTTTTTTAAAGTATTTATAAAAGAGTTTTAGATTATCTAAAAGATCGCCCTTTCTTTTTTATTGGTGGTTCTTCTGGAGGTTCTGGAGCCACTGGCATGTCATATTCAATTTTTCCTCCTCCTAGTGGTAGAGGTTCTGGAGCCACTGGCATGTCATATTCAATTTTTCCTCCTCCTAGTGGTAGAGGTTCTGGAGCCACTGG
>JAVCCC010000050.1 GCA_030765785.1 Candidatus Aceula lacicola | reverse complement strand
GTTACGCCTGTGCCGCACAATGGATGCCGGCCACGTAAAAAACGTAGAGTTTAAAAAGGGAGTTATTAATAATGGCAAGAGATTTAGAAGCTAGTTGCCGAAAATGTAGACGAGAAGGGGAAAAGTTATTCTTAAAAGGAGCCCGCTGCCATACACATCGATGTGCAGTTGCTCGACGAGAATATCCGCCTGGTCAGCATGGGGCAAGACGAACTCGGACTAAAATGTCAAACTTTGGTTTGCAGCTTAGAGAAAAGCAAAAAACTAAAAGAATTTATGGTATTTTAGAGAAGCAATTTAGAGGATATTTTGCAAAGGCTGTTAAGACCAAAGGCGTCACAGGCCACATTTTGCTTCAATTTCTAGAAAGACGTCTTGATAACGCTGTTTATCGCATGGGGTTTGCAGCGTCTCGCAAACAAGCGCGCCAAATCGTAGGTCATGCTTATGTGCATGTTAACGGCAAGAAGGTAAACATTCCTTCTTTTTTGATGAAAAAAGGGGATGAAGTTGAATTTCGTTTTAAGAAAAAAAACGAGAAATTTGTAAAAGAAAATATTGAGACATCAAAGGTTCGCAATGTTCCTGGTTGGTTGAATGTTGAAGAGCAACAGTTTAAAGGGAAAGTGTTACGATTGCCGGAACGTGAAGACATTGAATTTCCGGTTAACGAACAGCTAATCGTCGAGCTTTATTCTCGATAATTTATTTAGATTATTTACTATAAATGTAGGAGGAATACATGGGTGTCAAGTGGAGAGATTTCCAAATGCCAAAAAGGCTAGAGTGCGATGAATCAAGCTATACTGATACATACGGCAAGTTTATCGCCGAACCATTTGAAAGAGGGTATGGAGTTACGTTAGGTAATTCACTTCGAAGAATTTTGTTATCCTCTTTAGAAGGCAGCGCAGTTACGTCAATTCGCATTGATGGCGTACAGCATGAGTTTTCAACAGTTCCAGGCGCCATGGAATCAGTTGTTGATATTATTCTTAATATTAAGCAGCTCATTCTTCGGTCGCATTCTAAGGTTTCTAAGACGATTTATATTAAAGCCAGCAAAAAAGGTGAGATTCGCGCTAAAGATATTATTTGTGATGAAACTGTCGAAGTGTTAAACCCAGAATTGGTTATTGCAACGCTGACAAGTGATGTTAAATTCAACATGGAAATGGAAGTTTCTCGTGGACGCGGTTATGTTCCGTCAGAGGCTAACAAAAAAGAAGATGCTCCAGTTGGAACGATTGCTGTAGATTCTATTTTTACGCCAGTTGTAAAAGTTAATTTCTTTGTTGAGAACACTCGTGTTGGACAAAAAACAGATTATGATAAATTGATCTTAGAGATTGTCACCAACGGCGGCGTTAATCCAAAAGAGGCATTGCTTTATGGTGCTAATATCCTACAAAGACATCTAGATGTTTTTGTAAGTTATGGTCAGCTTCCAGAGGAAGAAGAAGAGGAAGAAGAAGTTTCTGCTGAAGAAAAAGTACTTTATGAAAAATTGCGTCTTCCAATTTCTGAACTTGAACTTTCTGTTAGAAGTTCAAATTGTTTAAAGGAATCTAATATTAAGACGATTTCTGATTTGGTTCGAAAAAGTGAATCGGAACTTTTAGGATTCCGAAACTTTGGAAAGAAATCACTTACAGAAATAGGTGAAATCTTGAAAGCCATGGGATTAGACCTTGGCATGAAGGTTGATACGAAAAAATTGAGACAAAAAGACTAAAAGAAAATAAAAGGGTGATATGAGACACGGTAAATCAGGAAAAACATTCGGAAGAAATTCTGCTTTGCGTAAAGCAACGGTTAGAGATATTGCAAAGGCAACATTGTTTAAGGGTAGAATAATAACAACGCTTGTCAAAGCCAAAGAATCTCGAAAGCTTGTTGAAAAACTTATTACTCTTGGTAAAAAAGAAACTTTGGCGGCAAAGCGTAATGCTTATGCTGTTTTGTGCAATCATCGCCTGGTTAGCAAATTATTTGGCGAGATTGCACCTCTTTTTAATAAGCGACAAGGTGGTTATACTCGCATTATTCGTCTTGCACAAAATAGGCGAGGAGATAATGCCACGCTTGTCATTTTAGAGCTTACGGAGAAAGTTGCAGTTGTTTCTAAGAAAGAGACGAAAGCCAAAGGTAAAGCAGCTAAGGTAGAAAAAGAAGATCAACCAAAGGTTGAAAAAGAAACTTCTTCAGAAGTTTCTGAAAAAGAGAAGCCAAGAAAAAAGAAGGTAGATATAAAAGAGTCTTCTGAAGAAAAGAAAGAAAAATCTTCTAAAAAAGTTGCTAGCGGAATAAAAAAGATATTTAGAAAAAAAAGCGAGAAATAAAGGAGATTTTATCATGCCCGTTTCTAAAAGAGCAAAAAGTGTCGAAGGATCTTCAACATTAGCCATCACTGCTCGAGCAAAGGAACTTAAGGTTCAAGGGCATGATGTTGTTAACTTTGCTGCCGGTGAACCTGATTTCGATACGCCAGATTTTATCAAGAATGCGGCTATCAAATCCATTGAAGAAGGGTTTACCAAATACACTCCTAGCATTGGGACAATTGATTTAAGAAAAGCCATTGCCAAAAAATTTCAAATTGATAATAACATTACATATGATCCGCTGACACAGGTTGTAACTTCTTGTGGTGCAAAACATTGCTTGTATAATTTGATGCAGGCATTGGTTGAGCATGGCGATGAGGTTTTAATTCCTGCGCCATATTGGGTTAGTTATCCAGAGATGGTAAAGCTGGCAGGAGCAACGCCGAAGTTTTTAGAAACATCAGCTGACAATGATTTTAAAATTACGCCAGAACAATTAGAAGAAAACATTTCTCCAAACACAAAGCTTCTTATTTTAAATTCTCCATCAAATCCAACGGGGACGGTTTATTCTAAAAAAGAGTTAGAAGGCATTGCCGAAGTATGCGTGAAAAGAAATATTTTTGTTATTAGTGATGAGATTTATGAAAAATTATGTTATACGGACGAACCGTACACGTCGCTTGCTTCTTTGAATAAAGATATTTATGATTTGACCGTAACGGTTAATGGTGTTTCCAAATCATATTCGATGACAGGTTGGCGTATTGGATATTTTGGGGCATCAAAAGAAATTGCACAGAATGTGAAAAAGATTCAAGATCATTCAACGTCTAATCCTGCATCGATTAGTCAAGCAGCAGCGCTTGCAGCTTTAGATGCACCAGCGAAGAGTCTTGATGATATGAAAAAAGAATTTATAAAAAGACGGGATGTAATTTTAAAATGCTTAGACAAGATTCCCGAAATCAGTTATATCTATCCTAAGGGTGCGTTTTATGTTTTTTGCGATATCAGCAAATTTGGTGAAGATTCTGTTTCCATCGCAAAAGAAATTCTAGACAAGACAAATGTTGCATGCATTCCTGGAAAAGGATTCGGTGCGGATCAGCATATGAGATTAAGTTTTGCGACCTCTGTTGAGCGTATTGAGGAAGGTGTTCGCCGTATCGCCGATTGGGCCAAAAAAAGATAGGAAAATATAATGGGAAAAATAGTCGATATTCGAGAATTATTGCTTTTAGCCATTGAAAAAAAAGCTTCAGATCTTCATCTTACCGAGGACACTCCTCCAGTATTGCGCCTAGATGGTGCGTTAGTTGTTACGAATATTGACCCGTTAGATCGAGATACATTAAAGAAAATGATTTATAGCCTTTTGTCGGACGATCAAAAGGAGCAATTTGAGAAAAAGTTAGAGCTTGATTTTTCAATTGCACTCCCTGGGCTTGATCGTTTTCGTGCAAATGTTCATATGCAAAGAGGTTGTGTTGAGATGGCTCTACGACGCATTCCGCTTTTCGTTCCCAGCATTGAGGAATTAGGGCTTCCAGATGTTATTCGTGATTTTGCCAAGAGAACGACAGGACTTGTTTTGGTTACAGGGCCAACGGGTGCAGGAAAAACGACAACCCTTTCATCAATGATTGATATGATTAATACTGAGCGATCTAATTTAATCATTTGTATCGAAGATCCTATCGAATATATTCATTATAATAAAAAGTCAGTTATTAAACAGCGTGAAGTTTACAATGATACACATTCGTTTGCTGAAGCATTAAAGAGATGTCTTAGGCAAGATCCTGATGTTATTGTCGTCGGAGAGATGCGTGATCTTGAAACAATTTCAACAGCGCTGACAGCTGCCGAAACAGGACACTTGGTTTTGGCCACATTGCATACGCCGGATGCGCCTCAAACAATTGAACGCATTGTTGACGTATTTCCACCACATCAACAGGAGCAGGTTAAACTGCAGCTTGCGTCGTGTTTGGCAGGCGTTGTTTCACAAATTTTACTTCCACGAAAAGACCAAGAAGGCCGCGTGCTTGCAACGGAAGTTATGGTTGCAACCCCAGGTATCCGACATCTTATTCGCGAGCAGGCTATTGAGCAAATCCCAACGGCAATCCAGACAGGTCAAAAATATGGCATGAAAACAATGGATAAGTCTTTGCAAGAAATGTGCCAAGCGGGTATTATCAGCTACGAAACAGCTATCGCTCGTGCAAAAAATCCAGAAGAATTTAATCGTTTAGCATTGTAGGGGAGAATGTCAATGGCTTATAACGTAACATTGCTTTCGGGAAGCAGTATTGGTCCAGAAGCATTATTTGCGATGAAGAAATATATAGACTCAACAGTTGTTGGAACTCAAGGGATGACAGAGGCCATTTGTCGACGAATTGATGTCTTTAATCTATATCTTTATATCATTTGATGAATTCAGCAATTCCAAATTGTCGAGCAATTCTGTGTAAGGTTACAGATTTAGGAGTTGTTAGATACCATGAGGCGTATCAGATTCAGAAAAAAGCGCTCACAAAAGCAACGACCAAAGCTTCTTGTGAGCTTTTTTTGTGCGAACATTTTTCAGTTGTCACTTTAGGGCGCTTAGCTGATGAGAAGAATATTTTGGTGGATCCTAAAGAAATTGCGGAAAAAGGGATTGAAATTCTAAAGATTGATCGTGGAGGAGATGTTACCTTTCATGCGCCTGGGCAGCTTGTTGCGTATCCAATTTTTCCTCTTGATAATTTTGGAAAAGATCTAAAATTATTTATTTTTAAACTTGAGCAGGTCATTATTGATTTATTGGGATATTTTGGTATATTGTCTAGTAGACTCAAGGGTCATACAGGCGTTTGGGTTGGGCATAAGAAGATTGCTTCCATTGGCGTCGGGGTTCAGAAGTGGGTTTCTTTTCATGGACTTGCATTAAATGTATCTACGCGCTTAGAAGATTTTTCAATTATCAAACCGTGTGGACTTGATGTTGAGATGACGTCTATGAACAATGAGACAGAAACACAGGTTGAGATGCAAGATGTCAAAAAACAACTTATTTTGAGCTTTAAGAACGTTTTTAATCTAGAAATTCTATCTTAGAATAATGATAAAAATTAATGTTCCATTTTTAGGCGAAGGTATTGAGGATGTAACAGTTTCGACTTGGTATTTCAAGGAGGGCGATTCGGTTTCCTCAGGTCAGGACGTAGTTGAAGTTGTTGCTGACAAAGCAATTTTCAATATTGAATCTGAAAAGATGGGAATATTAAAGAAAATTGTTGTTCCTGAGGGTAAAGCTGCTAAAATCGGAGAAACGCTTGCTGTTATCGAATAATATTATGGAAAATTCTAAAATTCTTTTAATGCATATCACAAAAACATCTGGTCATCATCGGGCAACTGTGGCGATTGAGAATGCGCTGAAGATTGTAAGTCCTAGCGTTGAAACTATGAATATTAATGGATTTGCGTATGCGTATCCTATTTTGGAAAAAATTGTTAATAGGGCGTACATGAGTGTTATTAAGCGTCGTCCAAAAATTTGGGATTATCTTTATGACAATCCAGCGGTTATCAAAAGAACAGGTACAATTAAAAAGATTTTAAATAATGCTAAGCATTCCAAGCTCGCTCGACTTTTTGAACGTTTTCAACCTGATTGCGTTATTTGTTCTCAGGCTTTTCCGTGTGGCATGGTAGGCGATCTTAAGAAAAGATACAAATATCCTGTTAGGTTAATAGGTGTTCTTACAGATTTTGCACCGCATCATTATTGGTTGCATGACGAGGTTGATTATTATATTGTCCCAACCGAAGAGGCTCAAGATCGTTTAATTGCGGATGGTATTTCTTCAGAAAGAATAAAACTTTTCGGCATTCCTATTGATCCAAAATTTAATGAGCCCGTTTCCGCAAAAGAAGTTGCTGATAAAATGGGTTTTAATTTAAGCGTTCCGACAATTCTAGTTATGGGAGGAGGTCAAGGATTAGGGCCCATTCGGTCGATTGTCTCAAGCTTGGCAGAACTAGAATTAAATTTTCAGCTTATTGTTTTATCGGGCACAAACAAAAAAGTTTTAAAGATGCTTAAAAGAATTCGTTTTCCAAACAAGCAAAAAATAAAAATCTTTCCTTATATCGATAATGTGAACGAACTAATGGATATCTCAACGTTAATTGTTACCAAGCCTGGCGGAATGACAACAGCCGAGTCCCTTGCCAAGGGAATGCCAATGGTTGTCGTTGATCCTATCCCAGGGCAAGAAGCTAGAAATACAAAGCTTCTTTTAGAAAAAGGCATTGCTGTTGAGGTTGATGACGTAGATGAAGTTGGCATAAAGATAAGAGAACTTTTGGATAATCCAGAGAAAATTAAATCAATGAGCAAAGCGGCGCTTAAGCATAGCAATGTTCACTCAGCCCTTAATATCGCAAAACTTGTTTTAAAATAATGTTACAATACTATCTTTTTAAATTTGGTCAATTTTGTGTCGGGCGTCTCCCGATTGCATTGTCATACAAAATTGCGATGTTTATGTCTGATGTTCATTATTACTTCTGTCCTCGAGATCGTCGTATTGTTAAAAATAATTTAAAATTGATTCTTCCGCCTGAAGAGCAGTTGTCGTATTCGGCGAGAGAGGTTTTTCGTAATTTTGGAAAATATCTCGTCGATTTTTTTAAAGTTCAAGGAAGTTTAAGTGATGAGTATATTCGCGAGCATGTTACAGTCAAGAACATGGAGTGCTTAACAGAAGTTTTGAAAAAACAAAAAGGCGCGATTATCGTAACGGCTCATATGGGTAACTGGGAACTAGGTGGATGCGTGATTAGCAAGTTAGGTTATCCTCCGATTGCGGTTGCGTTGCCTCACAAAGAAAGATCAGTCAATGAGTTGTTTAATGCACAGCGCACAGCGGAGGGAATGACCATTGTCCCTAATAATGTCGCAATCCGAGAATGCATTAAAGGATTAAAGCAGAATCGATTAGTTGCGCTTTTAGCGGATCGTGATTTTAATTCAAGTGGAGAGGTCGTTGATTTCTTCGGTAAAAAGACAATCTTTCCAAGAGGTCCAGCAGCCTTTTCTTTAAAAACAGGGGCACCAATTGTTCCGGTGTTTTTAATCAGGGAAAAAGATGATCTTTTTACGTTAATTTTTGAAGAGGCCATTTTCCCACCTGAAAAAGAACATTCTAAAGAAGACCAGATAGATATGATTAAGAAATATGTTTCTGTTATCGAGGACAAAGTAAAGCAATATCCAATGCAGTGGTTTATGTTTCAGAGGTTTTGGGTCGAATGAAAATTTGTATTGTCATTCCAGTTTATGACGAGGCAAGAACGATTGGTCAGTTAGTTCAAGAAATTCGTGATAAGAATTTAGACGTTGTTGTCGTGGACGATGGATCGACTGATGGTTCTGGGCAGTGCGCCGAAGAAAAAGGAGCAGTTGTTGTTCGTCATGATGAAAATCTTGGCAAAGGTGTTTCCCTGCGCGATGGATTTAATTATGCTGTTGACAATGGGCATGATGGCGTTATTACAATGGACGGAGACGGACAGCATGCGGTTTGTGAGATTGATAGTTTTCTTCAAATAGCAAGCCAGAGCCCGGAAAGCATTGTTTCAGGAAGTCGGATGAAGAATTGCGATAACATGCCTTTGATTCGACGTCTAACAAATCGATCGATGTCGTCAATGATATCTGGAATATGCCGGCAACAAATTCCAGATTCACAATGTGGATTTCGTTATATAAGTACAACTATTCTAAAGGCTATTAAGCTTTCGTCGTCGGATTTTGAGATTGAAACTGAGGTTTTGATTAAAGCAAGCCGTAAAGGGTTTAAGGTTCATTCAATTCCTATTCAAAGTATTTATCGAAATGAACTGAGCAAGGTCAATCCCTTCATTGATACAATTCGTTTTTTTGTTTTTATTATAAAACAAGTTTGGTGTTCACGAAAATAACTAAAGTACGAGTTAGCATCTTATGGAAGATAAGATATTTAAATATGCCATTGCCATCTCTTTGATTATTCATATTGGTATCTTAGCAAGGATGTCTTATTCCAATATTCATTTTCAGACGAATCCAATCAACAGAATTGAAGTTGTCTATCCAAAGATGACCGTTCAAAATAAGGTGGTTGCTCAAGAAGATCAACGCACGCGTGATATGAAAATTAATCTTGAGAAAACCACGCAGGAGCTAACTGAGCAGAAATTAAATTTGTCATCTTTCATGAAGGATATGACAAAACTCGCTGATGACTTGATTCATCGCAATGTCAAGCCAAAGATTGTAAGGTCAGATAAGGCGAAGCGTAAGGTCTCTGTTCCGGAGATTGAGCCAAAAAGAATCAAAAATCCTCTGTATACAAAGTATTATCAAGATATTCGAAGTCGTATTCGGGAAAAGGCATATCAGAATTACGAACAGTTTGATGCGGGAGAGGTTTATGTTACTTTTATTATTGAAGATGACGGCGGTTTAAAAGATATCAAAATTATTGAAGAGCGAACGAATGCCAATCAATATCTTCGTCGCATTAGTATTCGAAGCGTTGAGCAAGCTAGTCCGTTTCCTCCTTTTCCGGAAGGATTGAAATATCCAGAACTTTCGTTCAATGTTGTTATTTCTTTTGAAGTTGAATAAGTTTTCCGTTACTTCGTTTGTTGACAACGGATATAACCAGTGTTATTCTACAATTTATGGAAAATAATCAAAAGACAAGTGATCAGCCTCAGGTAGATTTTTTAGCATATGTTGCGAGCTTAGGGTTTCAGGTTATGGTATTTTTAGGAGAAATCGAGAGTCCTGTAACCAAAAAGAAGGAAGAAAATCTTCTTCAGGCCAAGCTTATTATTGACACCCTATCTATGTTGCGAGATAAAACAAAGGGAAATTTAGAGGCTCAAGAAGAAAATCTTCTCAGCACTTCGATCTATGAGCTTCAAATGAAATATATTGACAAAACAACGCCTAAGAAAGAAGTCGAAAAAGGTGATTGATCAAAAGTTGCTAGAAATTCTGGTTTGTCCTGCGTGCCAGGGTAAGCTTGCATTAGAAGAAGAAAAAATTGTTTGTATTTTGTGTCAGCATAAGTTTTTAGTCGATAATGGAATTCCAGTATTGTTGACTCGAGAATCTAAAAAAGATTTGGCAGAAAGCTAGTTAATGAAAGGAAGCATGATGAAGAAAATTTTAGTTATTCATGGACCAAACTTAGATCTTTTGGGAACAAGAGAAACGGATATTTACGGTAAAACTTCACTTTCGGACATTAATAACATGCTTGAGAAAGTGGCACGAAAAAGTAATGTAACTTTAGAATATATGCAAACAAATCATGAGGGTCAGATTGTTGATGCCATCGGCGGTGCTCCGAAAAAAGAATTTGATGCAATCTTGATTAATCCTGCAGCATACACGCACACGAGCGTTGCGATTCGTGATGCTGTTGCAGCAGCTGATTTGCCAACAGTTGAAGTTCATTTGTCAAATGTCTATGCGCGTGAAGAATTTCGTCAAACGTCGCTCATTGCTCCTGTAAGCACAGGGCAAATTTGTGGATTTGGTCCACATAGCTACGTTCTCGGTCTCCAGGCTATTCTATCCTTAGCAAAGAAGTGAATTCATTAAAGAAAAATACTAGATTTATTTTGGATAAGTCAGATGTTGATGCTTTTCTTGTAACGAAAAGTGTCAATATTGCGTACTTGACTGGCTTTCCGTCTGAAGATGCTTGGTTTTTGATTTCTCCCAAACGATTATTTTATATTACAGATGCTCGTTATACTTTAGAGGTTAAGAAGAACCTGAAAAGTGGAATTGAGATTGTTGAGTATTCTAAATCGATGTTTTCTACCGTCTTAGATTTAGCCCTCCAGTTAAAAATAAAGCGTTTAGGATTTGACGAAAAACATATTTCCGTTTCTTCTTTTCAGAAATTACGAAAAGCAATGAAACGAAAGGTTAAGCTTGTTTCAGTAGGCGGGCTCATAGAACAGCTTCGTATGATCAAGACAGGGCAAGAGGTCCGAAAGATTGATAAAGCTATTGTTCTTAATTTGAAATGCTATCAATATCTCAAAAGAATCATACGCCCAGGGATGACTGAGCAAGAGATTTTGGTTAAGCTGGAGCGTTACGTTAAGCGGCATAACGCTGAGTTTTCGTTTAGGCCGATTATTGCTTCTGGGCCCAATTCTTGTTTCCCACATGCTCGCATTACAACTCGAAAAGTCCGACGAGGAGAGCCTATTGTTATTGATATGGGAATTGACATTGATGGCTATAAGTCTGACTTGACACGGGTGTTCTTTTTGGGTAAAATACCCCAATCTATAGGGGATGTTTATCGTCTTGTGAGGGAGGCGCAGCGAGTTGCGATTCAGAAAATTAAACCAGGTGTTTTGATTAGCGAGGTTGATCAGCAGGCCCGTAACTTTCTTAAAGAAAACAAGATAGATAAATTTTTCGTTCATTCTTTAGGTCATGGAATAGGGTTAGAAGTTCACGAGGTTCCAGTTATATCTTTAAAGAATTCTTCGAAACTTCAAGAAGGAATGGTCTTTACGGTAGAGCCAGGCGTTTATTTTCCCGGACAATTTGGCATTCGTGTTGAAGACATGGTTTTAGTAACGTCTCGCGGGTGTAAAGTTTTAAGTAAATAATTAGGTATTATATTTTTTTTTAATATAAGTAATTGTATTAAGGGTTTTTATGACAATAACGATCAATCAAATTACATCTGGTATGGGGCTTAGGGTTGACAATAATATTTATGTTGTTGCTGATTATAGTCATGTTAAACCAGGAAAAGGTAGCGCGTTTGTTCGTGTTAAGTTAAAAAATCTTAAATCAGGGCTTGTCATCGAGAGAACTTTTAAAAGTTCAGAAAAACTCGATGATATTTTTTTAGAAGATCGAATATTGCAATTTTTATATCGTTCAGGTAAAAGTCTTCATTTGATGGATCAATCGACTTTCGAGGAGCAGATTGTTTCTGAAGATTTGATGGGTAACGATATCAAGTATTTGCAAGATAACCTAGATGTTACGGGCCATGTTTATGAAGGTCAGGTTTTAAAAATTAGCTTGCCGAATTTTATTAAGACGCAAATTGTTGAGACTGAGCCTGGAGTAAAAGGTGATTCTGCTCGAGCTGGAACCAAGCCAGCCAAAATTGATAGTGGTGCAGATATTCAAGTTCCGCTCTTTATAGGAAATGAAGAGTGGATTAAAGTAGATACGCGAACAGGAACTTATGTTGAAAGGGTAAGAAAATGAATCTAAAAGAGATCAAAGAAATTATTAAATTGATGAATGAAAATGATCTTTCTCAGGTTGAAGTTGAGAGGGAAGGATCGAAAATTAAAATTAGCAAAGGGCCAACAGATGCTCCTGTTGTTGTTTCAAGCCCAAGCGTTGCTCCTGTGGCTGCGGCTCAGCTAATTGCTTCAGCTGCGCCAGAAGCTTCTTTAGCCGCAGGGTTAAAGGAAATCAAAACGCCAATGGTTGGGACATTTTATCGTTCTCCGTCTCCAGATGCGCCTCCCTTTGTAGAAGTTGGTCAAGTTGTTGAGGTTGGACAAGTTCTTTGTATTTTAGAAGCGATGAAATTGATGAATGAAATCAAATCTGATGTTCGAGGAAAAATTGTAGAAATTAAAGTCGAGAATGCTGAGCCAGTTGAATTTGGCACTGTGATGTTTCTCGTTGAACCGGTTTAAGAAATTACGCTTATGTTTTCAAAAATTTTAATTGCTAATCGCGGGGAAATCGCTCTTCGTATTATTCGTGCTTGTAAAGAGCTCGGAGTTAGTACAGTTGCGGTTTATTCTGTGGCGGATCGAGATTCTTTGCACGTTCGATTTGCTGACGAAGCTGTTTGTATTGGAAATGCACCAAGCAAAGACAGCTATTTAAATATTCCAGCTATTATCTCTGCTGCTGAAATTACAAATGTTGAAGCGATCCATCCTGGATACGGATTTTTGGCAGAGAATGCACATTTTGCTGAAATTTGTGAATCATGTCACATTGCTTTTATCGGACCAACGCCAGAATCGATGCGTATGATGGGCGATAAGGTTTCTGCTCGAAGTGTTATGAAAAAAGCCGGAGTTCCTGTAACTCCAGGTGGAAATTCTATCGTAAAAAGTAAAGAAGAAGCGATGAATCTTGTGAAAAAGATTAAGTATCCTGTTATTATTAAAGCAACAGCAGGTGGTGGCGGCAAAGGAATGCGTGTTTGCCACAACGATGTGACGCTTGTTAGCTCGTTAACGATGGCACAAACTGAAGCAGAGGCGAGCTTTGGTAATCCAGATGTTTATATTGAGAAATTTATTACGAATCCTCGGCATATTGAAATTCAAATTCTAGCAGATAATTTTGGAAACATAATTCATCTCGGTGAACGTGATTGCAGCATTCAAAGACGACATCAAAAACTTTTAGAAGAAGCGCCATCGCCTGCATTAAGCAGTAAGATGCGTAAAAAAATGGGCGAGATGGCTGTTAAGGGTGCGAAGGCTGTGAATTATAGAGGCGTAGGAACGGTAGAGTTTCTTCTTGATGAGGATGGTTCTTTTTATTTTATGGAAATGAATACGCGTGTTCAGGTTGAACATCCTGTCACGGAGATGGTCACAGGTGTTGATATTTTAAAAGAACAGATTCGTTCTGCCGCTGGCGAAAAACTTAAAATTAAGCAAGAAGATGTTCAAATTACTGGCGCAGCAATCGAGTGTCGTATTAACGCAGAGGATCCTGAAAATAATTTTATGCCATGTCCAGGAAGAATTGAAGAGTTGAATTTACCAGGAGGGCCAGGTGTTCGCGTTGATACACATATTTATCCGCATTATATGATTAGCCCATTTTATGATTCGATGGTTGCAAAACTTATTGTTTACGGAAAAACAAGAGCAGAAGCCATTAAAACATTATCTAGAGCATTAGATGAATTTTATGTCGCGCCAATTAAGACGACGATTAATTTTCATAAAAAGATTCTCCAAAATCCATCTTTCTTAAAAGGAACTGTAACTACAAGTTTTTTAGAGAAAATGGCGAAGACAGAATCTGATTTACATAAATAACTTTTGAACATTTCAGAGGGAGACGCTCAAATGAAACAAGACCAAAAAGTTGACTACGGGTCCATTCAAATCCACAAAAAAGTTTTAGCTGATATTGTTTTGTCTGTTGTGCATGAAGCTGGAGGCATTATTCTTGCCTCAGAAAATTTCATTGGAAGTCTTTTAAAAGTTTTACGCAAAAGAAATCATTCCGGAATCATTGTTACTATTGACAAAGACAATGAAGTGAGCATTGAAGTTCGAATTTGCGTTCAGTATGGAGTCAACATTCCAGACGCATCTCGTCAGCTTCAAGATGCGATTCGTGATGCGATTGATCGAACGACAGATATTAACCTAAAGGATGTTCATATCAACATCCAAGGCATCGAAGGAGGGGCATAATGAGAGTGTTTACGCGTCTTGCTATGTTATTTTATGTTGCTATTATTTTATTTATCGGGGGTTTTATTATTTCGCTGGCAACGCATGCGATTACTTTGGCTGAGATAAGTTATTATTTGGATATTGCATACAATGATTTGAATCTTCGCTTTGTTATCGTTGTGGTTTCAGCGGCAATCATGTTCTTAAGCCTTCTTTTTGCACGTATTATTACTGGTAGTCAACAAAAAGAAAAAACGATTGCGTTTGATAATCCTTCTGGTCGCGTTAGCATTTCATTGAGTGCGCTAGAAGATATGATTAAACGATCGGTTTCTGGAATTTCTGAGGTTAAAGAAATTAAGCCGAGCATTCTTGCGACAAAAAAAGGCATTGAGGTTACATCGCGATTAATTCTAAAGTCGGATGTTAGTATTCCAGACATGACAGCACAGTTGCAAGAATTAATTAAGACGAGAGTTCAAGATGTTTTAGGTATTGAGGAGAATGTGATTATAAAAATTCATGTCACAAAGATTGTTTCTTCATCGGGAAAAGAAAAGAATCGAAAGAATGATGAGGCAGAGGAAAAGGAAGAGCTTTCGGTTCCTTTTCAGGGATATCGTAAATAGAACTAACAGGTAGGTTTGTTTATGAAAAAGATAGGTATTTTAACCGGTGGCGCTGATTGTCCAGGATTAAATTCTGTTATTCGAGCTATTGTTCGAAAAGGGATTCAAGACGGCTATGTCATTACGGGTATTAAAAATGGATGGCTTGGACTAATTGATAACGATATGAAAGTGTTGGATTTGAAGCAAACATCTGGCATTTTAGATCGCGGTGGAACGCTTCTTGGAACAAGCCGTATAAATCCATTAGACAATCCAGAGCAAATAAGAAAGATTGAAGAGAATTACAAGCGCAGCGGAATTGATGCGCTTATTGTCGTTGGGGGAGAGGTAACGCTTAAAGTCGCGTTAGAACTTTATCGACGAAAAGTAATCAAAGTTATAGGTGTTCCAAAGTCTATCGATAATTCGTTATCTGGAACAGATTACGCATTTGGGTTTGACACGGCTGTTAATGTTGCAACGGAATGTATTGATCGATTGCACACAACGGCAGAGAGTCACCATCGCATCATGGTTATCGAGGTTATGGGTCGATACACGGGTTGGGTAGCTCTTGAGTCAGGTATCGCCGGAGGCGCTGATATCATTATGATTCCGGAAATGCCGGTTGATATTGAGGAAGTTTGCGAATCGCTTCGAAGGAGACATCAAAGAGGAAAGACATTTAGCATCATTGTTGTTGCTGAAGGGGTGAAGTGCAAAGATCATCCGGAGTTTAGCGAGGTTGTTGATAAGCAGCATCGATTTGGCGGTATTAGCGAATCAATCGCACAAGCTATCGAGCAAGGAACAGGATACGATACGCGTGTAAGTGTTTTAGGTTATATTCAGCGAGGTGGAACGCCATCTGCTTATGATCGGATAATTGGAACGCGTTTTGGAGTTCATGCCATCAGCTTGGCGAGAGAAGAGAAATTTGGCCAAATGGTTAGTCTTCACAATAATGTGATTCAGTCAGTTCCGATTGAGCGTGCTGTTGAAGAACGTAAAACAGTCAACATGGAAATTTATGACATGGCAAAAGTTTTTTTTGCCGAATAAGATTATTAAGGATATTTATGAAGAAAATTATTCATCAAATCATTTTAGATTCTATTACTATTAAGCAAGAGGCAGTTGAAAAGAATATTGATACGCTTATCAAAGCGGTTGATGCTATTGGAAGAACACTTAAAAAGGGTGGCAAGATTATTTTGTTTGGAAACGGAGGATCTGCGGCTGATAGCCAGCATGTGGCAGCAGAATTTATTGGTCGATTTCAAGAAGAAAGAAAATCAATTCCTGCGATTGCCCTGACGACAGACACCTCTATTTTAACGGCATTAGCCAATGATTATAGTTTTGATATTGTTTTTTCTCGCCAGATAGAAGGTCTTGGCACAGCTAAGGATATTGCTATTGGCTTGTCAACAAGCGGAAGTTCTAAAAATGTTCTAGAGGCGATTAAAAAGGCAAATAAAATTGGAATGAAAACAATTTCGTTGACTGGAGGGGCAGGTGGGGCGATCGCCAAGGCATCTGATATTAGCATCATTGTTCCATCTAAAAATACAGCGAGAGTACAAGAGTCTCATATTTGCTTGGCCCATGTTATTTGCGAACTTGTAGAGAAGAAGTTTAGTAAGAAATGAATACGCAAAAGAAAATCGTAAGCTTAACTGTTTTAAAGAAGAAAATCGTTGCTCTTCGAAAGAAGGGTTTGAAGATTATTTTTACTAATGGGTGTTTTGATCTTTTGCATGTTGGCCATGTTAATTATTTAGAGAAGATTAAGGGTGATCGGGATGTTTTGATTGTTGCCGTCAATAGCGACGCATCGGTTAAAAAGATAAAGACAAAAGGAAGGCCGATTCAGTCTCAAGAATCACGAGCGGGTGTTGTCGCAGGCTTAGAAGCTGTTGATTTCGTTACGATTTTTAGCGAGGAGACGCCGTATGAAACGATTAAGGCTTTAAAGCCAGATGTTCTTGTTAAGGGGGCTGACTGGAAATCAAAAGGTATTGTCGGCGAGGATATCGTAAAAGTTAATGGTGGAAGAGTTAAGCTTGTCAAATATCTTAAAGGGTTTTCAACGACGAATATTGTTAAAGCGGTTTTAAAGAAATGCGCATAATTGAAAAGAAGAAAATATTGCGTGTTGTCGATGTGAATTTGAATCGGGCTAAAGAGGGATTAAGAATTTGTGAAGATATTGCACGTTTTGTTCTTGATCGGAAAAAAGAAACGGAGCAGTATAAAAATATCCGTCATCAATTGACGCAGGCATGTTCTTTTATAGATGGGCACAAGAAGAATGTTATTTGTGCGCGAAATATTCTAAAAGATGTCGGTAAGAAAACAGTTGCTACTGAGCTTAAGCGAAAAGGCATTGAAGATATTTTTTATGCTAATTCTCAGCGCAGCAAAGAATCGATTCGTGTTTTAGAAGAATTTATGAAATTGATGGATTCTAAAAAAGCTTTAGCGTGTAAAAAGATGCGTTATCGCGTTTATGAGTTGGAGCGAAAGATTTCCAATTTATTTTGAAAATTTTGAGGGAAGTGCGAGGGTAATTCAGCGGTAGAATGTCAGCTTCCCAAGCTGGACGTCGCGGGTTCGACTCCCGTCCCTCGCTTTTAAGAATTTGATGAGACTAGATATAAAGAAATTTTGTTTGATATTATTATCGTTGCTGTATTTAGCCATTAGTGGTTGTGCAACGTATTCACGTGATTCTTTGAAAAGACAGGGTTATCAGCAGCGAGGGATTTATCACAAGGCTAAAAAGAAAGAGACCCTTTGGCGTATTGCCAAAGTGTATGATTTAACGGTCGAAGAGCTTGTGAGGGCAAACAATATTTCTAATGCAGCTCAGATTCAGGAAAATCAATTGATTTTTATTCCTGGTGCAAGTGAACAGAGGACCCTTGCGTCAACTAAGGAAGTTTTTGTTAGCGATGAATTTAAGTGGCCAGTAAAGGGAAAGATCATTTCTTATTTTGGCAATCAAGACTTGAATGCTGCCAATAATGGGATTGATATCAAGTCTGCGCTTGGTAAAGATGTTTATACGTCCCGTGGAGGGAAGGTGGTTTTTGCAGATTATCTCCCAGGCTATGGGCAGACCGTGATGGTGGATCATGCGGATGGTTATTTGACGGTATATGGTCAGAATTCAGATATTTTAGTTTCTGTTGGAGATCTTGTTGCATCAGGGGATCCGATTGCAAAGGTTGGAACAAAAGATTCGTTGGCGTTTTTACATTTTGAAATTCGAAAGAATTCTATCGCCAGCAACCCGTTATATTTTTTGCCGTAAATGTAGAAAGAAATCATGGATTTAGAGAAACTTTTTTTTGATCGAAAAAATACTTTAGCGATTCTCAAGAAACGCGTTATTGATCTAAAAGATGGATATCGTCAAAACGTCGCACTTTTAGGTCCTCAGCATATTGGGAAAACTTCTATTCTTCATAAGTTTGTCTCTGATTTGGATGATCCAGAGTTGATCACGATTTATCTGGATCTAGATCAAAAAGATTTTAAATATATTTTCTGTAATTTTGTTGGAAGCATTTTGTATAATTTTGCAAAATCAAAACAACTTGCTCTTCATGACGATCTTAGTCTTTTGATGGAAACGACAAAGAAGGAAATTCCTCAAACCATTGAGGTGATTAAGCGAATTCAGTCTAATATTGATAAGAAACGTTTTGCGGAGAGCTATCGGCAGCTTATTTCTTTGCCAGAAGTTTTTTCGCTAGAATCAAAAATGTTTTGTTTGATTATTTTAGACGAGTTTCATAATCTCGAAGACCTTGCTATTACAGATGTGTTTCAAGAATTAGGCAAACGCATTATGACGCAGAAAAGATGTCTGTATCTGATGGCAAGCTCGATGCAAAACATTGCCCGAAAAATTTTGTCTGAAAAATTATCGCTTTTATTTGGTCACTTTGAGATCGTCGACATTCGCCCATTTGAACTGGAAACAAGTCAGAGCTTTATTGGCTATTGCCTTTCCGACATACAGATGAGCCGAGATCTGAAAAACTTTTTAATTGATTTTACAGGCGGTCATCCATTTTATCTTAGTATTCTCGTTCGTGAAATCAAGAATTTATCTTTAATCCATAATCAGTCTGAAGTTTTCTTACCGCTATTATCCAAAGCCATTGAAAATACAATTTTTGATAAATGGGGTGTTTTGAGTCGTCATTTTGAAATTATGATTAGCCAGTTATCGCCGGGTAAGAATAACCGTGAAGTTTGTAGTCTTTTGATTGCGCTTGCTAACCATCATCACAAAACAGAGGACATCGCTGCAAATGCTGATCTTCGAAAAAGTTTTATTTTGCAAAAAATGTCAATTTTAATTGAGTTTGGAATTGTTGAGAAATGCGCAAGCTTTTATTATTTAAAGGATAAGTTGTTTAAGTATTGGATAAAATATATTTTTCAGAAAAGACTTAATTCTATTGGATGCGACCTCGATCGCCAAAGACAACATTTTTCTGTCGAATTAAGCGAATCTGTTTCGAGCTTCCAATCGGTTTCTCAAAAAGAATTGTCTTTGCGCATTGTGGATCTTTTAAAATGTTTTGATAACGAATCGTTTAATTTTGAGGGTCGACGATATCGTTTACCGTGCTTTTATAAAATCAAGCCATTGAAAATGAGAAGTGCTTCTAAGCGAGATCTGGATGTGATCAAGGCTTATTCGTCAGATGAGGCATGGTTTATCGTTCTAAACGAAGAACCGTTGTCCGAAGGCGATGTGAGTGCATTCTTAAGCGAATCAAAGAAATTGAGCCAAAAGCCGCGTAGACGCGTTATCATTTCTTTTAAAGATTTGGAAAATAGCGCACGGCTAAAAGCGCTTCAAGAAAAGACATGGATTTGGAGTGAGGGTGAGATAAATTTATTGTTAAACATGTACGACAAACCTTATATTGTAAAATGAAAATAGGCGTCCTTTCCGATACTCATTCTCGCACATTATCTAAAGAAGTTTTAGATGATCTTAAAACAGTCGATCTCATTATTCATGTGGGAGATTTCTGTTCGATAGAAGATCTTAATGGATTAAAGAAATTTTGTAAAGTTGAAGCTGTTTATGGCAACATGGATGGAGCGAGTTTGAGAAATATCCTGCCGAAAAGCCAAATTATTAATTGTGAATCATTTTCGATAGGATTGTTTCACGGTGAAGGCACGCCAAGATTTCTATTAGATCGTGTCAAAAAAGAATTTAAGGGGAAAAAAGTCGATGCCATTATTTTTGGGCATTCGCATCAGCCTATGAATGAGAAAACAGGTAACGTTCTTTTTTTTAATCCAGGTAGCGCTACCGATACAATCTTTGCACCGTTTCGTTCTTACGGTGTTTTGGATATCACGGATCACATTGAGGGAAGGATTATAAAAATTGATGAAAGTTAAAAGGCTCTGGGCTCCTTGGCGGTCTAAATATGTAACGGCGATACACAAGAAAACAAAAGGATGCGTTTTTTGTAATATTTTTGCAAGTAAGGCGGATAAGAGAAATTATATTTTTAAAAGAACAGAGTATTGTTTCGCGGTTTTGAATATCTTTCCTTACAATAATGGACATGCTCTAATTATCCCTAACCGACATGTTAGCGATTTAAAAAAGTTGAAAAAAGAAGAAAAGTATGATTTATTTAATCTATTGGAAGAGGTCAAGGATCTTTTAGAAGAGGTTTTAAAGCCTCAAGGATACAACATTGGCATTAATATTGGGCGTATCGCAGGAGCAGGATTCCCTGGACACCTCCATGTTCATGTGGTGCCGCGCTGGAAGGGCGATGTGAACTTTATGCCAGTGACAACAGATTCAAAAGTGATATCACAATCTTTGGAAACATTACGCGAGAAATTAGTCAATGCGGACAAGAGAAGAAATTGAGCAATTAGAAGTAAAGAATTTAGCTCCTTATGCCATGTGTAGCAAGGATTCCGGTGGGCGTTTTCATGAAGAGCCTCTTGATAGTAAGCGCACTTGCTATCAGCGTGATCGAGATCGCATTGTACATCTAAGAGCATTCCGAAACCTGGAATATAAAACACAGGTTTTTCCTATTTTTGAGGATGATTATTATCCGATTTCTGAGGGTGATTATTACCGAACACGCTTAACCCATACTATAGAAGTTGCACAAATTGCAAGAACCATTGGTCGTAGCTTAAGGCTTAATGAGGATTTAATTGAAGCGATTGCGCTTGCTCACGACCTTGGTCATGCGCCTTTTGGGCACGCTGGCGAAGACGCGCTAGACGAGATTATGGGAGAAGAAAAGAAGATTGATGGGCTTGTCAATCGTATAATAGGACGACATAAGGTTAGTGGATTTAATCATAACAAAAGAAGTTACGAGATTGTTAAGAAAGAAAAGCGATATCCTGATTTTGAAGGACTGAATTTAACAAGAGAAGCTCTAGCAGGCATCTTAGCTCACGAGACCACATATGATGTTCCGTCAGATGAAAAAGAACTTTCAGCAAAATTCTTGACCTTAGAAGCAAAAGTTGTTGATCGAGCTGATGAGTTAGCATATCTTAGCCATGATATTGATGATGGTCTTGCTTCGAAATATATTAACAAGGAAGATTTAGAAGAAAGTGAACTCTGGATGCGTGTGCTTGGTGGAATTCAGGGAAAAACAAAGAACATAAGTGAGATTATTGAACGTAATCAGATTATTAAGAATTTAATTAATATTCAGGTTGTTGATCTTTTGCAAAGTTCGGATGCAGAGCTTGAGAAAAGAGCATTTAAGTCAATAGGCGATTTTAGGACATCAAAAAAAGGGACGGATATTATTCGATTTAGCGACCAAATGCATCAGGAGCGTAGTAAGCTCCAAGATCTTGTTAAAAAGAAGCTGTATCATCATTATCGTGTTGATCGCATGACAACCAAAGCTAAGAGAGTTATTCGAGAACTTTTTAAAGTTTACAAAGATAATCCTCATCAGCTGCCTTATGACGTCTATGATCGAGATGAAAAATATAGCAAGGAAGAAAAAAAAGAAATTATTTGTAATTTTATTGCCGACATGACAGATCGTACGGCTTTGTCCGAATACAAAAAGTTGATCTAATATAATGAATTTAAAGACGCATTATCGCTTATTTTCCCGAGAAAAATACAGGCGTGTTATCGCAGCTGTTCATATGGTTTATCGTCTTGTCAATTCGACCTATAACACTAAAGAGCTTTTGATTCGTTTGACGCGTATTATTTGTCAACTTGTTGGCGCTAGCTCTTCGTGTGTGCATGTTTTTGATGAGCAAACTAAGAAGTTAAAATTTATTGCGATTTTTAATGGTAAAGTCAATATTCTTCTTGAGAAGAAATCAGATTTCAAGAAAATATCGAAAGAAGAAAGGCTTGTTGCTAAAGGCGGAGTGGTTGTTCGTAGCCGTTTTATAGGGCTGCCGCTTGTCAGCGATGAAAATATTGGCGCTGTTTTTATGCGCCGCAAAAAAACAGAGCGCCCATTTGATGATTTTGATAAAGAGGTGTTGTCTGTTTTAGCAGAGCAGGTTGTCACTGCCGTTAAGAATCTTCAGTTGCATGAGATGCAGCAGAAAGTCATTTTGGATAGCATTAAATCTATGGGCAAGTTTTTTGAAAAACATGGCTCTTTAAACAAGTCAAGTCATGCGTCTGTTTATTATCATGTTGTTCGATGTTTAGCTGAAGAGCTTAACATGAAAGAAAGAGATATTGAGTGCCTTGAATATGCTAGCATTTTGCATGATGCGGGATCTGTGGATGTGCCGGGTGACGTTTTGTCTAAAACAAGCCGATTAACGCCAAAAGAATTTAAGGAAATAAAGAAACATCCTCAAAAAAGCGTGGAGCTGATTAAGCCGGTTGCGTTTTTAAGACCGATTTTGCCAATCGTGTTATATCATCATGAATGGTATAATGGCATGGGTTATCCATCGGGATTGTCTGGAGAAGACATTCCTATGGGGGCACGCGTCATGGCTGTTGTAGATGCTTTTGAAGCCATGATTTCTGGTCGTTCTTATAAAAAAGGTAAGAATTTTTCTGAGATATTAAAAGAATTGCAAAAGCAAAAAGGGTCACAATTTGATCCGGTTGTTGTAGATGTTTTTTGTAAACTTGCACGTCAAACAAAGTGTAAAAAATACTTGAGCTCAATGGCTCGATAGCCATATAATAAATATATGAATATTAATTATAAACAAACACAGTTTGAACTTTTTCCTGGAGCATCTCGTGAGGCTCAAGATTCTGAAAAACCAAAGTTTTTCTTTTCTAGCATCACCTTGACCCTTGAGAACATTATTGTCTTGACTGTTTTACTATTTATGGGTATTATTGTATCCTTCTCGTTCGGGGTTGAAAGAGGAAAAAGGGTTGTGTTGGCAGATAAGCATGCTTTGAGCCAGATTCAAAATGTTTCAATAGAGCCTGAAATTTTAAAGGTAGCAGAGATTCCTGTCGAAGAAAATACGGTTTTTGTGGCGAAGGAAGCTGAAGAGCGTGTTGAACAAGAGGCAGCTGAGCCTTCGATTCTAAAAGGATTACCAGAAAATTTTTACACTGTTCAGGTTGCTTCGTTTAAGACGCATAAGTATGCGGAAAAAGAAGCATTAAGTTTAAAGAAAAAGGGCTATGAAATTTTTATTGTCCAAAAGGGAAGTCATTTAGTTGTTTGTGCGGGAAAATTTCTTGAGCACGACGAAGCAGAAGGCTTTTCGACCAAATTAAAGAATAAATATAAAGACTGTTTAGTTAGGAGATTGTAAAATGTCGATTCATCCATCACTTAAAATTGATTCTGCAGGCGCTCAGCACAAGACCGTTTTATCGCGGATTCAGCGCATTAAAGATTTAATGAAAAAAGGCAAATGGCAAGAGGGCGGTGAAGTGACATCTTTACCGAAAACAAAGATTGTCAAAGTGAAAGCTCGAAAGTCAAAGGCCGAAGAAAAACCTGCAGAAGGCGAAGAAAAGAAAGAAGAAAAGGTAGAAAAGTAGGCCCTCTCTTATGACGGATATGGCTAGCTTTTTTATTATTGCTCTTATTTTCTTTTTTTCTGTTATTCTTCATGAATGCGCTCATGGTTGGGTTGCTTATCGATTAGGAGATCCTACTGCTAAAGAGCGTGGACGTTTAACGCTTAATCCCATCAAACACGTTGATTTTTTAGGTACGATTATCTTGCCAATTATGCTTGTTGTTGTTGGTTCGCCGGTTATTTTAGGTTGGGCTAAGCCTGTTCCTGTTAATTTTGCACGGCTTCGAAATCCAAAACGAGACATGATATTGGTTGGTCTTTCAGGTCCGATGACGAACATCGTGCTGGCGTTTGCTTTAAGCATTATTTTAAGAAGCAATATTATTCCAGTTGGTACTTTTATTCTTCAAATGGGAATTTTGATTAATCTAGTTTTGGCTGTTTTTAATCTTGTTCCGATTCCTCCTTTAGATGGGTCTCGTTTAGTTATGGGGCTTTTGCCTGCGAGATATGCTTATCTTTATGCAAAGCTTGAGAGATATGGCATTATCATTGTTTTTCTGTTATTATATTTTGGAGCTTTAAGACGTATTGTTTGGCCTGTCGTTATTCAATTGGCAAGTTATTTAGGAGTTCATTTATGAAACATGTGAGCGTTTCTTTAAAGGAAAACAGTTATAAGATTATTGTTGGACATAATATCCTGCCTAAGATTGGAAATCAAATAAAATCGCTTAAAATAGGTGACGATGCAGTTGTTATCACTAATCCTTTGATTAAAAAGCTCTATGGTAATGTTTTAGCTAAGAGTTTAAAGAAATCAAGAATATCGGTGAAATTCTTTTGTGTTTTAGATACTGAAAAAAGTAAGTCTCAAAAAGTTGCATTTGATGTGATTCAGAAGATTGCACAGCATGATGTGAAGAAAAAGATTTTTGTTATCGCCCTCGGAGGTGGTGTTGTTGGTGATCTAGCTGGTTTCGTGGCCTCTATATACAAAAGAGGAATTCCTTGCATTCAAGTACCGACGACATTTTTAGCGCAGACGGACTCAGCGATTGGCGGTAAAGTCGCTATTGATTTGCCTGCTGGAAAGAATTTAGTAGGTGCATTTTATCAGCCTAAATTAGTTTTTAGTGATGTTGCGCTTCTTAAAACATTAAGCCAAAGACAGGTTAAGAACGGTCTGGCCGAAGCTGTTAAATACGGCGTCATCAAAGATAAAGATTTGTTTGGCTATATTAAACGAAATTCTAAAAAGCTGTTGTTGCGCGATTTGTTTGCACTTAGCCATGTTGTTTTAAAGTGTAGTCGCATTAAAGCGGATGTTGTTTCAAAGGACGAAAAAGAGAAGAAGGGCATCCGAACCATTCTTAATTTTGGACACACAGTTGGTCATGCGATTGAGGCAGCAAGTTCTTATGATCGGTATCAGCATGGAGAGGCCATCAGCATCGGGATGCGTGTGGCGGGCTCTATTGCTTGTACTATGGGAATTTTTAGTCAGAAGAATTTAAGATTAATCGAAGATCTTTTATCAGAGATTGGATTGCCTGAGAAAATTAAAAATGTTAATGTTGCGAGTATGATCAAAACCATGGCGCATGATAAAAAGAATATTTCTAAAAAGAATCGATTTGTACTTCCGAGAAAAGTAGGGCAGGTTTGCGTAATGGAAGGAATTTCTTTACCGCTGATTCAAAAGACAATCAAAAGTTACTGCGCTTAAAACTTTAAGGGTTTAGTTTTAAGACAAACACTTCTCCGTTATCAAAAATTTTCACACTATTTTCTGTAATATCTAAGACCTTCTTGTCGTCGATGGCATCGCCTTGACGAACAATTTTGTTGTTGATAAGCGCCATGTATTGATCGCCCGTTTGCATAATACCATTTAGCTCAATACCTGAAGAAGCGGCAGGTTGTTTTTTGACCGTTGCATCCTTAGGTGTTGACGATGAAGAATTTGCGTTTATGGTTTTCGCATTCTCCAAAGGTTTGCTTGGCAATGTGTTGTTGTTTGATAGAATAATTGTGCCAAAAACAATAGCACATCCTAGAAATCCGCCAATAATAATTAGCATAGCGGCTTTAATCCATGGGTCTTTTTGAGTTGGATCGTCTTGATTTTTTTGGCTACTTAAAATAGATTGAGTCTTCTTGAGGGCTTCGTTTATGATGCTCATCGCTATTCTAGCTCCTCAACACATTTCTTGATAATGGCAAAGTCGATCGTAAATGTTTCTGCAATAAATCCAGCCAAAAGCGCTCTGTCGCAAACAATGTTAATCAATCGGGGCGTCCCAGCTGAATATTGATAAATTTCATCAATCGCTTCATTCGTAAACTTGATCTTCCCATCAGATCCAGCAATCTTGAGGCGATGCACGACATATTTCTTAAGTTCTGTTTTTTCAAGTGGTTTGATATGACAACGAATTGAAATGCGCTGATTCAGCTGGCGCAAAGATGTTAATTTTAGCTTTTGGCACAATTCAGGTTGACCTACAAGAATAATCTGCAAAAGTTTTTCTTTTTCAGTTTCCAGGTTAGACAAAAGCCGGATTTGCTCGAGTTGGGATTCTTTAAGATTTTGCGATTCATCAATAATCAAAACCACATTATTCCCGTGACTCGTTTCGTTAAGCAAAAAGTCGTTTAGGGCGCTGATGATTGCAGATTTATTTTTGCTTTTGACTTCAATGCCAAAGTCTTTTATAACCATTTGCAAGAGCTGAAGTTCTGAGAAATTTGGATAAAGGATAAAAGCAGTCTTTGTTTTTTGATCAAGGGCGTTTAAAAGTGCACGGCAAAGTGTTGTTTTGCCGGTTCCAATTTCACCAGTAATGAGGATGATGCCTTTGCGTTGCTGGATGCCGTAAGTTAGATGAGAAAATGCCTCAGAGTGATGAGCGCTGGAAAAAAAGAATGACGGGTCTGATGTTACATTGAAAGGATTTTCTTTAAGTTCATAGAATTGCTTATACATGAAGTGAATTATATCATGTGAATGGTTTTTGGTAAAGTCCATAAATGCATGAAAAAAAAGTGGTTGCCGCTCTAAAAAAATATGCTATACTTTAATTAGCCACGGAACCTTAAAACACATTAAGGAGAAGTGGCATGTTTATTGAAAATCAAGATAAAATCGAAAAACGCATATTTCAGAGAGTCAACTTTAAAGAGCCAATATCTTATTTGTTCACAGATCCTGATGATGATGCAGGAGGCTGCCTTGGAGCCGATATTAGTGAGGGTGGGCTTTGTGTTAATTTTAACCGTTTTGTGCGTCCCAATACAGATATGGTCTTTAAGTTTCGTTTATCCGGGATTCCTGATGTGTTAATGGCAAAAGGGCATGTTGCTTGGGCCCACAGGATTCCATATTCGGATCGTTATCAAGTAGGTGTAGAGTTTGAAGATACAAACACAGAAGTTCGAAAAGATATCTGCCAATACGTTGGATCCCATATCAATTAATACAATCTCTCAAATAAAATAATAAATATATTGGTTTTATTCTTAAGAAAGGAGTAGAATTACACTATGGCTAAGGAAAAAGAAGAACAAGTAACGAATTGCCCTGCATGCAAAAAGCATCTTTTAAAGGCAAAGAAATATTATCGAAATGGGCAATATTTTTGTAATAAAAATTGCTGGGTAAAAATGAATAAAGAAGCAAAAGCAGGATCTACAGAAGAAACGGAGTCATAAAAAGTGATCATGTCTTCTAGTGAAAGACGAAAAGATCCTCGCGTGGATAATAATATTCCTTTGAAGATTTCTAGCGAGGATTTTGACATTGTGACCGAAAGCAAGAACTTAAGTTGTTCTGGGGCTTATTGTCTGGTAGACAAGCCGATGGAGCCCATGACCAAGCTTAAGATTCAGCTCTTGCTTCCGATGAAGCAAAAAAATAAAACGATTGTAAAAAAGATATCTTGCTGTGGAGTCGTGGTACGTTCGCAGCCACAGGAGGGCGAAAAAGGTTTTCGCACGGCCATTTATTTCAACGACATCAAAGATAAAGACAAAAAGTTCATTTCTCAATATATCGATGTCATCCTGAAAAATAAGATCTCACTTAGTAATTAAGTTTTAAAAAGAAAGTTTTATATTATGGAAAATGGCGTCACAGTATCGATAACACCTCTCCAGGTTTTGCTATCTCTAGTTTTTCAGGCTTGGATTATCGTTTTTCCGATCCTCATCATTAAAAAGTTAAACTACATTGCAGGATTATTGCAGTCGCAGTATGAAGACGAGTCCGAAGAGTCTTAAGGCGTCACAATCTAAGCCGATTGCGATTTTGTATGAAGATGATCAATATGTTGTCTTCGACAAACCTGCAGGTCTACTTGTTATTCCTACACCTAAAAAAGAACAGCGAACACTAGTTAATATTGTCAATTGGCAAAAGGCTGACGAAAAGACGTCAAAACTTTATCCATGTCATCGTTTGGATCGCGATACGTCAGGCGTTATTATTTTTGCATGGGGAAAAAGTAATCAGAAATGCATGATGGATGCTTTTAAAAGTCGACAAGTTGGAAAGAAATATGCAGCCATTGTTCAAGGTGTTCTGAAAAAGAAGAGCGGCCAAATCAAGTCTGTCATTAAAGATTTCGATGCTCAGAAGTATCGTTCAAGGGTAAAGGGACGTTTCGCCGAGACAGATTATCGTGTGTTGGACCAAGGGAGAGACTTTAGTTTTCTTGAAGTTTTTCCTAAAACTGGACGAACAAATCAAATTCGCATTCATTTAAGTCAAATGGGGCATCCTCTTGTTGGTGAAAGAAAATATGCATTCGCAAAAGATTATTTGTTAAAATTTAGACGTATAGCATTGCATGCGTACACATTGGAATGTCAAAATCCAATGACAAAAAAGATGATTAAGGTTACGGCTCCGTTACCGGAGGATATGGAAAAGTTTTTATCAAATCATGCTTATCAAGGAGTATAATGTGACAGAGACAATTATGGAAAATATGAATTTGCAACAACTCACGAAACTTTGCCACGACACGGCTGTTGAAAAAGGGTTTTGGGATCAAAAACGCAATATTGGTGAAGCGCTGATGTTGATTGTGACTGAGTTGGCTGAGGCCATGGAATCTCATCGTGTAGAAGATCATGATAATTTCAAAGTAGAAATTGCAGATACATTTATCCGCCTTTTTGATTTGTGCGGAGGACTTGATATTGATATTACTAAGGAAATTGAGAAAAAAGCGGCAAAGAATAAAAAACGTCCTTATAAACATGGAAAAATTTGCTAAGGAGGAGACACATGCTTAAACTAAAACAAAGAAATTATACGCGCAGTATCGGACTTATTGTTTTAGCATTATTAGTTGTTATTTCTTCGGGATGCGTCACTGTCAAAATGCCGCAATATGTCAGTTCGGAAAATTCTTACATACAGTCATTTTATGCGGATTATGACACAACACTCAGCGCTACTATTGCTGCACTTGAAAAAACAGGATGGAAAATTTCCAAGCAAACACATCCTGTTGTTTTTGAACAGAGCGAAGCCTCCCGCGATAATGAGATTCGTCAGGTTTTGATTTTTACTGATGTTCGAGAAAGAAGAATGTTTTTAGGATCACGATATATGACGATCAATGTTTTAGTTAGGGAAAGTGGTCAAGAAACAGATGTTGATATCCGTTATTTCTCAACGCTATCAACCGCACTAAAGAATTTTGATGGCTATCGAAATGACGGTGTTGCTAATAAAATATTTAAGCTTATCTCGAATCAGCTTGAGATAAAATAAGTTATAATCGTCTTATGGATCAATTTGTTTTAAAAAGTCGGTTTCGTCCTGTTGTCGAACAGGAAAAGGCGACCAAGGCTTTAAGTATAAGTCTCCAAGATGGCATAGGCGCCCAAGTTCTTTTGGGTGTAACGGGAAGCGGAAAAACTTTTACGCTTGCTAATGTTATCGAAAAAGTCAATCGTCCTATTTTAGTTATTTCCCACAACAAAACACTCGCTGCGCAACTCTATGGTGAGTTTAAAGATTTTTTCCCCGATAATGCCGTCGAATATTTTGTTAGCTATTACGATTATTATCAACCTGAAGCGTATATTCCTCAAACAGATGTTTATATTGAAAAAGATGCGTCTATTAATGATCAGCTTGATCAGTTAAGATTATCGGCGACAACATCTTTGATGTCTCGTCGTGACACGATAGTGGTTTCTAGCGTTTCGTGCATTTATAATCTGGGTTCTCCACAAGAATATAAAGATTTTTTATTTTGTCTTGAGAAAAATCAGGAAATGGATCGCGATGAGTTCTTGATGAAGCTCGTCGATATTCAATACGAGCGAAATGATTATGAATTTTCTCGCGGAAAGTTTCGCGTTAGAGGCGATGTGGTTGAAGTTTTTCCGGCTTATCGAAGAGATGCTCTTCGTATTCAGTTTTTTGGAGATGAGATTGAAAAGATTTCTCAAATTGATCCTGTGACAGGGGATGTGCTTTTGAATTTAGAAAAGATTGTTATTTATCCTGCTAAACATTTTGTGATGTCGCAAGATGCAATCGAATCTGGTATTGTGCGAATTGAAGAAGAGCTTGAAGATCAGTTTAAAGTTTTAAAGAAAAAGGGGAAGCTTTTAGAAGCGCAACGTCTCAATTCTCGCACACGCTATGACATGGAAATGTTAAGGGAAGCGGGATATTGTCATGGAATTGAAAATTATTCAAGGTTGCTTTCTGATCGGCCGCAAGGGAGCCGTCCGTATACACTTTTAGATTATTTTCCAAAAGATTTTTTAGTTATTATTGATGAGTCTCATGTCACGATTCCACAGCTGAACGGTATGTACGAAGGGGATCGTTCGCGTAAAAAAACATTGGTGGAGCATGGGTTTCGTTTACCATCATGTTTGGATAATCGTCCACTAAAATTCAAAGAATTTTGTGATATCATAGGCCAAAGAATTTACGTTTCAGCGACACCCGGTACGTTTGAGACCAAAGAGAGTAAGGGCGAAATTGTTGAGCAGATTATCCGTCCTACGGGAATTGTTGATCCTCCGATTGATGTTAGACCTACGGAAGGCCAAGTCGATGATCTGGCCAAAGAAATTCAAATGAGGGCTAAGCAAAATGAGCGAGTTTTAGTTACGACGCTGACTAAGCAAATGTCAGAAGATTTGACAAGTTATCTTGAGAAAAAAGAAATTAAGGTAAAATATATGCATTGTGATATTGAGACGATTGATCGTGTAAAGATTTTACAAAATCTTCGTATGAAGAATTTTGATTGCTTAGTTGGCGTTAATTTATTAAGAGAAGGGCTCGATCTTCCTGAGGTTTCATTGGTTGCGATTTTGGATGCAGACAAGCAAGGATTTTTGCGTTCTGAGAAATCGCTTATCCAGGTTTCTGGAAGAGCGGCGCGAAACGTGAACGGCAAGGTCATTATGTATGCAGATAAAATTAGTGCTGCCATGAAAGCAACTATGCAGGAAAGCGATCGACGAAGACAGATTCAAACGGCTTTTAATAAAAAAAATAACATTGAACCTCAAACAATTAAAAAAGAAATTCAAAAAGGAATTGAAGAGTTTAGCAAGGCAGAAAAGATGGTTTTGGATGTTTCTGGTCAAGATCAAGAGCAACATAGTTTTTCAAACTTGATCGCCGATCTTGAGCGAGATATGGATTTGGCAGCGCGTAATTTACTTTTTGAGAAAGCTGCGTTAATTCGAGATAAGATAAAGGAGCTGAAGGCAAATGAATCATTCGTTTCTAAAGAGTAACATTTTTGTTTTCTTCATTCTGGCAGCTGCTGTATTTCTGATTTTTGGCAATGCGCTTTTTAACGATTATTCCTACGACGATCATTATTTAATTTTAGACAATCACTACATCCGAGATTTAGGGAATTTAAAAGATTTTCTTTTAACTGACGTTGCGGTTATGACGCCGATAGAAAAGCCAAGTGGATATTATCGTCCAGTCTCGATGATTTTTTTAGTTTTAAATTATAAGCTTTGGGGATTAAATGCGTTTGGTTTTCATTTGATGAGCGTAATTATTCATTTTTTAAATTGTTTTTTGGTTTTTCTTATTATTAAGCAAATTGCTAAGAATTTCTTTGTGCCGTTTTTATCTTCTTTAATTTTTGCTGTTCATCCTATTCATGTCGAGGCAGTAGCGCCGATTTTTAATTATATGGGTATCTTAGCATCGTTTCTTGCGCTTTTTTCGTTTTGGGCATTTATTAAGAGTGACTCCATGCGTAAAATGAAATATATCATTTTGTCTGCTATACTTTTTTTGCTTTCTGTGTTCTCAAAAGAAGAAGCAATTATTTTGCCTGGAATTTTTGCTCTATATGATTTCTATTTTTGTTCAAGTTACTCAGTCTCAAGAATTCTGAAAAAATGGAAGCTATATTTATTTCTAATCACACCAGCTGTATTTTATATTCTTTTGCGATTTCTTGTATTCGGAAAACAAACAGCGTTAGGATTTTGGAATATGAATCTTGAGTTTAATATTATGGCTAGCAGCGGTATTTTGGATCATGTGGCTACCATTTTTTATACGTTTTTAAAGTATTTCTTTATTTTAGTTTTTCCAGCAAATTTGACTGCATTTTATTTAATTGATCCCGTCATTAGCTTGACGGTGGTTAAAATTTTTGTGTCTGTTTTTTCTGTCTTATTTTTAATCTTGTACGCTGTGGTGTTTGCCAAAAGAAGCCCGGCTGTGTCCTTTTTTATCGGATGGTTTTTTATAAGTAGCATTATGATTTCTAACATCATTCCAATTGGAGGACTTTTTTCAGAGCGGTTTATGTATTTTCCCTCTGTGGCATATTGTTTTTTTGTGGGATTTCTTCTTTATAAGGCAGCGACTTCTTTTAAGAATTCAAATGAGAGGCAAACACGATTGCTTGTAATCTTGGGATTTTTGATTATATTTGTGTTGTATGCACAAAAAACTGTTGCGCGAAATTATGTCTGGAAAAATGATATTACGCTTTGGGCAGATACGATTAAAAAAACACCTGGAAGCTATCGTCCGCATTTATATTTAGCTGATGCATATCATTTTTATGGTGAAGAATATAATGACAAGGCCCTTAAATCTTATCTTAAAGCGCTTGAGTATCCTGAAGCGCCAGAGCTTCGTATTCAAAACAGTATCGGGAAATTTTATGGACTTCAAAATGAACACATAAAAGCACTAGAGCATTTTAAAGCCGCACTTGTATTAAATTTTCAAGATGTTAAAACGCTCTACAATGTTGGCATTACATATTATTTTTTAGGTCAATATGATGAGGCGGCAAAATATTTTGAAGAAGTCAATTTCGTAGACAAAAATTATTCTTGGGGTTATTATGGTTTAGGTTTGGTGTATCAAAAGAAAAATCAGCAGGGCAAAGCAAGAGAACTTCTTGAAAAAGCGCTTGAGATTGACCCTGGTTTAGTAAATGCCAAAACAGCTTTGGAGGCTTTGTAGGGTGAAAAAAAATTTATTATTAGTCGATATCGGAAACACTTCTGCAGCGATCGCGATTGTAAAGAAAAATAAAATTGTTTTGCATGCATCTATTGAGACGAGACTGTCTAAGCCGTTATTTAAGAAAACATTTTTAACTGCTATTACAAAAGCTAAGAAAAAGTACAAGAAATTAGATCAAAGTATTGTTTGTAGCGTTGTGCCAAAGATGTCAATTTTGGTAACAGCTATTTTAAAGAAAGAGCTATGTCAAGCGCCTCTCATTGTCGGCAAAAGTCTTAAAGTTCCAATTAAGAACTGTTATCAGAGGCCTCGACAAGTTGGTCAAGATCGATTGATTTGCGGGTATGCGGCTCGCGAACTATATGGATGCCCAGCGATTGTTATTGATTTGGGAACCGCGATTACTGTTGATATTGTATCTTGTCAGGGAGGGTATCGAGGAGGCATTATCGTACCCGGAATTCATTTAACGGCACAATCACTTTTTAGAAACACTGCGCTTTTACCAAATGTTAAGATTGCGCGGCCAAAATCCTTAATTGGCCGCACCACGAATGAAAGCATTTTAAGTGGAATTTTTCATGGATATGGAGCTCTTTTAGATGGGCTTATTTTAAGAATTTCAAAAGAACTCAAGAAAAAACCTCGTATTATTTTAACCGGTGGACATGCTAAATTGATGAAGAAGTTTTTGCATAAAAAAGTTGATGCTATCGACGATAAGATCGTTTTTAAAGGCATGCTGTTAACCTTCCGATCTAAATTGTAATCCTAGTCTTTTAAAAGCATTTTTAAAAAAATCTTGACATTTTTTTAAAAGTTTGCATAATAGCACTCTTAGATGGTAAGTGCTAATTTTGAATTTAAATTCTTAGAAGAATGAAAATTCAAGCTATATAACAAGATACACAATTTAAAGGAGGTGTCGCAATGCAACTCAAACCATTGGCAGACAGAATTATTGTTAAGCCACTTGAGGCAGAGGAAAAAACAAAGGGAGGAATCATTCTTCCTGATTCAGCAAAAGAAAAGCCGCAAGAAGGTAAAGTGATTGCTGTTGGAAAAGGCAAAATGCTTGATAACGGTAGTATTCAAGCGATGGAGATTAAAGAAGGTGATCGCGTTTTGTATGGTAAGTACAGCGGAACAGAGATTAAGACTAAAGAAGATGAAGATCTTTTGATTATGCGAGAAGAAGACGTTTTAGCAGTTTTCAAAAAGTAATTCAATTAATTAATTTAAAGGAGTCAGAAAATGGCAAAACAACTTATTTTTAATGAAGAAGCAAGACGCGCAATCCTTAAAGGTGTCGAGCAACTTGCAAGAGCAGTTAAAGTTACACTTGGGCCAAAAGGACGTAATGCGGTATTGGATAAGAAATTTGGTTCACCGACAATTACTAAAGATGGCGTTACCGTTGCGAAAGAAATTGATTTAAAAGATCCTTATGAAAATATGGGCGCACAAATGGTTAAAGAAGTTGCTGAGAAGACATCTGATCTTGCTGGTGATGGAACAACAACAGCAACAGTTTTAACTGAAGCGATTTATCGTGAAGGATTGAAGAATGTAACAGCAGGCGCTAATCCTATGGCTCTTAAAAGAGGCATCGAAAAAGCGGTTGAAGTAATTATTGCAGAATTAGAAAAACTTTCTAAGAAAGTTGATAATAAAAATAATAAAGAAGTTCAGCAAGTCGGAACAATTGCTGCGAATGGGGATGTAACGATTGGAAAGAATTTAGCTGAAGCTTTTAGCGTTGTTGGAAAAGACGGTGTTATTACAGTTGAAGAGTCTAAAACAATGCAAACTGAGCTAAAGGTTGTTGAAGGTATGCAATTTGATCAAGGATATCTTTCTCCATATTTTTCTACAGATATGGAAAAGATGGAATGCGAACTTGAAAATCCATCTATCCTTATTTATGAAAAAAAGATTAGTAACATCAAAGATTTAGTTCCAGCGCTTGAACAAGTTGCTAAGCTTGGAAAATCAATCTTAATTATTTGTGAAGAGGTTGAAGGCGAAGCATTGGCAACTTTGGTTGTTAACAATATTCGTAAGACAATTGCTTGCGCTGCGGTTAAAGCTCCAGGATATGGTGATCGACGAAAAGCAATGCTAGAAGATATTGCTGTTTTAACTGGCGCACGTGCTATTACAGAAGAGCTTGGTCTTAAGCTTGAAAATGTTACAGTTGATGATTTAGGATCAGCAAAAAAAGTCAAGATTGACAAAGAAAATACAACAATTATTGAAGGGGCTGGCAAAAAGAAAGAGATCATGGCTCGCATTGCTCAAATCAATAATCAAATTGAAAAAACAGATTCTAACTATGATCGCGAAAAGCTTCAAGAAAGATTAGCTAAGCTTGCTGGTGGCGTTGCGGTTATTAATGTTGGAGCTGCGACAGAGTCTGAAATGAAAGAGAAGAAGGCTCGCGTAGAAGATGCTCTTCACGCAACTCGCGCTGCTCTTCAAGAAGGCATTGTTCCAGGAGGTGGAGTTGCGCTTCTTCGAACGATCGCTGCTTTAGATGCGATTAAAGCTAAAGGTGATGAAGTCACAGGCATTAATATTATTAAGCGTGCCATCGAAGAACCTATTCGTCAGCTTTGTGAAAATGCTGGCCTTGATGGCTCTGTGATTGTTCAGAAACTAAAAGAAGAAAAAGTTAATATTGGATATGATATCAACAAAGATTCTTACGTAGACATGTTTGAGTCTGGCGTTATCGATCCTACAAAAGTTACGCGTACTGCGCTTCAAAATGCTTCAAGTATCGCAGCACTTCTTCTAACAACAGAAGTTTTGGTGACAGATATTCCTGAAGAAAAACCAGCTATGCCAATGATGCCTCCAGGCATGGGTGGCATGGGCGGAATGATGTAATTGCGTTTAAAATAAACGCAAAAAACATCTATTTTTATAGAAAATAATGTGGGCAAGGGTCCTAAGAGACCCTTGCCCATTTTCTTATCTATTATATTTTTATATTGACATTTAAGATTAATATAAGTATATTATATGTTTCTAAGTTTATAAAAATTGTCTATTGAAGGCATCAAAATATATATATTCAAGGAGGTTACATAAAATGGCTGAATGGATAGGGATTGGACGAAGAGGAAGACGTTGTTATGGGTTTGATGAGGTTGCTTTGGTGCCTGGACGCACTACGGTTAACCCAAATGAGGTTGATATTAGCTGGAAATTAGGGAAAATGAAGTTTAAAATTCCGATTTTGGCTGCTGCGATGGATGGGGTTGTAGATGTTGATTTTGCGATTTCTATGGGTAAATTAGGCGGAATTGCGGTTTTAAATCTTGATGGCGTTCAAACTCGATATGAAAATCCAAAAGAAGTTCTTAGTCAAATTTCTAATGTTTCTGCTGATGAAGCCACAAAATTAGTTCAAAATCTTTATTTACCTCCTATTAAAGAAAAATTAATTGCTAAACGCGTTGAGCAAATTAAGAAAGCCAAAGTGCCAGCATTTGTTAGCTGTATTCCTCAAAATGCTAAACGATTTGGCGCTATCGCTCAAGAAGCAGGTTGTGATGTATTTGTTGTTCAGTCTACAGTTGCGACAGTCGATCACATTTCTAGCGAATATAAAGTTTTAGATATCAATAAATTCTGTAAATCCACAAAGATGTCAGTTATTATCGGAAACAGCGTTACTTACGACGTTGCTCTTGAGTTGATGGAGCAGGGCATCGATGCGCTTTTGGTTGGCATTGGTCCAGGAGCGGCTTGTACGACACGTGGTGTTTTAGGTATCGGTGTTCCGCAAATTACATCGACAGTAGATAGTGCTGCTGCGCGGGATCATTTTTATACACGTCATGGTAAATATATTCCAATCATCACAGATGGTGGTATGCGTATTGGAGGCGAGATTTGTAAAGCCTTTGCTGCTGGTGCGGATGCGGTTATGGTTGGCTCTGCTTTTGCTAGAGCAAAAGAGGCTCCAGGCGGTGGATGTCATTGGGGTATGGCAACGCCGAATGCTAATCTTCCAAGAGGGACGCGTGTTCGCGTTGGAACAACTGGAACTTTAAAGCAAATTCTTATTGGGCCGGCTAAAGTTGATGATGGTTCACAAAATCTTGTTGGCGCATTAAAAACATCCATGGGTTCTTTAGGTGCAAAAAATATTAAAGAGATGAATGATGTAGAAATTATTATTGCTCCATCTATTCAGACAGAGGGCAAAGTTTTTCAGATTGGCCAAAAAATTGGTATGGGTAAATAATCAAAGAATCGAGGAATTTTAATGAAGAATAAGGACATTGTTTTAGTTTTAGATTTTGGATCACAATACACACAGCTTATTGCGAGGCGTATTCGTGAAAGTAAGGTTTTTAGCAAGATTGTTCCTTATAATATTTCCATTGATGAAATCTTAGAAATGAAACCAAAAGGAATCGTGCTCTCTGGCGGGCCTTTAAGTGTATATGACAAAGGCGCTCCCTTGCCTAATAAAGAAATCTTCAAATTAAAAATTCCTATATTAGGTATTTGTTATGGTGCGCAGTTAATTACTCATATATTTGGAGGAAAGGTCAAGAAAACCAATGAAAGAGAATATGGGCGTGCGGAACTTTTTGTGGACAGCCCTAGAGGAGTTTTTTTCAATCTCCCGAGCAATTTAACATCATGGATGAGTCACGGCGATGAAATTAAAAAGATACCGGCAGGATTTCGTTCCATTGCACACACATTGTCAACGCCACATGCAGCGATTGCGAATATTCCAAAGAAAATTTATGGTGTTCAATTCCATCCAGAGGTCGTTCATACTCAACGCGGACATCAAATTATAGCTAACTTTTTGTTTCAGGTGTGCGGGTGTCTTCCACGCTGGACCATGGACAAGCTTGTTAAAGAAAAGATTAAGGAAATTAAAGCTCTTGTTAAAGATGAAAAAGTTGTCATGGGCTTAAGCGGTGGAGTTGATTCATCTGTTGCGGCTGTTTTAATTAATCAAGCGATTGGGAAAAAATTAAGCTGTGTTTTTGTTGATAACGGACTTCTACGTAAGAATGAAGCCTCTCATGTTGAAAAAACATTTAAGACACATTTTAAAATGAATTTGTCATGCGTTGACGCACAGAAGCGTTTTCTAAATCGTTTAAAAAATGTGACTGATCCAGAACAAAAACGAAAGATTATCGGTGATGAATTTATTAAAGTTTTTCAGGATTCTTCTTCTCGAAGCAAGAAAGTGAAATTTTTAGGCCAGGGAACACTTTATCCAGATGTCATTGAATCTATTTCGCCGACAGGCGGTCCATCGGCTACAATCAAAAGTCATCATAATGTTGGTGGGCTTCCTAAGAGGATGAAGCTAAAACTTATTGAGCCTTTTCGAGAATTGTTTAAAGACGAAGTTCGTCAAATCGGAAAATATTTGGGTGTTCCAGAGAACATTATTAAGAGACAGCCGTTTCCAGGCCCAGGTCTCGCGATCCGTATTGTAGGCGAGGTCACCAGAGAACGACTAGATACTCTGCGTGAAGCAGATGATCGCGTTTTAGAAGAGATTAGAAAAGCAGGGCTTTACGATCAAATTTGGCAATCGTTCGCTGTTCTGCTTCCGATTAAGTCTGTTGGCGTTATGGGTGACAAGAGAACATATGAAAACGCGATTGCGATTCGTGCTGTCACAAGTCTTGACGGCATGACGGCAGACTGGGTTCCGCTACCGCATGATTTATTAGCAAAGATTTCTAATCGCATCATCAATGAAGTGCCAGGTATTAATCGCGTTGTTTATGACGTAAGCTCTAAACCTCCTGCGACTATCGAATGGGAATAATTTCTTAAAATTTTTTTAAGAAATTATAATTTCCATATTGCACAATGTATCATTCTGACTTTGTCCATCTTCATGTCCACACGCAGTATAGTCTCCTCGACGGTGCCTGTCGAATCAAAGACTTAGTTCAAAAAGCTGCCGATTATCGCATGCCAGCCCTTGGCATTACCGACCATGGTAACATGTTTGGCGCGATTACTTTTTATCAGACGGCTGTCCGTTTAGGTGTTAAGCCTATTATTGGCTGTGAATGTTATGTTGCGCCAGCGAGCCGTTTTGATAAATCTCCTTCTAGCGGAAAAAGAGGCATGTCCCATCTCGTGTTGTTTGCTAAAGACGAAGAGGGATATCGCCATTTGATGAAGCTGGTTTCACTCGCGTATATTGAAGGTTTTTATTATAAGCCAAGAATTGATAAAGAACTTTTATCCCAATATTCCAAAGGTCTTTTGGCCACATCCGCATGTCTTAAAGGAGAGGTGGCGCAAGCTTTGCGTCATGAGAGTTTTAATGAAGCATTGAAAGTGGCTGATGAATTGCATCAGATCTTGGGCAAAGGCAATTTTTACTTAGAGCTTATGGAAAACGGTATTCCAGTTCAGAAGAAAATTAATGAAGGTCTCCTTAAAGTTTCCAAAGAATTAAACATTCCAGTTGTTGCAACAAATGATGTGCATTATCTTGAGCGTTCACAAGCATCTGCGCATGAAGCTCTTTTGTGTGTGCAGACGCAAACTACGCTTGATGATCCTAATCGCATGCGCATGTCTACCGATGAGTTTTATTTTAAGAGTCCAGAAGAAATGAAAAAGGCTTTTAGCTATGCACCTGAGGCGGTTTCTAATACTTTAGAAATTGCAGAAAAATGTAATCTTGAGCTTACATTTAATAAGATTCATCTTCCTAGATTTGTTCCACCTGCTGGAGAATCTAAAGAGGAATTCTTAGAAGAGCTTTGCGAGCAAGGTATTGCTCATCGGTACAAAGAGCGCACAAAAGAAATTGACGATCGCCTCGAGCATGAACTTAAAATTATCAAGAAGATGGGTTTTGTTAGTTACTTTTTGATTGTTTGGGATTTTATTCATTTTGCAAAACAAAACGGTATTCCTGTGGGCCCGGGTCGTGGTTCGGCAGCGGGAAGCGTGGTTAGTTATCTCATTGGAATTACAGATCTTGATCCACTTCGATATGGTCTTCTTTTTGAGCGATTCCTTAATCCTGATCGCGCTGGTATGCCTGATATTGATATTGATTTTTGTTATGAGAGACGACCAGAAGTTATTGAATACGTTACCAATAAATATGGTAAAGATAGTGTGGCACAAATTATTACGTTTGGAACTATGCAAGCGCGCGCTGCAATTAGAGATGTTGGGCGTGTTATGAGTGTTCCTTATGCGGATGTTGATAAGATTGCAAAACTTATTCCTAATGAACTTAATATCAAACTTACTGACGCGCTCATCAAAGAGCCGCAATTGCAGCAGCTTTGTGATGAGGATGAGCAAACTGCCAAACTTATTGAGACGGCTAAAGTTTTAGAAGGGCTTAATCGTCATGCTTCTACGCATGCCGCTGGTGTTGTGATTTCAGATAAGCCGTTGACGGATCACGTTCCGCTTTTTAAGACGAGTGATGATCAGATTATAACTGGTTATGCTATGGATGGTATTGCCAAGATCGGTCTTTTAAAGATGGATTTTTTAGGACTTAAAACTTTAACGGTTATTGATAAGGCGCTTAAACTTGTAAAGAAAATTCGTAATATTGATTTGACTGTAGAAGATTTTCCTCCAAGTGATCCAAAGACATATGATCTTTTAAGCCGAGCAAATAGTTTTGGTATATTTCAGCTTGAAAGTTCTGGTATGCGAGAGCTTTTAAAGCGTATTAAGCCAAATCAGTTTGAGGATCTTATTTCTATTTTGGCGCTTTATCGTCCTGGTCCAATTGGAAGCGGTATGCTTGATGATTATATTAATCGAAAAAGAAGTGGTGGCCATGTGCATTATGATCATCCTAAGCTCGAGGCTATTTTGAAGGAAACTTACGGTATTATTATTTTTCAAGAACAGGTTATGAAAATTGCAAGCGATCTTGCTGGATTTAGCATGACTCAAGCGGATCACCTCAGGCGTGCAATGAGTAAAAAGATTTCTGATGTTATGAATAAAATGCGTCGAGATTTTATTGCAGGCTGCAAGAAAACATCTAACATCAAAGAACCTTTGGCAAATCGATTATTTGATTTGATTGATTATTTTTCTGGTTATGGTTTTAACCGAAGTCATTCGGCTGCCTATGCATTGATTTCGTATCGTACGGCGTATCTTAAGGCTAATTTTCCGATTGAGTTTATGTGTGCGCTTCTAACCAGTGAAAAAGATAATACAGATAAAGTGGTTGAGTATGTTAAAGAGTCAGAGGCTATGGGCATTAAGATTTTACCGCCGGATGTTAATGCGAGTGAATTAGAATTTAGTGTTGATCGAGAAGATGCTATTCGTTTTGGTTTGATTGCTGTTAAGAATATTGGAGGCGCTGCCATTGAATCGATTTTGGAGAAACGAAAAGACGGTCCGTACGAAAATATTTTTGATTTCTGTAAACAAGTGGATTCTCGTACGGTTAATCGTAAAGTTGTTGAAAGTTTAATTCGGTGTGGTGCTTTTGATTGTTTTGGTGTGCATCGATCGCAGTTGATGGTTGTGGCGGATAATGCACTTGAGTCTGGTGCCAAAGCTCAAAAAGAAAAAAGTTCAGGGCAGTTTTCATTTTTTGATATGCAAGGGATGGAAGATTTTAAAAAAGATATGGAAACATTTCCAGAGATTGACGAGTGGCCTAAAAGAAAAGTTTTGTCTGATGAAAAAGAATTGCTTGGGTTTTATGTATCGGGACATCCTTTAGCGCATTATCAAATTGAGATTAAAGAATTTACAGATTATTCAACGAAAGAATTAAATAAAGCTCTTGAAAATGAAGAAGTCAAACTTATTGGGCTTATCAGTCAAGTTAAGCTTACTAATACGCGAAGGACTGGTGAGCGCATGGCGATATTAAAGTTTGAAGATATGGAAGGCGAAGTTGAGGTGGTTGTCTTTCCGTCGACATATCCTGCTGTTGTGCCTCTTCTGAAAGAAGGGGATGTGGTTGTGTTGAAGGGTCGCGTCAGTCTTCGTGATGCCGTGCCAAAAATTATTGCAGGTGATATCCAAGATGTTAAACAGGCCTATGAAGCTGTTAAAACTATTAGCATTGATCTTTCGGGTGTTAATGAGAGCGGACTTGGCACGTTAAAAGAAAAGCTATCTCGCTTTCCAGGTTCTATTCCTGTATATTTGCATTTAAATACCAATGAACATAAAAGTGTTCAGATTTTGGTTGGCGAAGATCTTTATGTTGATCTTAATGAATCTTTGATGGATGATTTAAAAGGATTGTTGGGGGAGAATCGGATTAGTTTGAAACTTTAAGAAAGGCGATATGTTAAATTATGTGGAGTAAACAAGCGCAAGGCATTTTTAATAAATTGATTAAAAAAACACCGGTGTTTATTCGTGCTATGGCAAAAGAAACGATTTTGAAAAAGGCTGAAAGCTTTGCCAAAGAAAACAATCGAGAGCAAGTTGAAGAAAAAGATGTGGTCGATGCATTTTTTGCCGAGACTCCGTTTGGTTTCCATGGTCCAATGAAATGCGACATGGAAGAATTTGGTATTGATTATGAAAAGTATGGACACGAGAGGTAGGGAAAGAGGAAGCCCCGCGTCGCTGAGAAGCGCTTCTGGGGTAAATTCGCATCTATGATTTATGTTCACTAGCGTTTCATAAATCATGTGCTCATTTAAGAAAGCGATTGGTAGATTATGCAAAAAAAAGAAAAAAGACAGTTTATCCGGCATCCATTATCGTTGCCGCTTGCTTACGAGGTTGTTAATTCAAAAGTTCAGAAGGATGATGAAGATAATCGTTCTGAAACAATTAACGTTAGCATTGGAGGCTTGCTTTTTCCCGGTAGAAATCCTGTTGATGTTGATTCAATTATTTCAATTAAGATGCCTTTTGAAGATAAGCTTTTTAATGTGCAGGCTAAGGTTGTTCGGTGTGTGCAGAATGCCGAGACTCAACTTTACGATATTGCGGTAAGTTTTTTTAGGTTACGCGAAGCATTTAAAGTTAAGATGATCGAGCAGATTTATTTAATTTCTGAATATCGAGATTTGCTTGTTCTTCAGACTGGTAAAGAAATTTCTTTAGAGGAGGCCTCTCATAAATGGGTAAAACGATATTCAAATCGATTTAAAAAGCTTTATTGGTAAAAAGCATAGGCATTATTTTTCAAGAGGTATTTATTGAGAATTTTTATTGTTTTAATTATTTGTTTATTTTTCGGGTGTGATGTTCAACCGCCAAAGCCAATACTTGTTGGTATAGCGGCGCATCATCAAGATGACGCGCGAAAGATTTATTCGGCTTTTCAAAATCATCAATCCAATTTTTTTGTTGAATCTAAAGGCCATGTTGTCAAGATTCTTCCTGATGATCTAAAGGGAAGCCGTCATCAGCGATTTATTCTGAAACTCTCAACTGGTCAAACCATTTTTATTGCACACAACATTGACATTGCCCTGCGCGTTGATGATTTGCGTATTGACGATACGGTTTATTTTTATGGCGAGTATGAATGGAATGATGAAGGAGGCGTTGTTCATTGGACGCATCACGATCCGCAATATCGCAAGCCTGGTGGTTGGTTAGAGCATAATTTAATGAGGTATCAATAAAGGATTACGGAGAAAAAATGAGTGATGAAATAAAGGCAAGTTCATTGATTGATTTAGTCAAGTATCAAGATGCAGCTGTTGTTAGCAAAACGGTTATAAAGAAAGAAACCGGTACTGTCACCTTGTTCGCATTTGATCAAGGACAAGGATTAAGTGAGCACACCGCGCCTTTCGATGCGTTGGTTTGCGTGCTAGACGGGGAGGCTGAAATCACAATTTCAAAAAAGCCATATATCGTTAAAGCAGGAGAGATGATTATATTGCCTTTTGGAGAATTGCATGCTTTGAAAGCTATCCAGAAATTTAAAATGATGTTGACGATGATTCGTTCGTAATTAAACAAGATAGAAAAAGTTTGGTTAAAAAGAAGGGGCAGCTGAAAAGCTGCCCCTTTAAATATTTATAGAATAAGTTTATTTTATCCTATGAAGTATCCAAAAACGGTTAAAGTTAAGCCAAGAGCAAGAGCGATAGCAGAATGAGCAAATAGGACGGCATCTCTTTTACTGTAAGCTTCCATAAAATGAGTGATTGTGTTTGGAAAAATAATAAGCCAGATACCTTTGAGGATTCCACCCCACCCAAAAATTGTTATGATTACCGTCCAATTAGCCACCCAAATATTGTGGTGTAACACGATGATGATGCCAACCACAAGCGGTGCTATGCTTGTAAAAAAGACGAGGGCTGCATTCTTGCAATAATCTTCCAAGACTTTCTTGTAAAATCCTCGATTAAAGATCATGCCCAGAGAAACAACAAGAAGCACCGGCCCAATAACCCTAGCAATATATAATGAAGACCCCATGTCCACCTCCTTTTTTATTATTATATCAGGAAAAGGAGATGTCTTGCCTATTTTTTAGATGAATAGTAGAATGGATAGAATATTTAGTTCTGATACGCGTACGCGTGTTGGGAGTCTTTAATTTTATTTACGTTCATTTATTATATGAAAGATAATTCAAAAATCGTTTTTTCTGTCATCGCCCTGATGTTCTTTTTGTCTGGTGCGTGTGGCCTTGTCTATGAGGTTGTGTGGCTAAGAATGCTGGGACTTGTTTTTGGAAACACAACTTTTGCCATTAGCACGGTGCTAGCAGCATTTATGGCTGGACTAGGACTCGGAAGCTTTTTTTTTGGAAGGCATATCGATAAAAAAGGGGACCCGGTCTTAATCTATGGTCTTTTGGAAATTGGCATAGGTGTTTTTTGTATTTTCACTCCTGCACTCTGGAAATTGATTGAGAATTTGTATGTTTTAATCTACCAGCAGACCTCGCCTACATTTTTTCAGTTTAGTCTCATTCGTTTTTTTATGGCGTTTATCTTAATGCTTATTCCAACATTCTTAATGGGTGGGACATTACCTGTTTTAATGAAGTTTTTGGTGAGGAATGCAAAAAGGACAGCTGAGGATGCGGGATTTCTTTATGGTATCAATACATTCGGGGCTTGCGTTGGCGTGCTGTTTAGCAGTTTTTTTGCCATATATTATTTCGGGTTAAAATCAACCGTTTTTATTGCAGCGGCGATTAATATTGTGATAGGAATTGCATCACTTTTTTTATTTAAAAAAGGGGTGCAGTCTTTTTCTGCTCAAAATATTTGGCAGACATCGGATGAGCAAGAGAGGGTCTCTCTAGAGCCTGTTGGTGCAGAAAAGAATAATAATCGGCTTTGCGAAGAACACCTCATCCTATTATTGTTTTTGGGTTTTGGGCTCTCAGGATTCACATCAATGGCGTACGAGATTTGCTGGACAAAGATTCTTGCTCTTTGTTTGGGGAGCTCGGTTTATTCATTTGCCATTATGTTGGCAACATTCTTGATAGGTTTGGCGTTGGGGAGCCTTGTGATCGGGTGGCTGTCAAAGCGGATAAGAATTAATTATTTAACCTTTGCCTTTGTTGAGCTCGCGATAGCGTTTTTTGTTCTTATCGGCATTCGATTTTTTAATGAGATTCCATTTTATTTTTTAAGATTATTTAGTTTTACAAAAGATGTTGGAATAGGTTTTCAGCTTGGACGATTTCTTCTTTGCAGCCTTGTCATGCTTCTTCCGACGATATTTATTGGCGCAACGTTTGCCATTGTTACGCAATTGCTCAATCGATCTGCTCGCACCACAGGAAAAACAGTCGGATCCGCATATTGTGCAAATACCATGGGATGTATTTTTGGTTCATTTGCCGTAGGTTTTATTTTAGTTCCTTTGATAGGGATATTGCAAACCCTAGTTGTCGCAATTTGTATAAATCTTTTTGTGGGTGTCGCTATTTTGATTGGCTCTGAAAAGATATTGTTCAGAAAAAAAATGATTGCCCCTGCGTGTCTTGTTTTAGCCGTACTTTTTCTTCTGCCTCTAACCAAAGGATGGTCTAAAAATATTCTAACGACAAATATTGCGATTAATCCGCAAGCATATCTTGGACATAATAAGTATCAGATAAAAAATTCACTAGGCCAAAGGGAGATGCTTTTTTATAAGGAAGGTTTAAGCGGAATTGTGACGGTAAAAAGAAAACAAGGAAACATCATGCTTGCTATTAATTCGAATATTGATGCCTCTTCCGGAGATATGTTTACTCAGCTGATGCTGGGACACTTGCCAACGCTTTTATTAGCGCAACCTCCTAAAAAGGCTTTAGTTATTGGAATGGGAAGTGGAGTGACGCTTGCAGCGCTTGCTGCGTATCCTTACGACGAAATACATTGCGTTGAGCTTGAGAGAGGCGTTGTTGAGGCTGCAGAATTCTTTTTAAAAGAAAATCGGAATGTCCTAAAAGATGCAAGATTGAAGAATTTTATTAACGATGGCCGCAATCATCTTTTGGTTGAAAAGGATCTGTATGATGTTATTGTCTCGGAGCCATCGAGCCCTTGGATGGCGGGTGTTGCCAATCTTTTTACTATTGAGCAATTTGAACTTATGAAATCACGGCTTAAGTCTGGAGGGATTGTGTGTCAGTGGTGCAATACCTACAGTATGTCACCTGAAAACATAAAGATGATTGTAAAGACGTTTCAGTCAGTTTTTAAACATGTCAGTCTTTGGAATACAACGTCGGCAGATTTTCTTTTAATAGGTTCTGACGACGAGCAAGTTTATGACTTTGGCAGAGTTGATCAAATTATAAAAAGTAATCAGCAAGTTAGTGAAGACTTGTCTCAGTTTAAGATAAGCGGTGCCGCGGGCCTCTTATCTTGTTTTTTATTGACTAATAAAGAGCTTAAAAAAATGTCTGAAGATGCGAATATTAACAATGATAATTTTCCGCGACTTGAGTATTCTGCTCCTTTAAATTTGTATAATTATGAGACTGTTGTCGCAAAGAATCAGGCCTTGGTAGAGAAACACAGGCATGCACGTTATCCAAAGATAGTCAATATGAAAGAGGATAAGCCAGAGAAGGTTTCGTTTCATAATGCTTTAACCCGAGCTTATCTTAAAAAAGATGCATTTGCAGAAAAAGCCATTCTTGAGTTAAGTGTATCAAATGGGTTAGAAGAAAAGAATCCTGGTGCGGTTTTTAACTTTGGACTTTTGCAGCTGAAAAATAATAATCCAGATAGCGCCATTGAGAATTTTAGTGACTATGTTAAAAGAGGCACACCATCAGCCGAGGCGTATTTTTATTTAGCTAAGGCTTATGCTCTCAAAGGTGAGCATAAGCTAGCTCTTGCTCAGTTTCAAAAGGCTGTTGAGATTGAACCAAAGAATTCCGAATATCTTTTTGCATATGCACAATCTTTAATAAAATTTCAACGGTATTTAGATGCTATTCGTTATTTTGAGCAGGGCATAAAAGAAGAGGGATTAGAAGTAGAAAGTGGGCTTAAATTGAGTGAGGCGTATTTTTTAAGCGGTGATTTTTCTAATGCAATGAATATTTTAGAAGTACTACTTATTAACAATCCGCATCTTTTTTTAATTTATGAGAATATGGCTAAGTATTGCGAGCTCGTGAATAAGCCTGATTATGCTCTTGCGATTTATGAAAAAGCAGCAGAAATATTGCCTTATAATATAAAAATTTATCATAACATGTCAGTTTTGTATCAAAAAATGGGAAGTGAGGATAAGGCAGCGGTTATGACGAAAAAGGTTAATCGTTATCGCGATGCGCCAGCTTTGGGGTCTGTGAATCCCTAATTCAGCGTGCGTACGCTGAATTGCAAGGAATCCAGAAAATAGATGTTTTTGGACTATTATTTTACCCTTGACACCCTAAGCGCTTGTTGATACGATACTTAGGACTGGGAGGTGGAATTCAATGACAAAGAAAGATATCGTTTTAAGGATTACAGATTCGACTGGAATTAAGCAGGTTGACGTTAAGAAAATCGTTCAGAAAACATTTGATTCGATTATTGAAAGTCTTACCCGCAACGAAAAAGTCGAATTGCGTAATTTTGGTGTGTTCAAGATTAAAGAAAGAAGAGCACGCTTCGGCAGAAATCCTCGCACAGGTGAGAGCGTTCCTGTCCCCCCTAGAAAAGTTGTTGTGTTTAAGCCTGGCCTTGAAATGAAACAAAAAATTAAATAATTTTTTTTAATTTTGATTAGAATATAAATATAGATATAAAGGGCGGAGAAGAGAGCTTCTCCGCCCTTACCCATATAAAAACAAAAAATGATGAATAATAAAAAAATATCCATTCCACGCGGAACCGCTGATATTCTTGGGGTTGAAGCTTTGAGATGGTCTTTTGTTGAACAAAAGGCATATGAAATTCTTCAAAACTACAATTATAAAGAGATTCGTACGCCAATGTTTGAAGACGTTGATTTGTTTGCTCGTTCAATGGGAAAGACCAGCGATGTGGTTCAAAAGCAAATGTTGACTCTTGAAAGAAATACCCGAGAAGGCGAGTCCGGTGAATCCAAGAATACATTTGCCCTTCGGCCTGAAGGCACTGCTTCGGCTGTGCGTTCGTATATCGAAAATAGCATTGATCGCAAAGAGCCGCTAACTAAATTATTTTATATTGGCGCAATGTTTCGCGGTGAACGCCCGCAAAAAGGAAGACTTCGCCAGTTTAATCAAATTGGGGTTGAGGCTATTGGTCCGAATAGTCAAAATGCGTATTTAGACGCAGAAGTAATTTCTCTAAGCATGAATTTGCTTAAAAATTTTGGTGTCAAAGATGCAGTCTTAAAAATTAATAGCTTAGGATCGTCAGAAGATAAAGAAAATTTTGCTAACGCTTTGCGAGAACAGCTAAAAAAGAAACAATCTTGTTTGTGTAAGAATTGTCAGCAGCGTTTTGATCGTAATATTTTTCGCGTGTTGGATTGTAAAAATAAAGACTGTAAAAAAGAAGTCGAAGCTCTTAAGATCAAAGGTGATTATTTATCCGAAGAAAGCCAAAAATATTATAAGGACGTCAAAAAAGCTTTAGGTGAAATAGGAGTTGAATATCAGGAAGCGTGTGATTTAGTTCGGGGTCTTGATTATTATACAGGAATTGTTTTTGAGATCACAAGCAAGTCTCTTGGAAGTCAAGACGCTCTTGGCGCTGGCGGACGATACAATGGGCTTGTCGAACAGCTTGGCGGAAGCAAAGGCGTAGACGCAGTTGGATTTTCGCTTGGAGTTGAGCGAATTTTGCTGGCACTTCAAGGAGAACCGCAAGAAGGAGTAGGTGCAGATGTATGTCTTGTCGCTCTCGATGAAAATGCATTTGAAAAAGCTTTTGGTATTTTGAATGATTTACGGGTAAGCGGAATCAAGAGTGACATTGTGTATCGAACGTCTTCTGTGAAAGCTCAAATGAGAGCCGCCAACAAGACAGGCGCTAAATACGTTTTGATTCTTGGTCAAGATGAGATGAACAAAGGAATTATTACCCTTAAGAATATGGAAATCGGCGAGCAAGAAGAAATCGAGCTCGAAAAGGTTGTTGAATTTATAAGTTCAATATTATAGAAATCAATTTGTACTGGAGTTTTAGCTATGCTTAGAACGCACACATGCGGAGAATTAAACAAGACACATAAAGATCAAGAAGTTACGCTTTGCGGTTGGGTGCATCGAAGACGTGATCATGGAAAACTTATTTTTATTGATATTCGTGACCGCTACGGTTTTACGCAGGTGGTTTTTGTTCCATCGGTGAGCAAGGATGCTCACGAAAAAGCGCAGCAGCTGGGTCCAGAATTTGTTGTTAAAATTATAGGCACGGTGAATGTTCGTCCAGATAAGAATGTTAACGCGGGCATTCCTACAGGTACTATTGAGCTTTGTGCAACCGGTCTTGAGATTTTAAATGAGGCGGAGGTGCCAGTATTTGAAATTGATGATGAGGGCGATGTTTCTGAAGAATTGCGTCTTACGTATCGCTATTTAGATTTAAGACGCCAAAAGCTGCAAACATCTTTGCAATTGCGCCACAAGCTTTGTTCCACCATTCGAAACTTTTTAGATCAAGAAAGTTTTATTGAGATTGAAACGCCTGTGTTGACCAAATCAACGCCAGAAGGGGCGCGTGATTTTCTAGTTCCGTCTAGGCTTAATCCGGGTGAGTTTTTTGCGCTCCCACAATCGCCGCAGTTGTTTAAGCAAATTTTGATGGTTTCTGGAATGGATAAATATTATCAGATTGTTAAATGCTTCCGTGATGAAGACCTTCGCGCTGATCGTCAGCCGGAATTTACGCAGTTAGATATGGAGATGTCTTTTGTGGAGCAAGATGATATTTTTGATTTGACTGAGAGAATGTATAAGAAAATTTTTAAAGAAATTAAAGGCATCGATATCCCGACACCTTTTCCAAGGCTAACTCACGCTGAAGCAATGAAAAAATATAAAAGTGACAAACCAGACATAAGAAAAGAAGGCGAAGATTTTGCGTTTGTTTGGATTGTTGATTTTCCATTATTTAAATACAATGAGGATGAAAAGCGGTGGGATAGCGAGCACCATCCGTTTACGTCGTTTTACGAGGAAGATGAAAAATTTTTAGATGGAAAAGATCTAAGTAAAATTCGATCACGTTCGTATGATCTTGTTTTAAATGGAAATGAGATTGGAAGCGGATCTGTTCGTATTCATAAACAAGATGTACAAAAGAAGATATTTGATATAATAGGGTTTGATGAAGAAGAAGCTGAAAAGCGTTTTGGTTTTCTTTTAAAAGCATTTAAATACGGCGCACCACCGCACGCAGGCGTTGCTTATGGGATTGATCGGTTGGTCGCTATTTTAACGGGCTTGGATTCAATCAGAGATACGATTGCGTTTCCAAAGACACAAAAAGGAAATTGTCTTTTGACCGACGCGCCAACACCTATTGATACAAAACAGCTTAAAGATTTAGGATTAAAGGAATTATAATTAAGATAGTCCTGATTCGGCGGTAAGCCGCGGTAGGATTTATTCATTTATTTATTAATGGGAGGTAGAAATGGCTAGAAGAATTATTGGAATTATTGGCGTTGTTTTATTGGCTTTTGTTGTAACGAGTTGTACGGTTAAAAGATATGTGCAAGAAAAAAGTCGTGTTGATCAAGAGATGGTTGGAAACGAAGGTTGTTTTCAGGGAGAATGTGAACTTATTGATCGAAGTGGTATTAGGAAAACACGAAAGACCTATGTTTTGGAAATTATCAAGAATCCAAAGAATGCTGGAATTCAGGAGGACGTGCCTGAAGATTTTTATTCCGAAGGCTACGTGGAGGATGCTGGTGATGCAGTTGTTGAATCAGAAGATGTCGTGATTTATGATGCCGAAGAATCAAGCGAACCAGCTGTTGAGGTAGAGATTGTTTATGTAGATTATACGATCGCAGAAGGGGATACGTTGCAGAAGATTTCAAAGAAGTTTTATGATACGTATAAACGATGGTATGAAATTTATGAAGTTAACAAAGACGTGCTTCCAAATGCGGATCGCCTTAAACCAGGTAAAGTTATCAAAATACCACAAATTAAATAGAGACGTATAACATTTATGGAAAAAAATATAGAACTCAACAACAATCAGGATCTTCAGTTATTTTTTGGAAAATATGATCAGAATTTAAAGCTGATCGAGCGGGAATTGGGTGTTCAGATTGTTCGAACAGAAAATGGTTTAAAAGTAACCGGAGACGAAGATAAGATTGAACGTGTCAATGGGCTTTTGGATTATCTTCTGGATTTTGTTAAACACGGACAAGATGTTAAGCATTATGATATTGTTTATGCGCTTCGTCTTTCAGAGCCAGACAAGGGCGTTGATTTCAAGCGTTTGTCCAAGCGTAAAATTCCTGTTGCTGCCAAAAAGGGTGCGGTTGTTACCCCAAAGACAAAGGGCCAAGTGGAATATGTTGAGACGATTAAGTTTCATGATATTGTTTTTGGTATTGGACCGGCAGGAACCGGAAAAACATATTTAGCCGTGGCAATGGCCGTTAATGCGCTTAAGAAAGGATTGGTTCGCCGAATTATTTTAACGCGACCAGCAATTGAGGCTGGTGAGAGTCTTGGATTTTTGCCAGGGGATATGGTTGAGAAGGTTTCGCCCTATCTTCGACCTTTATATGATGCTCTTTATGATATGGTTGAGTCTGAACGCGTGGATGGATACGTTGAAAAAGGAACAATTGAAATTGCTCCTTTGGCGTACATGAGAGGGCGTACCTTAAATGATGCGTTTGTTATTTTAGATGAGGCGCAAAATTGTACGTCTGATCAAATGAAAATGTTTTTAACCAGACTTGGGTTTGATTCCAAGGCCGTTATCACAGGTGATACCACGCAAAGTGATTTGCCATCAGGAGAAGAGCCAGGATTGGTGTCAGCTGAAAGGGTTTTAAAAGATGTTGAGGGAATTAAATTTGTTCATTTAACAGGAGAAGACGTTGTCCGACATGAGCTCGTGCAACGCATCATTGAGGCTTATGAGAAATCGAATTCTAAATAATTTAAATCCGCTACAAATTGGAATTGCTGCTGTCTCAATTTTGATATTAGGGCTTTTTTGTTATGCGGTTAATTTTTCATTGTCGATTCCGATTTTGTTATTGCTTTTAGGGTTGTATCTAAAAGGGTACAAGGCTATTGATACTAAGCTATTTTTGCATTTTGGTCTTCTTCTAGCGCTTATTGTTTTTGTGACGTATGCCTTTTTAACGTACACATCAATTTCGGCTTTATATATTCCGGTGGCGGCGGTGGCAATGCTTGTGATGCTTTTGTACAACGATTTGCAGCTCGCCTTTGTCATGTCTTTTGCTTCGAGTGTTTTGGTAGGATTGATTGCGGGTAATCGTTTGGATTTGATGATTATTTATTTTTGCGGAAGCTTGATAGGTGCTTTTTCCGTACGTGATTCACGAACACGTTCGGAATTGATTAACGCCGGATTTTTTATTGGAATTGTACAGGTTTTATGCGTCGTGCTTTTAAATCCTTCTGCAGAATTTTTGTTTACTAAAGAATTTGCATTGAACCATTTGCGCGCATTGTTCTTTAATGGTTTTATATCGGCATTTGCGGTTGTGGCGACATTAAAAATATTTGAAAATATTTTTGGGGTTATGACCAATTTTAGTCTTTTGGAGATGTCTGATTTTAATCATCCGCTTTTAAAGCGGATGATTTTAGAATCTCCCGGGACATATCACCATAGCTTGTTTGTTAGTAATTTGTCTGAGACAGCGGCGGATGCGATAGGGGCAAATTCACTTTTAGCGCGTGTAGGCGGATATTATCATGATATTGGAAAATTGGATAAACCGCAATATTTTACAGAGAATCAAATCTTTGAAAGCAATAAACATGATAAACTCGAACCGTCAATGAGTCGATTAGTCATCTTGAATCATGTTAAGAACGGAATGGAGCTTGCCAGGAAATACAAGCTGAATTCTATTGTCTCTGATTTTATCGTTCAGCATCACGGCACAAGTGTGATGCATTATTTTTATCAGCGTGCGGTTTCAGAGGCACAAGAGGGCGAGACAGTTGATGAGCAAACATTTCGATATCCTGGACCAAAGCCGCAGACCAGAGAAACGGCAATTGTTCTTTTGGCAGATTCGGTTGAAGGAGCGTGCCGCGCGCTTGAGGAGCCAACGCCAACGCGTATTGATGAAACAGTACGAAAAATCATTAATAATAAATTTATTGACGGACAGTTAGACGATTGCAACTTGACCCTTAAAGATCTTGATCGAATTAGTGCTACGTTTTCTCGTGTGTTGAGCGCGATGTATCATAGCCGAATCAAGTATCCAGAAAAAACCAATGGCTATACAGCTAACCGTAAAAAATCTACAGAAGAAAATTCCAATAAATCCTAGTCTGATCAAGCAAAAGATCAAGCGCATTCTTTGCCACGAACATGTTTTGGATGCTGATCTTTCTGTGGTATTCTTAACTGACCAGCGTATTCGCACGTTAAACAAGAAATATTTAAATCATGATTACGCCACAGATGTCGTGACGTTTGATTTGCCTTCCTTTTTGAAAAAGAAAAGTCGAAAAAAGATAGAGGGGGAAATTTTTGTATCTGGCGAGACTGCATACCGAAATGCAAGAGAATATGGTACGGATAGTAAGCGTGAGCTTTTGCTTTATGTGGTTCATGGGATTTTGCATTTGTTGGGATATCAAGATAAGGCTGCATCTGATAAAGAAAAGATGCGAGCCAAAGAACAAGAAATATTGAAACTTTTTAAAAAATGATAGTACAAGCTGAAGGCATTGTTTTAAAGACGTTTGATTTTAGAGAGACGAGTCGAATTGCAACATTTTTTACAAAAGAGTATGGAAAGGTCAAGGGGGTTCTGAAAGGAATCCGAAAAGATCATAAAAAGTTTGGAAGCAATATTGATCAGTTTTCCGTCAACGATATTGTTTACTATACCCACCGTAATTCTGATTTACATCTTATTAGTCAATGTGATTTAAAAGCATTCTTTTTTCCTATTCGAAAAGATATGAAAAGAACTTTGGCGGCAAGCTATTCTTTAGAGCTTATTGATTCGATTATGCCCGTCGAAGAACAAAATAAAGATATTTATCGATTGTTGTTATATTATTTAAATACACTTGAGCATATAGGCGATATTAATAAATTGGTTCATGTTTTTCAAATTAAAATTTTACTGCTTTCTGGATTTCGTCCGTTTTTAGATTCGTGTGTCGTTTGTCAGAAAAAAATAACGCCACGCATGCGCTTTAGCATGAAATTAGGGGGGTTGATTTGTGAAGATTGTAGATCTAATGATCATTCGGCGACGATGATTTCACGCGGAACGATTGCTTCGCTTGTTCATATTGAAAGAAGTTCTTGGGATAAAGCTCTTAGACTTAAGTTAAATTCTATTACTAAAAGAGAATTAAAATATATTTTAAATAATTTTCTTATTTTTCATCTTGAGCGTTACATCAAGGCAGCTAAATATTTAAAGTAATTTTAGATTTTAAAGCGTTCTAGTTGTGTGAGGATGTCTTTCGCCAATGATTTTCCGACTTGGTCGACACTCGAAAGGTCATCGAGTGAAACAAATTTAAGATGACGAAGTTTTTTGTGTCCTTTTTCAAAAAGATTGCGAGCCCGAACGCGTCCAACACCTCTAAGCGAGACAAGCTCTAGCAATTCTTCGCGAATACCGTAACGAACCCGATTTTTAAGATCTTCCGTTTCAAAGGTCAGACGTTTAAATTTAAAAAGTTCCGCGATCACTGTGGCGGCGTGCAAAAGCCATCGAACACTTTCGGTGTGGCGATGAATATCCCCTGGCCCCATATTAAATTTTTCGCAGATATTTTCTTCTTTTTCTTCGTCAATCCAGCAGGACAGAAACCACGTTGTTTTAAGCGTTGTTAAGTAAAAAAACATGTCATTAAGTTCGGCGACATCGTTTCGCGTCATGATAAAGTCATCGCGATATTCAGCTGCAAAATATTCGAGGTCTTCATATATTGATTTTGCGATATTAACGGTTCTCTCTGTATCTGGGCAGCAACAAATTAAATGTAAAAGTCCGATAATCGTCAAAGGTGCTTTGTTGTCATTGACTTTTTTAAGTCCATCACGAAGTACGATTCCTGTGATCGGATCAATATAAAGTCGACTGACGCAATGACCAAAGGCAGTGGCAAAATAACGAAAACCACTTTTTTCAACGAGTTGTTCTTCTTCTAAGAATGCAAAGATTTCTGAAATCATTTCAATCAAATGTGTTGTCTGTCTTTGATGTGCCAGAAACGTGTGTGAAATAAATTCAAACATTTCATTGATATCATGGACATGTCCCGCCGAAATTGCTGCCAAAACGTGCATTCGAAGTGCGGATTCGTTTCCCAGCTTTGAGATGACGGGATCAGGTTCGGCATTGATATAGCGGTCAAATAATAAATGGGACTCGGATAGAGATTTGGCAATAATAACAGCTTCGCCATATTCGTCATAACCAGGTCGTCCGGCACGTCCGGCACATTGCTTGTATTCGCTGGCAGGGATATACGTGGCGCCAAGACCTGCTTGGTAGCGCTTGGTGTCGCGCAAGATAGTGCGACGTGCAGGAAGATTAACTCCTGCGGCTAACGTTGGCGTTGAACAGATAATTTTGATAGTGTTTTGTTTAAAATTTTCTTCAATAAGTTTTCGCTGATGAGGCCTAAGTCCTGCATGATGAAACGCAACGCCATTTTGGACGACATTGGCTAGTTTTTTGCAGATTTTTGTTGATTCGCCGCTTCCTGTTAAAATACCTTTAGAAATGGTTTTTAATTTCTTTTTTTCATCTGGGCTTAAGATTTGACCGACAGCTTTGCATAAAAGTAGGCTTGAGGCTTGAGCTGAGCGTCGACTGCCAACAAATACAAGAATTTGACCTTTTGATCGTAGAGTGTCGAGTGCAATTTTGCTTAAGTCATCTGGGAGTTCTTCTTTAATGAGGCGTCGGCCTCCGTTTTTAAATGTGATTTGCTCTCCAAAATAAACGCCTTCTTTTAATGGTACGGGGCGCCACGTACTTTGCACGAATTTTGCGTCCAGCCATTTGGCTATTTCATCGGCATTTTTAATAGTTGCGCTTAATGCCAAAATTTGTGAATCGGGGTTTAGTTGTTTAATTCGAGCCGTTAAAATTTCCAGGGTTGGCCCACGGGAGGCGTCATTGATAAAATGAATTTCGTCTAAAACAACAACAGACAAGTTGTCAATGAGCCATTTGGCGCGAGAACGCAGAAGTGAGTCTACTTTTTCAGCGGTGGCAATGATGATTTGGTATTGATTGAGACGTCTGCTGGGACTATCTAAATCTCCAATGGCGATGCCAACTTTAATGCCAAGGGGGCTGTATTTTTTTTTGAATTCTTCATATTTTTCGCTGGCTAATGCTTTTAAAGGTGCGATATAAAGGCAGCGGCCATTCGATTGGATAATCGCTTTGATCATGCAAAGCTCTGCAATCAAAGTTTTTCCGGCGGCTGTCGGAATGGCTAAAAGCATATTTTCGCCATCGAGAGCACCGCTTTTAATGGCTTGCGCTTGTGGCGGATAAAACTCTTTAATACCAGAGGAGGTGATGGCATTAATGAATTCTGAGGGAAATTTGTATTTTTTTAATGTTGTTTGAACGTTCATAGATTGGCATTATTTGTAACACAAAAGATTTTGGGTGTCAAATAAGTCCTTGGGAGTTTGTTTTTTCTTATGTTGATTTTATTGAGCGTGTAATCTATAATCTACTAATAATATCAATATTAAATAAAAAGTATTTATGAAAATTGTTATACAGCGCGTTAAGAAATCAGCTGTCATTGTTTCGGGGGAAGTTGTAGGGCAAATTGGTCAAGGAATCTTGATTTTGCTGGCTATTGCTAAAGATGACGGATTTGATGATATCGAATATCTTGTAAGCAAGCTTATTGATTTAAGGATTTTTGAAGATTCTGAAGGTAAGATGAATGCTTCGATTGTAGATGTTAAAGGTAAATTTTTGGTGGTTTCGCAATTTACTCTTTTAGCGGATTGTAAAAAAGGAAGACGCCCTTCGTTTGATAAGGCAGCAGATCCAAAGAAAGCCGAAGAGCTTTATGAAGCATTTGTTGAAGCTTTGCGTAAAAAAGGATGTAAAGTTGAAACAGGCGTTTTTCGTGCGATGATGGACGTGTCTTTGATTAATGATGGACCGGTGACTTTTGTATTGGACAGCAAATGAGTTTTAAATTAATTGACACACACGCACATTTGAATGATGTTGAGGATATTACCGCTGCTTTAACGCGGGCCAAGCAAGCAGGTGTAAGCACAATTGTTGCGCAGGGCGTTGATTTAGCTTCAAATAAAAAGAATTTAGAGATTAAGCAAAAGTTTTCGGATATGGATATTCGCCTTGCATTTGGCATTCATCCCGGCAATATTTCTGATAAGGAAATAGAAGAAACGTTTGAATTTATTAGAGATCATAAGTCAGATATTGTAGCGATTGGCGAGACAGGTTTAGATTTTTGGTATCAATGGGTTCGTAAAGATGATGAAGAAAAAAAGAAACAAAAAGAAATTTTTACGCGTCAGATAGATTTGGCTCAAGAATTTGAAATGCCAATTGTGATTCATAGTCGCGGTGCTTGGAAAGAATGTTTTTCGATTGCCGAAGAAAAGAATGTTGAGAGAGCTGTTTTTCATTGGTACAGTGGGCCAGAAGATGCTCTAAAAAATATTTTGAATAAAGGTTATTTTATTTCTGCAACGCCAGCGCTTGGATATAGCAAAGAGTTAAGAGCTGCCATTGAATTTGCGCCGATGGACCAAATTTTGATTGAAACCGACACGCCTGTTTTTTTTAGAGTTGAAGACGGTGGATTCCAATCTGAACCAAAAGATGTTTTTAAGACATTGGGATTTTTAAGTGAGATAAAAAATATTGATTTAGAAAAAGCAGCTAATCTTTTAAATCAGAATGCCGAAAAGGTTTTTGGAAAATAAATTATGCATAAGATTGTTAGTAAACAAATCATTGGAGAGAATTTAAAGCGCATCGAAATTGTTGCGCCTGTTATTTGCAAGAAAGCACAACCTGGTCATTTTGTAATGATTGCGCCCGACGATAAATCTGCACGCATTGCTCTTGCCATCGTAGAGATTAATCTTTCAAAAGAAACAATCACTTTGATTTTTAAGGAAGACGATTCTTCGACGAAGAAGCTTGGAAGCTTATGGATTGGGGATTCTGTATTTGCTTTGTTGGGGCCACTAGGCAGACCGTCGGAGATTAAAGAGTTTGGCAATGTTCTTTGTATCGGATACGAGACAGGTGTTGTTTCACTTCTGCCGATTTGCCGCGCCCTTCATAAAAGTAGCAATAAAGTCATCAGCGTTCTTGGCGCTAAGACAAAGAGAAATTTGTGCCTTGAGCCACAGATTCATTTATGTTCTCAGGAAGCCTACGTCATGTCTGAGGATGGGTCGATTGGAAAAAGAGGATACATCTCGGACAGTTTGGAAAAGATTTTTTCAGAACAAAAAATTGATCGTATTTATGTTGCTGGCCCGTTTTCTGTTATTCAAGACGTTTTAATTAGCGTGCCAGAAAGAAAAGTGCCTAAGAAAATTTTGATTAATCCCATGACGATTGATGGGTTTGGAATCTGCGGATGTGATTTGATTAAGATTAAAGATCGGTATGCGTCTATTTCGGTGGAAGGTCCCGAACTCGATGCTGATCAGATTGACTTTTCATTTCTTAAAACAAAGATGAAAAATTCTAGAAAATAATATGAAACGCATCATAGAAAACATAGAACCGGTTTTGAAACGACTTAAAAGTTTTTGCGAAGTTGTTTTGGGTTTTAAAAAAAATCAAGCGGTTTTAGAGGCGCAGCGTTGTCCTCAGTGCTCGCATCCGAAATGTATCGAGGGTTGTCCTCTAGGTGTTGATATTCCTGGATTTATCCGTGCTTTACGAGAAAAAAATAATTTGAAAGCATTGCACCGAATTAGAGAGCAAAATGGTTTAGCTGGAATTTGTGGACGTCTTTGTTCGGCACCTTGCGAAAAGGCTTGTATTTTAAATGAGGAAGAAGGCGTAGATCCTATTAATATTAAGGCGCTTGAGCGCTTTTCATTTGATCAAGGCCAATCTAAGATAAAGCAGATTTTTAATGCAGAGAGTGCGAATCGAAATAATCGAAAAGTGGCGGTGGTGGGATCTGGTCCGACGGGACTAACAGCGGCTTCGATTTTAGTAGAGGCAGGATATGAGATAACTATTTTTGAAGCACTGCATTTGCCCGGTGGAATTTTACGCTACGGTATTCCTGAGTTTCGGTTACCTGAAAAAGCATTAGATATTGAGATTGAATATATTACATCACTTGGCATTGAGATTAAGACTAACTGTTTGATTGGAAAAACATATACGATTTTTGATTTAATGGATATGGGGTACGAGGCTGTTCTTTTGGCCATTGGCGCATCTGCTCCTCAGATGCTGGATATTCCAGGAGCTCAGTTAAAGGGAGTACATTTCGCGCAAGAATTTTTGATGCGTACGAATTTAGCGGGTGAGCAGCAATCGCTTAAAACAGAGATGCCAGATCTGTTTGGAAAAGAAATTGCTGTGATTGGGTCTGGAACAATGGCGCTTGATTGCGCTCGCATTGCTGTGCGGCTTGATAAGCAGGCAACCATTATTCATTCTCAGACGGAAGATGACATTGAGGCCACTGGAGAAGAGTGTAACCATGCCAAAGAAGAAGGCGTTAAGCTGGAAGTCTTGACGAGTCCTGTTGAGATTTTGTCTGATGAAAATGATTGCGTTAAAGGAATTCGTTGTGTTCGAATGGATTTTGTTGATAAAGATGGAAAAGGATTGTGGAAAGTGGTTCCAGTCAAGAATTCTGAATTTGCTGTCGAGGCAGATACAGTTATTCTTGCGGATAAGGGAGCGTCAAATTCATTGATTATACGAGAAATGAAAGATTTGAAAATAAACAAAGATGGTTCTATCTGGATTAAAAAGAATGAATATATGACATCTGTTGATGGTGTTTTTGCGGCGGGTGGCGTGGTCAATCAATCTCTTAACCTGATTGAAGCATTGTGCCAAGGTAAAGAGGCTGCTCAAAAAATTGATTTGTATCTTCAAAAAAAGAATCAAAATGAAGAAAAAAATATTTAAAGATATTTTAGGTAAAAAACTTTCTGGCGAAAAAATCACAATGCTCACGGCTTATGATTATTCAATGGCTAAGCTTATTGATCAGGCGGACATTGATATGATTTTGGTAGGAGACTCTGTTGCTAATGTTGTTTTAGGGTTAGAGTCTACAAAAGAAATGACCATGGATCAGATGGTTTATCACGCCAGCGCTGTTCGGCGTGGAGCAGAAAATGCTTTGGTTGTTGGTGATATGCCGTTTGAGTCGTATCAGCTTGATATTGCTCAGGCGACTTGTAATGCAAGGCGTTTTATCGACGAGGCGGGATGTGATGCCATTAAATTAGAATGGTTTGATCATTGTTTGGAGGTGGCCAAGGAAATAATAAAAGCACAAATTCCTGTGATGGGCCACATTGGTTTAACGCCACAAACAGCAGAGGCGTTAGGCGGGTTTAAAGTTCAAGGTAAAGATACTGAGTCAGCAAAGAAATTGATAGATCAAGCTGTGGCATTAGAGCAGGCAGGATGTTTTAGTTTAGTTTTAGAATGTATTCCTGATAAAATTGCTGAAATGATTACAAAGAAAATAAGCATTCCGACTATTGGCATTGGAGCAGGTTTGTTTTGCGATGGACAAGTTTTAGTGACCCATGATATTTTAGGACTTTTTGATCGTTTTAAGCCAAAGTTTTCTAAGCAGTATCTTGATTTAAGCTCTATAATTAGTAGCGCTGTTATGCTTTATCGTAACGAGGTTTTATCTGGTCAGTTTCCAGATAAAGAACATAGCTTCACTGTGAAACAGGAAGTAATAGATAAATTAAAGGGAGGCCAAAATTGAAAAAATGTCCGTTTTGCGCAGAAGAAATTCAGGATGAAGCGATTAAATGTCGCTATTGTAATGAGATCTTGAATAAAACAGAGGGTCAAAAATGGTATCTTAAGTCATCATCTTTGGTGATTGGTTTTTTAATGGTTGGTCCATTTATTTTGCCGTTGGTTTGGATTAATCCAAAGTTTGACACAAAAAAGAAACTCATTGTAACAGCCATAATTCTTTTTGTTACATATCTTATTTCAAAAGTAATGATGAATTCGCTTAATCAAATTCAAGAGCGTTATAAACCTATCATGGATATGATGGGGTAGGTTAATTTCCAGCAAGATGTTTTTGAAGCAGAAAATTTCTCTTTTTATTCTTATTTTTATTGTAGGGTGTGCAACACACAAGCCTGCTGTGCTTGGATTTTTATCATCGTATGAGTTAATGAAAGAAAGTCCGATCGCGGAAGGACTTTTTTTTTATAAAGATCCGTCGATAAATATCCAGAAATACAAAAAAGTTATTGTTGAGCCGGTTTTAATTTTTGAAGAAAAACCAAAGCTTAATAAATATGAAATAGATCGCTTGTCGACTTATTTTCAAGATGAGCTTAAAATAGCATTTAGTCGTGGTTATGTTGTTTCTGATTCTTTTTTTTCAAAAGATGTTTTGTATATACGAAGCGTGATTAAAGTTTGGCCAAGTGAGCCGATTCTAAATATTCATTGGAGCACGACGCTTCCTGGCATTGGTATTGGCGGGGCATCAATGGAAATGGAGCTTGTTGATGGCCAAACAGATAAAACTATCCTAGAGTTTATGAAAAGCGAAAAAGGTGATCGTTTTAAGAAAATTGATGGGTTAAGCAAATGGACTCATACGAAAAAAGTGTTGAAGGATTGGGCTAGTGAAATAAAGAGTATTTTCGACGGGTTTCAGGGAAAATAATGATTTTTGTTTTATTTTGTTTTGTTGATGACGCGATGTTTTTAATGGCGTATAATAACAAAAGTTAAATTTAAGGAAAGTTTTAATGGAAAACGAGTCTTTAAATCAGGATGTTTAAAGTGTTCAAAGGACTCTAGAAGCGAAGAAATCAAAAAGTGTTTCTTCTCTGGGGCAGGATTTCTTTCTTATTGGGTTTGGTATTCTTATTGTTATTTTGGTAGTTTTTTGTATCGTGCGATTACTGGCTTGGATTTAGAAGTTGTCGTTCCCAGAGAATACAAGAGAATCATTGATATGTATGGTCGCATTATTAATACACCGGACAATGAGGTCCCTGGTCAGGCTGCTGTACATTGTATTCGGATTGCGATCATTATGGGTTTTGTAGCTATTGCGGCGTTTTTTTTCGTTTGTTATTTTAAAATGGACCAAAAAGAAGTTGACATTTAAGCCAAAACCGTTTGATAAAAACCAAGATAAGTATCTTCCGTCTTAACTGCACCAAGTACGACATGTTTAAAATTAGAGGAAGTATTTGTTTTTAAAAAGGAGGCGTCTGATTATGGGAGCCGATATACTACCAGCAACATTAGTTTTTATTTCTCTTATCGGAGGGTTTGCGTTTCTCGCTGTTATCCTTTTGGTTATTCAGACTTCTGCCATTTCTTCGAAAAATCGAGAAAAATACAAACGCGAGAAGATCGTGGAGGATTATTATGAAGGAAAGGAAGAGGACGCAGACTCTTCTGTTGTTAGTGCGCAGATTTTAAAACGGGCGAAACAAAATCTAGCTGATGTTGAAGAATATTAGAACTTTGTTGTAATCCTGCCTTGAAATAAGAATCCTTAAGATTTTTTACAATATTTTATTTTGCTGTACAATATGCTTGTTTATTTTTAAAGCTTTAAAATTCGGAGAATGTATGGATTACAAACAAGGGTGCGTTATTGCTTTATGCCTAAGCGAAAAGAAGCACGTCGTAAAGTCTTCAATAGATAAAGTCTTTTTTAAAAAAGATTTTGGGATTGTTGGTGACGCTCATGCTGGATCTGGAGCGCGTCAAGTTAGTCTTCTGTCGAAGGATTCAATTGAAAAGATGATTAAATCGGGTGTTGATTTAATTGATGGCGCCTTTGGAGAGAACATGGTTGTTGATGGACTTGATTTTAAAAAAATTTCTATTGGAACTCACTTGCTTATCGGAAAAACAGTTATCCTAGAAGTTGTTCAGATTGGAAAAGAATGTCACAGCCCGTGTTCAATTTATCACTCCGCAGGATATTGCATTATGCCTGAAGAAGGGATTTTTGCCAAAGTTTTAGAATCAGGGGAGGCAAAAGTTTCTGATCCTATCTCTTTTAATAGTTAATACTAAATATATTAAATATATAATCAAAATGCTTGATTTTTGGATAACTTTTCGATAAAATAGTCGCTCAATGTCTCAAGATAACTTAATGGAAAAAATAGTGTCTCTGTGCAAGCGCAGAGGATTTGTCTTTCAGTCTTCCGAAATTTACGGTGGTTTAAGCAGTGTTTGGGATTACGGTCCTTTGGGTGCTGAACTTAAAAGAAATGTCAAGAATGCCTGGTGGAAGTCTGTTGTTCACAGTCGCGATGATGTAGTGGGTCTCGATTGTGGTATTTTAATGCATCCGGATGCATGGAAAGCATCTGGCCACGTTGAGGGTTTCTCGGATATTTTGGTGGATTGCAAATCTTGCAAGAAGCGTTTTCGAAAAGATCATGTTGGTGAAAAATGTCCCGAATGTGGAGCAATCGATTTTACAGACGGCCGAGCATTTAATTTGATGATGAAAACATATCTGGGAGCAGCCGAGGACAGCAGCAGCTTGAGTTATCTTCGTCCTGAGACAGCGCAAGGCATTTTTGTTAATTTTTCTAATGTCGTTGATACGACGCGTAAACGTCTTCCTTTTGGCATTGCTCAAATTGGAAAATCATTTCGTAATGAAATTACTCCAGGCAATTTTATTTTTAGAACTCGAGAATTTGAACAAATGGAGATAGAATATTTCACAAAACCAGAAGAAGCTGATGAGAGTCATAAACAATGGATTGAAGAACGCTTTGCTTGGTATGTTGATTTAGGTATCAAAAAAGAATCACTTCGTCTTAGAAAACATGCGTCAGATGAGCTAGCGCATTATGCCAAAGGATGTACGGATATTGAATATCAATTTCCGTTTGGCTGGTCAGAGCTTGAAGGCATTGCTAATCGAACGGATTTTGATTTAAAGCAGCACTCCAAGGCTTCAGGAAAAGATCTCCAGTATCAAGACAATCTCACCAACACAAAATTTTTTCCATATATTATTGAACCTTCCGGAGGCGTTGATCGTGCAACACTTGCGTTTTTAGTAGACGCCTATTGCGAGGAAGAGGTTAGAGGTTCGACACGTGTTGTTTTAAAATTTAGTCCAGAGTTGGCTCCGATTAAAGTTGCGGTATTGCCACTTTTGAAGAAAAATTCAGAGATTGTTTCAACGGCAAAGGCGATTAAAAAAGATTTATCTAAATGTTTTATGTCGGTATATGATGACACAGCTTCAATCGGGAAACTTTATAGACGACAAGATGAAGTGGGAACATTTTTCTGTGTAACAGTTGATGTAGATTCTTTAAGCGATAAGAAGGTAACGGTGCGGGACCGAGATACGATGGCGCAAGAGCGCATTTCCGTGGATAGTTTGAAGGAATATTTATCAAATAAATTATTAAACCATTAAGGTAAGTTCTGACGCTTCGCTAGCGCGAATGTCGGGATCAACGAAGATTTATCCAGCTTTGCTGGATAAATTCGGCCTGCAAGCTTACGTTCATTTTATTCCGTAAGTTTGGGCCTCATTTAAAAGAAGGGTAGGTTTGTTGAAGATGGCAGGTAAAATAAGTAAATATGTTTATTTTTTTGGTGGTGGAAAAGCAGAAGGTAAAGCTTCAATGAAGGAGCTTTTAGGCGGTAAAGGTGCTAACTTAGCAGAAATGTCAAGCATCGGCGTTCCAGTACCAGCAGGTTTTACAATTACGACAGAAGTTTGTGCATATTACGATAAGAATAAGAATAAAAAGCCAGCAGGGTTAGATAAAGAAATTGATGCAAATATTGCTAAGATCGAAAAAGTTATGGGTGCAAAATTTGGAGATAGAGATAATCCTCTTTTGGTTTCTGTTCGTAGTGGCGCTGCGGTTTCTATGCCTGGCATGATGAACACGGTTTTGAATCTTGGTATTAATGATGATGCGGTTATTGGCCTTGCTAAAAAGACAAAGAACGAGCGCATGGCGTGGGATTCTTACCGACGTTTTATTAATATGTTTGGTGATGTTTGCATGGGTGTTGATCATGAGCATTTTGAGCACGAGCTAACGCGTATTAAGAAAAAATATAAAAGAAAACTCGATACAGAGCTAACAACGGAAGAGTTAAAAGAAGTTGTAGCGGTTTATAAAGTTGTATATAAAAAGAGTGTTGGAAAGAATTTCCCGACGAGCGCGAGAGAACAGCTTTCTTATGCGATTGATGCTGTTTTAGGATCTTGGAATATTCCAAGAGCTGTTATGTATCGAAAAATCAATAAACTTTTTGGACTTAAAGGAACAGCGGTTAATGTTCAGTCTATGGTTTATGGAAATATGGGTGATAATTCTGGGACAGGTGTTGCGTTTACTCGTAATCCTGCCGACGGAACAGATGAGTTCTTTGGTGAATATCTTATTAATGCTCAAGGGGAAGACGTTGTTGCTGGTATTCGTACGCCTGATCCAATTTCAACATTGAAAAAGAAAATGCCAAAGATTTACAAAGAGCTTAACGATATTCGTTTGAAGCTCGAACGACATTATAGAGACATGCAGGATGTTGAGTTTACGATTCAAGAAGGCAAGCTGTACATGCTTCAGACGAGAACTGGAAAAAGAACTGGTCTTGCAGCTGTTAAGGTCGCCGTTGACATGGTTAAAGAAAAGTTAATTAAGGAACAAGAAGGTTTGATGAGAATTGAAGGTGATCATTTGAATCAACTTCTTTTCCCGATTCTTGATCCAAAGGCAAAAATAGCAGCTATTGTTGCAAAGCGTGTTTTAGCAAAAGGTTTGCCAGCTGGTCCTGGAGCTGCTAACGGACAAATTGTTTTTACAGCTGATGAAGCTGTGAAGTGGGCAGAAAAAGGAAAGAGAGTTATTTTGGCTCGAAAGGAAACTTCTCCAGAAGATGTTTCTGGTATGTGGGCTGCTCAAGCAATTTTGACATCAACAGGTGGAATGACTTCTCACGCGGCTGTTGTTGCTCGAGGATGGGGCAAGTGTTGCGTTGTTGGTTGTGCGGCTTTGGATATTGACTACAAAGCAAAAACAATTAAAGTGGGCGGAAAAGTTTTAAAAGAAGGAGAAGAAGTTTCTATTGATGGATCAACAGGAGAGATTGTTTTAGGACATGTGGAGACATCTTCTTCGCCAGTTGTTTCTGGGATTATTGATGGAAACAAAAAGGCCTTAAAACATCCAATTTGCCAAATTTTCTTGGAAGTTATGAAGTGGGCAGATAAAGCACGCGAGATTAATGTTCGCACGAATGCTGATTCTCCAAAAGATGCTCAAAACGCACGCGCATTTGGCGCAGAAGGTATTGGCCTTTGCCGAACAGAGCATATGTTTTTTGAAGGCGATCGCATTTGGGCAATTCGAGAAATGATTTTGGCTGATGATTTAGCTGGTCGAGAAAAAGCCTTAAAGAAACTTCTTCCATATCAAAGAAAAGATTTTGAAGGTATTTTCAAAGCGATGGATGGACTACCAGTTACCGTGCGTCTTTTAGACCCACCTTTGCATGAGTTCTTGCCACATGAGGCTAAAGGACAAGCAGAGATGGCAAAACGTTTAAAGATAACGCCAGCAGTTGTTAAAGCTAAGGTTGATTCTCTTCATGAAATGAATCCTATGCTTGGCCATCGTGGATGTCGATTGTCGATTACTTATCCTGAGATTTGCAAGATGCAAGTAACAGCGATTATGGAAGCGGCATGCAACATGGCTAAGAAAAAGGTCAAGATTCTTCCTGAGATTATGATTCCTTTGATTGGAACAAAAACAGAGTATGATATGCTAGAAGAGATCGTTCGCAAAACTGCTGAAGAGGTTATCAAGGCAAAGGGTAAAAGAGTCAACTATCTTGTTGGAACGATGATGGAAATTCCAAGGGCTACGCTTGTTGCTGATAAAGTTGCTGAAAAAGCTGAATTTTATTCATTCGGAACAAATGATTTAACGCAGATGACATTTGGATACAGTCGAGATGACGTTGCAACTTTCTTGCCTGAGTATATTGATAAGAAAATTCTTAGAGACGATCCGTTTGCTTCTATCGATCAAGAAGGCGTAGGAGAGCTTGTTAAGATAGCTGTCAAGCGCGGTCGATCAACGCGTAAGAATTTAAAGTGTGGTGTTTGTGGCGAGCATGGCGGTGATCCAGAGAGTGTTAAGTTTTTTGTTAGAGCAGGATTAAATTATGTAAGCTGTTCACCATACCGTGTTCCTATTGCAAGATTAGCAGCAGGACAAGCGGCAATTGAAGCTAAGAAAAAATAACCAAAGGGGCTAGTATTGGATCCTATACGCGCATATTTTAAAGACGTTCGACATATTCCTCTTTTAAAGCCGGAAGAAGAAGTGAGTCTTGCTCGAAGAATTCAAAAGGGAGATCGTCAAGCACGAGATCAGATGATCAAGTCGAACTTGCGCCTTGTTATTAGCATTGCTAAGCGATACATGAATCTTGGAATTCCTTTAAGTGATTTAATTGAAGAGGGCAACATCGGGCTGATGCGTGCCGTCGATAAATTTGATCCTGAAAGGGGATTCCGTTTTTCAACGTATGCGGCTTGGTGGATTAAGCAAAGCGTTTCTCGCTCTATTGTTGATCAGGGAAAAATGATTCGCATTCCTGTATATATGAATGAAGAGCTTACGAAACATAAAAAAGCTGTTGAACACTTGACGCATAAATTAAAGCGAAAGCCACGCGTTGCCGAAATTGCAAAGAAAATGCAAGTCGGTGTTGATCGTGTTCGCGAACTTCGTCAGTGCGTTGCTAAGATGTCGAGCTTGGACGCTCCGATCGGAGAAGAAGGCGAAGGACAATTTAAAGATATTGTTCAGGATACAACATTAGAAGCTCCGCACGAAGAGCTCGAAGGTTTTTTAAACAAAGAGCGCACGTTGGATCTTTTAAGCATGATGGCTGATAGAGAGCGTGAAGTTTTAGATATGCGTTTTGGAATCACAGATGGTGAAAAACGCACTTTAGCTGAGATTGCAAAGAAACTTGGCGTTTCGCGAGAGCGTGTTCGTCAGGTGGAAGTTGGAGCGATAAAGAAATTGCGTGAGATTTTTAAAAAACAAGAAAACGGACTTCGGGAGGAATCAGAATAATGAATGCATCGGCGACAAAAACATTTGCTTTGATTATCCCACGTTTTGAAGATTTGGATCATTCTTTTTATGCTGAAGAAATTGTTAAAGGCATCGGACTTACGGCAAGTCGACTAAAAGTCGATGTCTTGATGCACATCACCGAGCGTTATGATCACCAAGATTGGCTAAGCGGAAAGACAGTGGATCGAAATTATATTGATGGCATCATCTTTGCCGATATTGATAACGATGTAGAAACGTTACAAGAAGTTATTGCCACAGGCGTCCCATATATTGTTTTAAATAATATTTTTAAAGAACCGATTAATAGTATTGCGGTTGATAACCAGAGAGCTGCTTTTGATTCTGTTGAGCACTTGATCAACTTAGGACACAAGGACATTGCCATTGTTTGCGGCGATTTGAGAACGCAAGCAGGGCGACTTCGCTTAGATGGGTACAAAGAGGCTCTTGAAAAGCATGGCCTTGATTTTAAAGATGAATTTATTAAGTATGGAGAATTTTTAAGGACTCCATCTCGCAAAGCGGCACAGGAGTTGTTTGATGCAACACATCGACCAACCGCTATCTTTGCTTGTTCTGATGTTATGGCGTTGGAGGTAATGTATGAAGCTAAAACAAGGGGATTAAGAATTCCTCAGGAAGTCTCTGTGATTGGCTTTGATGATAATCCGATTAATATTCATAGTGCCGTTAAATTAACAACTGTTGCTCAGCCTTTAAAGGAAATGGGGAGACTTGGTCTTGAGAAGTTGAATCAAATTTGTGAAGGCAGCGCTGGTGTTCCGATTCAAGTACTTTTGCCGACGAGATTTATCGAAAGAGAAACGACCGCACAACCAAAAGTTTAAAATTAAAAAAAAGGATCCATGGACAAGAAACTACAAGATTACATTCGCGACATTCCAGATTTTCCTAAAAAAGGGATTATTTTTAAAGACATCACAACGCTTTTGAATGACAAAATCGCATTTAAGAAATCTATTGATGCGTTGGCTAAGAAGTTTAAGGGCAAAAAAATTGATTATGTTGTTTCGGTTGAAGCGAGAGGCTTTATTTTTGGTGCAGCTCTTGCCTATAAACTTCAAGCTGGATTTGTTCCTGTTCGAAAGAAGGGGAAGCTTCCATCAAAAACAAAGAGTGTGACGTATGATCTTGAGTACGGAACAGACACTCTTGAAATTCATAGCGATGCGATAAAAAAGAATGCAAAGGTTTTGATTGTTGATGATCTTTTAGCAACTGGTGGAACCGTTAAGGCCACGACACAGCTTCTTAAAGGATTTAAAGCCTCCATTGTAGGTATTGCGTTTTTAATTGAGCTTAAGTTTTTAAAAGGCCGAGATAAATTAAAGAAATTTCCTATTTGCGCGTTAATCGAATATTAATCGATTTTAGGCGTTAAAGCTTTTCCTCTTTTATGCAGAAATCTTTCTTTCCAGATAAAAAAAATCAAGTTATCCTTACCTATGTAATCCTTTCTTTTTTAGTTATTTTGACGTTTTCTCCTTGCTTTAATGCCGGAAAAGTGAACTGGGATGACGACAATCATTTATTTGCCAATCTTGCAATTAAAACAATTCCATTAGACGGTGTTATGCAGGGGATGAAAAACATCTTTACGCAAAAAGTCAATGGCACGTATCATCCTTTGACGACACTTTCGTTTGCTGTTGAGTATATCTTTGCAAGAGAGAATCCATTTCTTTATCATTTTAACAATATCATTTTGCATTTACTTGTTTCAATTTTAGTTTTTATTTTTGCACGTAAAATTGGAATTTCAATTGTTGCATCAGGAATTGTTGCCACTATCTTTGCTATACATCCGACGAGGGTTGAGTCTGTGGCATGGATTGCCGAGAGAAAAGATGTTTTGTACGCGTTTTTTTATATGCTTGCGTTAAATGTATATTGGAAGTATCTAACAAGTAAAAAAAGAAAGTTTTATTTCTTTGCCATTGGCTTTGGACTTTTGAGTATTTTAGCAAAAGCCATGGCTTTAAGTCTTCCTTTGATTTTGCTTTTGTGCGATTGGTTTTATACTAAGAAAATTACAAAAAAAGCTCTTCTTGAAAAAATTCCTTTCTTTATTATCGCGATTGGCATCTCTTTTATTACGTATACTGGATATGCGCGCATTCCGGAATCGAGTTTTTATGAGGGTGTTTTGCTGTGGTTTTGGACGTTAACTTTTTATTTAAAGAAATTTATTTATCCAGGAATCTTGGTGGCACTTTATAAAGTGCCACAGCCTATTGTCTTGAAGAATTTTGCTTACAGTTTTTCTTTTATTATTTTCTTTGGAGTTTCGTCTATTTTATGTTTCTTTAGGCGTTATCGTTGGCTCTTGTTTTCATTTGCTTTTTATTTCTTATCAATTTTTTTCTTGATGCGATTTGATTCTGGATTTGACACTAATGTTGTTGCGGATCGTTTTATGTATTTACCGTCTTTAGGATTTTCTTTTGTTATTGGGTTTTGCATAGATCGATTTTTGGCAATTCGAAAAAATCTTTTAACGAAAACATTAAAGATCATTGGTGCTTTTGCCTTGATCGTTTTGATTGTTTTGATGTCTTTTAAGACGTTTCAGTCTTGCAAGGTCTGGAACTCTGGCGTTTCTTTATGGACATACCAATCCCAAAATAATCCGGATAACCCCGTCATTTTAAATAATTTGGCAACTGCTATTGTAGAGCAAGTTGGAGAAAGTGTTTTTTGGACGGACCTTAAAGAGTATAAAAAGAAGACAGGCGGGTTTCTTGATAATATTGAAATTGAAAGGTTTGATGAAAAATTAAAGAATTTGGATCAGATTGAGAACTCCGCTGAGAAGGTCTTTGTTTTGTTAAAGAGAGCTTCTGAGCTGGAGCCCTATATCCCAGAGCCGATTTTTAATTTAGGCGTCTTCTCTGCTCACCTTGGACTTCATGATCAAGCGATTGAATTATATAAAGAAACGATATCGTCTTTTCCAGATTTTATGAGGACATATTTTTATTTAGCTCGGCTTTATCGAACTTTAGGGGAGGATGATAAGGCTATCGATAATTATTGGAAAACTTTGTATTTTCAGCCAACAGTGCGATGGGTCTATGCCTCGATTATTGATGAATATAATCTTGCGATCGAGGAGAAAAGAAAGAATGGGAAAGACGCAAAGAAATATGAAAAGGCAAGAGAGCAGGCACTCGTTCTTTTTAGAGATTTGACGCTAGAGAGGATGTTTGGAGACGCTGATTATGAAAATACCGCAAATGTTTATGAGGATATTCGAGACTTTGCATCTGCCGAGGTTGCTTACAAAAAAGCGCTGGGAAGAAAAGATGCTCCTCGAACCCTTCTCGCTTTAGGCAATGTTTATTTGCAGCAAGAAAAATCTAAAGAAGCGATTAATATTTTTGAAAAGATTCTAAAAATAGATCCAGAAAATAAAAAAGCATTCTTTAACTTAGGAGTTGCATATAATCAAAATGGGAATTCTTTAAAAGCGATCGAGTGTTACGATAAAACACTTGAGATCGACGATAAGAATTCAAAGGCATATTTTAATCTTGGATATGTGTACGAGAATATTGGCGAGGATAAAAAGGCAATTTTTTATTATCAAAAAGCGATCGAGCTTGACGATGTTTATTCAGATGCATATTATAATATCGGGAATATTTATATAAAGAATATGGATGCGGATAAGGCCATTGAGTTTTATCGAAAAGCAGTTGATGCTAATCCAAATCATATAGATGCTCTTGTTAATCTTTCGACGCTTTTGTTTTATCAAAAAGAGTTTGGTGAAGCGATTGTTTTTCTTGATCGAGCACAAAATTTAGGGCATGAGCCTTCGCAAAGATATTTAAAGGAAATTGAGAAGTATCGAGAATAGAGGATTCCCTCGGCATAGATGCCGCGGGATTAATTCGGCCAAACAACTTATGTCGTCTTTGACTCCATAAGTTGAGGCCTCATTTATGCGCACGCACCATGATTGCTTGAACGTGGCACAGCGGTACAATTGTTCTTATAAATTTTTGATTGAAATTTAGAGGTATCCAGCGAGCACGACTTCGCTGGATAAATTCGTACAAATAATTTGGCTCAATGATATTTCGCAAATTATGTACTCATTTATGCGCCCGTAGCTCAGATGGATAGAGCGCGGCTCTCCTAAGGCCGGCGTGGGAGGTTCGAATCCTCCCGGGCGCACTTAACATTTTAGAACCTTATGCGAAGCATAAGGTTCGCCTGTGCCCCAAAGGGGTAAATCCTCCCGGGCGCACCAAATTTAGATGGATTTTATACAGTTTTTTGTTCTTTTACAATTATCCTAATTGCTTTATTTGCAGCATGATACAAGTTCTAGAAGAGAGATATTAAAAAGTTTTAAAAAAACTTGACACTGCGCATTATCTATGGAAAGATAAACTTACACTGAACCCAAAGATGACACTAATAATAACAAGGAAAGGAGGGGAGGATAAAAACAAGTTGTTAGGTTCATCGCTAACTGGGATTTTACTGCATATCACCTAGAAGTTATATAAACGACTAGAAAAAATATAAATGGCTGGTACAAAACAAAAAATTCTTTAAGGAGGATTATCAATGAAAAAAGGTATTTTATTAGCTGTGTTGATCGTAGCTTTATTAGCTATGCCGGCATTTGCTAGCGTACAAAATATCAAAGTCAGCGGTGACCTAGAAAATTCTTGGGTTGTTCGTAATGGTTTTGATTTTGGTGAAGGTGCACAAGATGCAAAAGAAAATGATGTTATTTCAGCTCTTCGTTTAAGAGTTGATGCAGATCTTACAGATAACGTTTCTGTAGTTGTTCGTCTTCTTAACGAAAGAGTATGGGGTGGAGATTCAAGAACTCTTACTGATTCAAACGGCGATACTGTTAGTATCGATAATGGAAATAGCAATATTGATATTGATCTTGCTTACGTTGAAATGAGAGAAATGCTTTATTCTCCATTGACTGTAACAATCGGTCGCCAAGTTCTTTATTATGGTAATGGATTAATTATTGGTGATGGACCAAGTAATTCATCAACTGGCCCATTAGGAAAGATCGCTCCTGATCTTTCTAAAGTTTCAGGTGTAGATGCGATCAAAGCTGTTTTAGATTATGATCCATTGAC
>JAVCCC010000055.1 GCA_030765785.1 Candidatus Aceula lacicola | reverse complement strand
CGATAATTCTATTTCACGTAATTTCATGACGATTTCTTCGGCCTTGAATCTTTTCCCCATTTTGAACCCCTTTCTGACATCGTTATTCTATCATAAAAAGTGGATCAACTTTCGGGGGCTAGGTCAGGGGTTCCTTCAATTCATGACCTTCCTAATTTTTATCTAAAAAATAATCCAAAAATAATTCAAAAGAAATCCGGGAAAAATTTTCAACATTCTAGAAGATTAAAGATTTTAAATTTGAAGAAAACTTAAGAATTCTGTCCTAAAAGCATTTTTCTTTTTAGAGTTATCTGTATTTAATGGTAGAGATGCATGATGAGCATTGTTCTCTAATGATAACAAAAATGATAAACAGATTTTTAAAAAAAGGAGGTAGTTTTTTATGATTGATTTGATAACGCGCAGGGAAAAACAGTTGCTTTACAAAGATGAGCTAGGAGATGTGTTTTTATTGCTTAAATACGGAGAGGTTTTCCGATACTCAAAAAATGTCTTGAGAGTCATAATTTCTTTGCACTCAAAAGCTGTTCAGTTGCGAAAATCAGCAGTGATTTTAAATGAAGACAGCACAGATGATAGATTGTATATCTTTGATGTCAATCAGCGATATTTACCCCAGATAATCGCACTGGGAGTGTTTAAGCGTAGGCCGCACAAAAACGGTAAATGGATTAAAAAAATGCAAAAGAAGTTAGCGCATCGTATTATTCCGTTTAATCCTATATTGAAGAAAAAAGGTAAATTAGAAGTTTCAGAAAGGAGGAATCGAAATGAATGAATTAAGGTTAGTTGATGTTCAGGCAATTGCACAGCTTCTTAACGTCTCGGTAAGCTGGGTTTATCAGAATGTTAGACCGAGACAGGGAAAGAAGGCATTGCCTCATATCAGGGTTGGTAAGTATCTTCGCTTTGACCCAGAACAGGTTTTAAGATTTATTACGAAGAATCAGTCTTGATACGAAAATTTGAAGAATGATGTATAAACGTTGATATTCGTTGATTTCTCTGCTTCACGGCCTTTCCCTGATTGCAGTAGAGCGACAATAAATTAAATTTTGTGTGATATAAATTGTTTTAAGGAAGTTCTATATTCGCAGAATGATATTAGTAAGTTATTAAGGAGGAAAATAAGAATGAATGATACAAGTAATTTACAAGAGTTTTTAAAGATGCATAAGTGGGATACATGGGTCAGCTTGAGTTTTAGATGGGAATGTAGTTCTGAAAAAGCTTCAAGAGTGTTTAAGAAGTTCTTTAAGAATTTAAATAGTCCAGAGGATAAATTTTTTGATATGTTTTTCTATTGTATGGTTTTCTTTGAAAAAAACAAATTTCGCAGAGGAACACATATCCACGCATTGTTTAATCGGTTTTCATTAAGCGAAAAACAGATGCAAAAACTAGAAAGACGATGGTCTCCTATAGGACAGAGTAAAATCAAAAAAGTTCACGAGCATGTTATTCCTTACTTAACTGAGAAATTTCAAAAAAAGACTCTTGAGCATTTTGATTATTTTAAAATTAATTCTCGTTACCGAGGTAAATAAATAATTATGAAAAACAAAGGAGGTTTACGATGAAAGGATTAAAGACGAGGTAGGCCCTAAATGCCAAAGCGCAACGGGCTCTCTCGTAATAGAGGGAAACAGGGTCTTATACCCATTGATAAAGAGGCGATAAGAATTATTAGGTCGCCAGAGAAAACTAGAAAGGCCGAGAATGAAAAGAGATTAAACTGTGTTTTGAAGATTCTTTTACAGGCCGATTTGAAAACATTACAAGAATTATCATAAACCTATAAGCGGAAAGGAGAAACTTGAGTCAGGGCCTAATTCCAGTATAATGATTTTTATAAAGGAGGCGGGCTTTGACCCAAGAGAATTATTATGAAATGTGCATGTTATCTTAGAGTGTCAACTGATGAGCAAGCTCAAGAGGGATATTCTCTTGAAGTGCAAGAAGAAAACCTCAAAAAGTTTGCTGAAAATAGTGGTTGGGAAGTTGTTAAAATTTATTCGGACGATAAGTCCGGCTATTCAATTAATCGTCCGGCATTGAATCAATTATTTGCCGATGCAAAGTTGAGTAAGTTTGACATGGTTTTGGTGTACAAGACGGATAGATTTTCTAGAAAATTAAAAGATTTATTGAATCTCGTAGATGATTTGGATTCTTACAATATTGCGTTTAAGTCAGTGACAGAGCCTTTTGACACAACCACTTCTTCCGGAAAGTTGATGTTTCAGCAGTTAGGTAGCTTCGCAGAATTTGAGCGTAATCGCATTGTTGAACGTGTGTTACCCGGTATGCGCAAAAGTGCGGAGAAGGGTAATTGGCAAGGTGGAAAGCCGCCTTATGGATACCAATATAATAAAGAGAAAAAAATGCTGGAGATTCATAAAGAGGAGGCAAAGTTGGTCCAGCGGATTTACAAAATGTATTTAGAAAATAAAAGCATTACGTGTATCGCTGGATATTTTTATGAGCATGGTTATAAGACAAGGTGCGGAGGGAAGTTTTATCCGTCTTTGGTGTGTGACATTCTTAAGAACAAGATTTACTTAGGAAAAATTGAATGGGCTCGCTATACGTTTGATGAGGTCGAACGCAAGAAAACTGGAAAGCGTAAGGTTATTAAGAATGACCCAGCTAATATACTTATTTTTGAAGGTAAACATGAAGCTTTGATTTCCGAGGAGGATTATGATTTTGTTCAGAAAAAATTGGCTGCGAATAGAAGAGGGCAGCTACATAGAAATCGTAACGCCGGGTATCCATTAACAGGGTTGTTATATTGCGGTAAATGCAATCACCGTTTTCGGGGAGCAAGTCAGCTTTCTAGTCGTAAAACTAAAGAGAAAAAAAGATACTATCGGTGTTGTGGTAAAGTTGAGCATGACATCGATTGCAAGAATTCTTCATTTAAAGCGGAATATATTGAGCCTCAAATTTTTGCCATTATTCGGATGATTGTTGAACATCCTAAATTGCAGAATGCGAGAGTTGAAGGATTAACTAGGTTTAATGAGTATTCAAACAATACGGATTTGGAGGTAGAAGCCAAGAACCTGAAGGATAAATTGAGAAAAAATCTTAAGAAGCAGAAGCAGCTTTGGCGCTCTCATTCGGAAGGCTGCATGACATACGAAGTTTATAAGAATGAAAGCATCGATGTTCGAGCTGAAGAACAGCGAATTAACTCCGATTTAGCTAAGCTTGATATGAAAACAATTGAGAAAGAAAGGTCAGAGGAATATGAGCTTCGTCTTAAAAAGGTCGTGAGTGAGTTTAAGCGAACATGTGATAAGATGGACTTAATGTTGACCAAAGAGTTTTTACAATTGATTTTTAAACGCATTGTTGTGAAAGACCGGAGGATTGTGGAGCTGGTAGTTTATGAGCCTTTCGACACCTTTCTCGGGGAGATGAATTTTAAAGCAAGTTCTTTTTTCTCAGAGGAACAGGAGAGTCATGCTGACCGCAGTGATGGGCGAACCGTTTGATAATTATGACAATGTGTTAAAAGCAATAAGAATTATCAATGACCCTAGGGGTTTCGGTATTGCAGCTCGACGGATTACGGTTTCTACGTGCGGCTTGATTCCAGAAATAATGAAGTTTTCACAAGAAGGCATGCAAATAGAACTTGCGATATCTTTGCATGCTTCAGATAATAGGCTTCGAAACAGGCTGATGCCTGTGAATAAGAAGTATCCTTTAGAAAAACTTTTAAAGACATGTCGAGAGTATTCTCAAGAAACAAAACGTCAGATTACCTTCGAATACATATTGATAAAGAATTTAAATGCAAGTCGTCAAGATGCTGAAAATTTAGCCAGTCTTTTAAAGGGAATGCTGTGCAAGGTTAACCTGATCGCTTACAATCAAATTGATATTGTTGGATATTCTGCAGTTGGTCGCGACGATGTTTTTCGTTTCAAGAAAGTTTTAGAAGACAAAAGAATTCCTGTGACGACGCGCAAGCCAAGAGGAGAAGATATCTCTGCTGCGTGTGGTCAGCTTCGTTATGTGAATATGGGAAAAAGTTAAAAAGAAACAGGTTGTCCAATGGCTTGGCCAGCTGAGTTGATTAGCTTTTGCATCTTAGGATTTTTAAGAAGATCCTTAAATTTTGGACTGTTTTGAAGTTTTTGCAAGTCTTGAGCCATAATCGCTTGGGCAAATTCTGGATCTGAGAATGCTGCTTGAATTTCTGGATCTTGAGCAATCGTTTGAATTCCGGATAGGACTTGAGGGTCTCCCAGAAGTTGCTGTTGATATTCCATCATCTGGTCTTTTCCTATTTTTTGGGATTGTGCTTGAGGAAAAGAGTTTTCTGATGAAATATTGAGGATATTTTTTTCTTCGACTTGGATTGCTCCAAAAGAGGTCTCAACAGAATAGATACCATTGTTTAAACTTAAAACGTTGCCTTTGATTTGGGATCCATCCTTTAATTCAATCGTTTTTAAGTTTTGAGCGTAAGAAAAGTGACAAATAAATAGTGTTGAGATAAGAAAAAGAGTAAGAAATAATTTTTTCATGTTTCCTCCATGGGTTATATATAATAGTATAGTCCAATTAACGGGAAAAGACAATTTTGTTAAAAATATCAATAAGAAATGTTTTTTGTTTTGGTTCGTTTTAATTTTGGGGTATAATACCTTTCAATTAAGGAAATTTAAGTTTTAAGAATGGAGTTTTGAAATGGGAACAATTGAGCATCGAAAACTTTTTCGTGTCCAAACATCAATTAAGATTTTTTATGAATCCGTAAGAAATTCGTCTATCAAAGGGGAGGCGTATACTGCAGACGTTAGCTCTATTGGCGCTCAAGTGATTGGCAGAGCTCCTATTGAAATCGGGGAAGAGCTGAGCATCAAGTTTTTTATTACGAAAGAAAAAAGTCCTATTTTTGCTTTAGCTAAAGTTATCTGGCAGAAAGAATGCAAATATGTTCCAGAGAGTCAAAAAATGTATTATGCCACAGGTTTGATGCTTTTGGACATGTCTCCCGATGACGCTATTTTGACATCAGATTACATTTTTGATGTTGCTAAAAAACAACAATTGAAATGTGAAAAAGGAATCATTGATCAGTTTGAAGCAGCTTGATCAAATCAATTTGTATGGACCTTTCCTTTATTATCCCTATTTATAATCAAAAAAAAGATATTGTGTATTTGTGCGATGCGCTTGAACATGTCACCAAGAATGTAAGCTTGGAATGTGAGATTTTTCTTTGCGATGATGCCAGCAGCGACGGAAGCACTGAAATGATAAAAGACATTGTTTTTCGTCGATTTATTATTAAAGGTATTTTTCACAGAAGGCATGAAGGATTTGGTAAATCTTTTCGAGATCTTCTTAATGAATCTAGGGGAACTATTGTTGTTTATTTAGACGCAGGTTTACCTCTTGATCTTAATAATTTCTCCGCCATTTTAGCTAAGATTAAAGATTTGGATATTGTGGTCGCGTCTCGTTTTGTAAATTCTGATACATCAAAGAATGCAAAACTGAGTGCGATATTTGCAATCTATCGATTTTTATGTTCACTTTTCTTAAAACATAATATTAAAGACGTCGAGTCTGCGATGGTATTTTTACGCAGAGAAAAAGTTTTAGATTTGGATTTAAAGGCAAAAGAAAAGGTTATTTTCCCGGAGATGTATGCGGTTGGTTTTCAAAAGAATCTTTTAATCAAAGAAGTGCCGGTTGGCTTACGATTAAAGGGACAATTTTCCTACCCAAGAATTAAATTTAAAGATTTTATTGATATTTTTCAGATTTAACTAAAATTTTGGAAAAGCGGGATTTTATTTTTATCTTATGAAGATAAATGGTGCTGGAGGAGGGAGTCGAACCCTCATGCCCGCGAAGACACTGGTTTTTGAGACCAGCGCGTATACCAGTTCCGCCACTCCAGCAATGATCTTATATGTATCTGGTGGAGCTGGAGGGATTTGAACCCTCGACCCCTTGCATGCCATGCAAGTACTCTCCCAGCTGAGCTACAGCCCCAGATTCTTTTCTAAGATGTTTCCCAATATAGCATTTGTCTTATATTTTGTCAACGAACCTATCTTTATGATTGTCAACCGTTGCAGATTTCAAGGTTGACAATAAAAAGTAATGATTGTAAAATAATTTCTTTAAAAGAGCTTTATATGAAAGAAAAAATCATCCAATTTTTAAGAACCACACAGGGATTTCTTTCCGGAGAAGAAATCAGCAAGTCTTTATCTTTAAGCCGAAGTGCTGTCTGGAAGCATGTTAAGCATTTAAGAGAGGAAGGCTATAAGATTGATGCTGTTTCACACCGAGGATATCGTCTTGTGTCTTGCCCCGATAAACTTTTACCGGATGTTATTAAATTAGAGCTTCGGACCAAGATAATGGGTTGTGAGATTATTTGTTACGATCAAATAGGATCAACTATGGATATCGCGTCTCAAAAAGCTTTTGATGGTGTTCCTGAAGGGCTGGTGGTTTGCGCTGAAACTCAAGCAAAAGGGCGTGGCCGACTTGGCAGGCAATGGTCTTCTTCTAAGGGAAAAGGCTTGTATTTTTCGATTGTTTTGCGTCCAAAAGTATTGTTGCAGGAAATTTCAGGCTTAACGCTTCTTTTGTCTGTGGCTGTGTCTAAAGCTATTAAGATTGTGTCTGATGTTTCAGTCAAAATAAAATGGCCCAATGATCTTGTTTCTAATCAGAAGAAAGTTTCAGGTATTTTGACAGAGCTTAACGGAGAAGTCGATCGAATCAATTTTGTTATTGTTGGAATAGGTGTTAATGTTAACGAATCAAAGCGTTTTTTGCCAAAAGAAGCGACATCTCTTTTTGACCAATCGGGAAAAAAGATATCGCGCGTAAAATTGTTACAAGAAATTTTAAGGGAAATCGAACGTTATTATTTGATTTTTCAAGATCAAGGATTTGAACCTATTTTTGATCAGTGGAGAGAGCTTTCCGAGACATTGGGCAAGAATGTTAAAATCATTCAGCCGTCCGGCGTTATCGAAGGACGAGCAATTGACGTAGATTCTCAAGGGGCTTTATTGATTGAAAAAGAGGACAAGACAATAATTAAAAGGACATCGGGTGAAGTTGTTCACCTGCGTTAAAAAGATGAGCGTAGATTTTATTAACCAGACACTTAAAAATATAGATGAAAAAGGATTAAAGCGATCTCTTAGAGATGTATCTGGAAAACAGTCTAGGCGAATCTTTGTCGATGGAAAAGATGTCTTAAATTTTTGTTCAAATAATTATTTAGGGCTAGCTGATGATGTTCGTTTGTCAAAAGCCGCAGAAGATTCTTTGAAAACTCAGGGTTTTGGGTCGGGTGCATCGCGTCTGGTTTGCGGTAATCTTGATGCGCATAGGCAGCTTGAGAAAAAGATTGCACAGTTTAAGGGAAGCGAAGATTGTCTTGTTTTTAGCACAGGATACATGGCCAATATTGGAATTATTTCTAGTGTGTGCACGAGAGACGATATTGTTTTTTCGGATCGTCTTAATCATGCATCTATTGTTGATGGCATTATTTTAAGTCGAGCGACTTTTACGCGCTATCCTCACCGAGACATGGATGTTCTTGAAAAAATGCTCAAAGAGGCACAAGGGTATAAGAAAAAGCTTATTGTGACGGATAGTGTTTTTAGTATGGACGGAGATATTGCACCTTTAGATAAAATTGTTTCTTTAGCAAAAAAATATAATGCGCTGGTTATGATTGATGAAGCACATAGTTTTGGTGTTTTGGGAAAGAATGGAAAAGGGTTGGCTGAATATTTTGGCGTTGAAAAAGAAATTGATATTCAGATGGGGACATTGAGTAAAGCCGCAGGTTCTTTTGGAGCGTATTGCTGTGGCACAAAAGAAATGATACAATTTTTTATTAATAAGGCGCGTAGCTTTATTTATACAACAGCAATGCCACCTTCGGTTGCAGCAGCTTCAATTAAGGCTATTGAGATTATTCAATCTGAGTCAAGGAGACGTTGTGAAGTTTTGGCTAATGGTGATCGAATGAGAAATGCGTTAAAGCAGATGGGGTTTGACATACTTGATTCTTGCACGCCAATTATTCCTGTTGTTGTTAAAGAAGAGCTTGTGGCGATTGAATTCTCTAAAAAACTTTTTGATGTAGGAATTTTTGTTCAAGCCATTCGACCTCCCGCTGTTCCATCAGGGACAGCACGGTTACGTTTAACGGTTATGGCAACGCATACAAAAGAAGACATTGATTTTGTCGTTGAGGAATTTCAAAGAATAGGAAAAGAATTATGTCTTATCTTGTAACAACAGATGATATTCGTTGGCATTATAATGTGTTGGGAAAAGGAAGTTGTATTTTCTTTATTCATGGTTGGGCTGCAAGCATGCAAGTTTTTAGTCAGCAGGCAAGATACTTTTTTCAGAATCATAAAGTTGTTCTTGTGGATTTGCCAGGACATGGAAAAACAAATTGGAAACCAATGACGTTTGATGAAGTCGCTGCTGGAATCAAGGGTATTGCTGATGAAATTGGCGTGAAAACATTTAGCATTGTTGGAAGCTCTATGGGCGGATTTATTGGCCTTAAAATAGCGCAACTGTTTCCAGGGCGAGTCGAGAAGTTGGCAATGATTGGATCGCTCCCAAAGTTTTTAAAAACACAGCAACGTCCTTTGGGATTGACAGAATTTGAGATGAATAAATTGAAGCAACAGCTTCAGGCAAGATACCCAGGTATTCTCGATATTTTTTTTCGCTCCTTGTTTACGCTTCAAGAGCGAGAGAGTGAGAAGTTCAAATGGATTCATCAGTTTCGAAAACAGGAAAAAGCACCAGAAAGACAAGCTCTCGAAAGTTTTTTGGATATGTTAAGGGAAGGAGATCTGACAGAGTTTGCAGAGACTGTCGGTATTCCAATCTTTTTTTTAGCCGGAAGAAAAGATTATATCTGCTCGGAGAGTTCTTTGGAATTTGTTAAGGATATTGTGCCTAACGCTATAGTTGATTTTATGGAAGAGTGTGGACATTTTCCATTCCTGATAAAGTCTGAGGAGTTTAACGAAAAAGTTGAGAAATTCTTAAAAGCGTAACAATGAATATTCTAAAAAAAGATAGACCTCAACCATGTTTTTCTAAAGCTTCAAATTGTTATGAAGCGTCTTCGGATTTACAAAAACGAATTGGCTTAGATCTGATTAATCGGATTTCTAACGATAATTTGTATTCTTTTATTTTAGACATTGGCATGGGGACAGGGTGGCTTACAGAAAAGATTGGGGTAAAATTTCCAGAGGCACGATTATTTGGAATTGATTTTGCTCCAGGAATGATTTCGCAGGCACAAGGAAAAAATATTGATTACGTCCTTCGGGCTGATGCTCAAACGTTGCCATTTAAAGATGGATTTTTTGATCTTATTGTTTCAAATTGCGCATATCAATGGGTTCCGGACTTGAGTAAAGCATTTTCTTCAGCTTGCCGCGTGCTTAGAGGTAGTGGCGATTTTTATTTTTCATGTTTTGGCAAAAGCACCTTAAAAGAGCTGCAAGCATCTTTAGAATCAGTCTCTAAGGATTTAGTGTTCCGTGATGGCCATTGGGAAGATATTGACGTAAATAATATTTTTAACCGACTTGAATCAAATGGGTTTAAGGATATCGAGGTAGAATCAGAGGTTATCAAAATAAAGTTTGTGGATATGATTAGCCTCATTCGTTGGCTTAAGGTTATTGGAGCAAATCAGGTTAAGCGCAATGTGTTTATTGGGCGAGATCTTTTAAGTGAGGCAAATGCATTTTATATGAAGAATTATGCAGACGGGGAGTCTGTCTATGCAAGCTTTGAGATCATAAAGACAAGAGCTAGGAAATGAAACGTAAACAAGGTATTTTTATTACAGGAACTGATACGAATATTGGAAAGACAGTGACGACTCTTGTTTTAGCGACATTGTTGCAAGAGAAAAAAGTTAATGTTGGCGTCCTGAAGCCTATTCAGTGTTCTGGTCAAGATGCGTTATTTTTGAAAAAATCTTTAGGAATAAACGATGTAATCGACGAGATTAATCCTTTTTTTGCGAAAGATTCTCTTTCTCCGCATTTGGCTTTTAAGCGATCTAAAAAGAAAATTGATATTTTAGAAATAAAAAGATGTTATCGGACGCTTTCAGAGAAGCATGATGTTGTTCTTGTTGAAGGGGCCGGGGGTTTATCTGTTCCGATTAAAGATAATTATTTGATGAGCGATTTGATAAGAGATCTTGATTTAGATGTTATTATTGTTTCGACGCTTAAGCTTGGAACAATTAACCATACGCTTTTGACCGTTCAGCAGGCACGCACGCAAGGGCTTGATGTGCGAGGAGTTATTTTTAATGAACCTTTGAGAATGAAAAAAGGTATCCTTAAGAAAACAAACCCGAATGCGATAAAAAAATTTGGCAATGTTCCTATTTTAGGATTTATTCCACATTTGAATCGTTTTAATAAGAAGGAAATTATAAAGCAGTGTTTTAAAGAAATAAATGTGTCATCTATTTTAAAGAAGAAAGAGACTTTTCTTGCTAAGAGATGTGAGGCTGATGATAAAGAATATATTTGGCATCCGTTTACGCAGATGCAAGATTGGCTTAAAGATAGTCCGTTGATTATTGAGTCTGCCAAAGGTTCTTATCTTAAGGATGTCGATGGAAAGAAATATTTGGACGGTGTCTCAAGTCTCTGGGTTAATGTGCACGGGCATCAAAACAAAGAAGTTGATCAGGCAATTCAAAAACAATTAAAAAAAGTAAGCCACTCAACTCTTTTGGGACTTTCAAATGTTCCGGCTGTTGAATTTGCAAAACGTTTAGTTTCGATTGCGCCAAAAGGATTGAAAAAAGTTTTTTATTCTGATAGCGGGTCAACGGCCGTTGAGATTGCTATTAAAATCGCGTATCAATATTGGCAGAATATTGGGAAAACGAAGAAAATAAATATTATCCATTTAGCACATTCCTACCATGGGGATACTTTAGGTAGCGTTAGCGTTGGAGGCATCGATTTATTTCATAAGGTATATCGACATTTAATTTTTAAGACAATTAAGTGGCCAACGCCAAATGCGAGTCCATTTGATGATATTGTGGGATTCAAGAAAGAATTTTTGTTTTCTATTAATAAAATGGAAACTTTTTTAAAGAAATCGCATGGTAAGATTGCCGCATTAGTTGTTGAGCCTCTCGTTCAGGGTGCAGCCGGTATGATTGTTTGGCCAAAAGGAATTTTAAGACGCTTGACGAGAATATGCAAGAAATATAATGTTCTTTTGATTGCCGATGAAGTCGCGACGGGGTTTGGTCGAACAGGAACGATGTTCGCATGTGAACAGGAAAAGGTAATGCCAGATATTTTGTGTCTTGCGAAAGGGATGACCGCGGGATACCTGCCTTTAGCTGCGACGTTGACAACACAAAGAATTTATGATGGGTTTTTATTTGATTATAAAGATCAAAAAACATTTTTTCATGGCCATACTTACACGGGGAACCCTTTGGCGTGTGCCGCAGCCATTGCAAATTTAGATGTTTTTAAGAAGGAAAAAACACTCGATAGATTGAAAAGTAAAATAGTTTTTTTAGAAAGAGAGCTCAAGAAATTCAAAGTATTAAAACATGTTGGAGCTGTGCGTCAAAAAGGATTTATGATTGGAATTGAGCTTGTGGCTGATAAGAAAAGAAAAAAAGAATATTCTTGGGATCAGCAGATGGGGGTTAAGGTTTGTCAGAAGGTGCGTGAATTGGGAGTTATTTTAAGGCCGCTTGGCAATGTTATTGTTTTGATGCCACCACTCTCGATAGCTAAGAAAGAACTTCAGGAACTTTGCTCAGCAACGTATCAAGCAATAAAAGTGATTACGGAAAATGATTAAGCATAAAAGAAAGAATAAAACAGTTTTTGTGGCCATGAGTGGTGGCGTAGACTCGTCGGTGGCAGCTGCGCTCTTAAAAAGCAAAGGTTATTATGTTGTAGGAATAACCATGTGTTTTAATATTTCGCTTGCTCTTGGGAAAAAATCATCGTGTTGTGGCGCTGATGCTATTGAAGACGCGAAGCGTGTTGCGCAAACATTAGGTATTCCACACTACGTGTTAAATTTTGGAAAAGAATTAAATGATAAAGTCATTGATCATTTTGTAGAAGAATATTTAGAAGGAAGAACGCCTAATCCGTGCGTACGCTGTAATCAATATGTTAAATTTGGAACGCTGTTTAAAAAGGCAAAAGCATTGGGTGCAGATTATTTGGCGACGGGTCATTATGCACAAGTTGGCCGAGGAATGGTGCGCAAGAATTATAAGTTAAAGAAAGGAATACAAGGATCTAAAGACCAGTCTTATTTCTTGCATCAGATTAGGAAAGAAGATTTGCCTTTTATTTTGTTTCCTTTAGGCGGGTTAGTTAAAGAAAAAGTAAGAAAATTAGCGAAACGATATCATCTTAAGAATGCGCAAAAGAAAGAAAGCCAGGATATTTGCTTTGTGCCTGATTCGGGTTATCAAAAGTTTATCCAAGATCGAATTGGAAAAGAAATGATATCGCCGGGGCCGATTAAAGGTAAAGATGGAAATGTTTTAGGTGAGCATAAAGGAATCTTTTTTTATACAATTGGTCAGAGGGAAGGGCTAGGGATTGCTGTTGGAAAGCCGGTGTATGTGTATAAAATTGATAAAGAAGAAAACGCGATTTATGTTGGCGAGAAGAATCTTTTGCTGGCCAAGGAATTTTCTGTTTGTGATGTTAATTTTGTAAGTTGCGATATTCCGAAGAAAGAGATAGAGGTAAAGGTAAAAATTCGATATAATCATCCAGAAGTAAAAGCGAAGTTGGTTTATCAGAAAAAAGGAGAAGTAAGGATTCATTTAAAGCGCGCTCAGAGGTCTGTGACGCCTGGGCAATCAGCAGTTTTTTATCGAAATAATACAGTTTTAGGTGGAGGCATTATTAACAAAGTTTTTTAAATGGGGGATTTTTATGGACATTAAACTTGATATTAAGAATTTAAACGGATTTATTGATAAAAGTGAATGGAAAGCGATTGAGCCTGATGTTGAGAAAGTGCATCAGGATTTGATCAATAAAACAGGACAGGGTAATGATTTCACAGGATGGGTAGATCTTCCGTCTCAAATTAGCGATTCTTTGATCGACGAGCTTGAAAGTTTTGGAGAAGAGGTTCGAGCCCATTCAGATTGTTTAATCAATATTGGTATTGGAGGTTCTTATCTTGGAGTGCGAGCAACAATGGAGTTTTTGATCGCAGATCAGAAAATTCCTATTCATTATGCTGGTAATAATTTAAGCTCTGGTTACCTGTTTCATTTGCTTGAAAGTTTAAAAGATAAGCATGTTACGGTTGTCGTTGTGTCAAAATCTGGAACAACTACAGAATGCGCATTGGCGTTTCGTATCATTAAGAAATTTATGCAAGAAAAATATAGTCCCGAAGAACTTAAAAAGCATATTATTTGTGCTACAGATGCGCATCGAGGTGCTTTAAAAAAGATTGCAGATCAAGAAGGATATAAAACTTATCCAATCTATGATGATGTGGGGGGACGTTTTTCAGTTTTATGTCCAGCAGGTCTTGTGTCTTTGGCTATTGCTGGTATTGATATTAGGCAGCTTGTTGAAGGGGCAAGAGTTGCTGAAAAGAAATTTATGACACCAAGCGTTGAGAAAAATATCGCGCATCAATATGCTGCGGCTCGTTTTTTACTTCATCAAAAAGGCAAGAAGATAGAGGTTCTCTCTACATTTTATCAACGATTGTCTTATATTGCAGAGTGGTGGAAGCAGCTTTTTGGTGAGAGTGAGGGCAAAGATGGCAAAGGAACCTTTCCCGCATCTCTTAATTTAACGGCGGATCTTCATTCAATGGGGCAGATGATGCAGGAAGGTGAGCGAAACGTTTTTGAAACATTTTTGATGGTTGAGGATTCTGGGCACAAGATGATTATTCCAAAGGATGATCAGAATTTAGATAACTTTAATTGTGTGGCCGGAAAAGATTTGGATTTTGTTAACAAGCAGGCACACAAGGCAACAGCTGAAGCTCATTATGAAGGTGGCGTGCCCAATATGACGATTATGTTGCCATCGTGCAATGCGCATGCCTTAGGACAGCTTTATTATTTTTTCCAGAAAGCTGTGGCAACGACGGGTTATTTGATGGGAGTCAATCCTTTTAATCAGCCTGGAGTTGAGGCATATAAGAAAAAGATGTTTGCGCTTTTAGGGCGTAAATAGAAATAAAAAGGCCCCCAACTTATTTGGGAGCCTTTCTTATAAGGTGATAGACCTTGATCGCTTTCGCTATCTCCTACCTCCTCTTTCTAATTTAAGTATGGCATATTTTTTATTAGGATTCAAGGGAGGGGAAGTGTTTTTTGTTTTAAAGATGTTTTAATATTCTTCCGTCATAAGTTGACAATAGCATCACGTCATGCTAAAAAGAGAAGAGATAAAACTCTACTTATATTAATATGAATAATAAAACTAAAATTCTTATAGGTCTCTTACTGATTGTTGTTGCTTTCGTATGTGTGACAGCTGTTTCTTATTTTATTGATCAAAGAAATAAAGAAAACACTCAAGAAGCAGATGCCCTCCAAGCTCAGCTTGCCAATTTAATATCTGAAAAAAGTCAAAGCTTTCTCTCTGAATCGGATCAGAAAAAAGTTAAAAGAGATCCGATTAAGATTGAAGATGTTTTGGCAAAAGCCGAAATCATTTATGGTGGCCAAGAGCTTGATCGCAAAGATGGCATTATGTGGATTGACCGGAAGTCATCGAGGTGCATGGTCACGCTGGGAGTCGTTAACGGGCTTGTGCCTGGATCATATTTAGGTGTTTATGATGAAATAAAACGTTCAGACGGCGTTGTTGTAAACGAAAAGATTGCAGACGCTGTAGTTGACAAATCTTACGATATTGTCTCGTATGCCAATCCTGTAAAGAAATCTATAGATGATTTTTCTCGAGATTATTATCGAGTAACGGTAAGAAATCCTCGTTAGCATTATTTTCTTTATTGGTCTTTTCTGAATTAAAGATATTATGGAAACCAATATTGAGACCTTTTTCACATTGAGAAAAGACCAGAATATTTTGACTACCATTATCTTTAGTTGAGAAAAGGTCAATAATTATGAAATCAAAATCTCCCATAGGACAGCTTCTCGTCGAAAAGAATATTATTAGTGTTGATCAACTCAATCAAGCATTGGATGAACAGAAGCAAACCAAGGAGATGCTGGGTGTCACATTGGTTCGGCTTGGATTTGTAGACGAGGAGAAAATTTATCTTCCGATCCTTTCAGAGCAGCTCGATGTTCCGTTTATTAATTTAAAAGATTTTTCTATTTCTTCTGATGTGGTTAAGCGTGTTCCTGCCAAAATTGTTGATTATTATAAAATTATGCCCGTTGAATACAAAAACAATATTTTAACAATTGCATTAACAAATCCTTTAGATATTCATGTTTTAGATGATGTTGCTCTTGCGGCAAAGGCTAAGGTAGACGCTGTTTTGGCAAGCCACAAAGATATTGAGGAGGCCATTCGAAAATATTATGGATTAGGGGCGCAAACTATTGAAAAGATGATGGATGGTGTTTCTGTTATTGAGGAGGATTTAGGTCACGAAGATTTAGAGGAGCTTGATTCTGAAGCCTCGATAGGAAAATTTATTAATCAGATTCTTTTAGAAGCATATCGAGATGGTGCGACAGATATTCATATTGAGCCATTTGAAGATGAGCTTAATGTTCGGTATCGTGTTGATGGTCTTTTGCATGATGCAAAAGTTCCTGCGAATATTAAGCATTTTAAGGATTCAATTAATTCGCGTATTAAAATTATGTCGAATTTAAATATTGCAGAAAAACGACTTCCTCAGGATGGACGTTTTAAGGTGAGAACTAAGAATGCTGATTTAGATTTGAGAGTTTCATTTTTACCGACACCTTATGGAGAGAGTGTTGTTATTCGTCTTTTGAGTTCAACAAAGCTTTATAGTTTGTTAGATTTAGGGTTGGACAAGCAAAATGAAGTTCTTTTATCGAGTTTGATTAAAAAGCCGCATGGTATTATATTTTTGACGGGCCCGACGGGAAGTGGAAAAACAACGACACTTTATTCTTGTCTTTCTAAAATTAATAGCATTGAAAAAAAGATTATAACAATAGAAGATCCTGTTGAGTATCAGCTTAAAGGAATTACACAGATTCAAATTAATTCTCAGGTTGGCCTTACGTTTGCTGCCGGTCTTCGATCCATGCTGCGTCATGATCCGGATGTTATGATGGTCGGTGAGGTTCGAGATGCGGAAACGGCTGAAATTACGATCCAGGTGGCGCTAACAGGACATCTTGTTTTCTCAACGCTTCATACAAATGATGCGGCATCCGCTGTTGCGCGTCTTTTAGATATGGGCATAGAGTCGTATTTGATTTCTAGTTCGGTATTGTGTTTTATTGCTCAGAGGCTTGTGCGATTAATTTGCCCAAAATGTAAGCAGCCTGCTAAGATAACCCCAGAGATGATTCAGAGCCTTGGGTTAAAACAAGAGGATTTGCAAGATGTTATTATTTACGAGGGAAAAGGGTGCGAGTTTTGCGGCATGACAGGATATAAGGGCAGGCAAGGAATTTATGAGTTTTTAGTTTTAAATGAAGAGATCAGAGATTTGATACTTCAGAAAGCTTCTGCTGCACAAATAAAGAATAAAGCCGTAGAATTTGGAATGAAAACATTGAGAGAGAGCGGTTGGGAAAAAATTAAGAGCGGATTAACAAGTCCAAGCGAAGTTATTCGGGTTACACAAGAAGAAAATATTTAAGTTTCAAGGATTTTGAAGTAATGTTGGCTATGGTTTTTATTGATAGCCGGCATTTTTTATTTCATGTGTTTATATAAATTATATTATATAGAAATATATATACATATATTATATGTTTGTTGATCTTGCAATGGCATTTTTCGTATGTTAGAATGACTCCGTTATGGCAACATTTGCATATAAGGCCAAAAAAGGACCTTCTCAAATCATTGAAGATGTGATTGAGGCTGAGAATTTCGATCAGGCTGTCGAGAAAGTTATTCATCTTGGATTATCCCCAATCGATGTCATTCCTTACAAAGCAAAAAGTTCAGCTAATTCTAAAAAAGAAAAGAAATCATCAAAAATAAGAGTTAAGTCTTCAGATATTGTTTCTTTAACGCGACATCTTTATGATTTAGTTGATTCGGGTGTTCCTCTTTTACGAGCGCTTGAAACATCTTCTCGCCAAGTTACGAATATTCATTTTAAGAAAATTGTTGAGCAGATTCGTATTTCTGTTGAAGAAGGAAGCTCTTTATCTGTAAGCTTAGAGAGATATCCTTATGTTTTCTCACCGCTATATATTAACATGGTTAAATCTGGGGAAATTAGCGGAAAGCTTAATGTTGTTTTGGGTCGATTGACAGAGTCTTTGGAAAAAGATCAAGAGATGATTTCAAAAGCAAGAACAAGCCTTATTTACCCGTCATTAATTTTAAGCGTTGGGATAATGACTGTTTTTATTTTATTAACATTTGTTATTCCTCGTTTAACAGAAATGTTTGAAGATTTATCGGCAAATCTTCCTTGGCCAACAGTATTTTTGATGAATATTAGTGATTTCTTTGCACGGTTTTGGTGGATTATTGTTTTGGCATTAGTGGCCATTATTTTTTATTTAAAAGAATTTTCTCGTTCAACAAAAGGAAAGCTTTTTGTTGATCAGATAAAGCTGAACATTCCTATTATTGGAAAGTTTATTGAAAGTGTTGAAATCGCACGTTTTGCAGGGACGTTGGCAACACTGCTTGATTCGGGGGTTATTATTGTTTCGGCGCTAAATTCTGTTTCGGATATCTTAGAAAACGAAGCTTTTAAAGCAGATATAAAAAAAGTTGCTAAACAAGTTTCTGCAGGTTCGAGCTTGATGGAAAGTTTTCAGCATAGTCAGTTTTTTTCTCAAACAGCGATTGACATGATTTCAACCGGGGAGCAGGCTGGTCGTGTTGAGGTTTCTCTCCATAAACTTGCTGATGTTTATGAAAAACAGTCGGACCAAATGATGAAAACAATTACTGCGCTGCTAGAGCCGATTCTAATTGTCGCTATTGGATCGGTTGTGGGATTTGTGGTTATTGCAATGTTACTTCCGATATTTCAAATGAATTTAATGATTCGTTAAATAGAAAGGATTGAGAAATGAAAAATAAAAGACAAGGTTTTACTCTTATTGAAATTATGTTGGTGGTTATTATTTTAGGTATTTTGGTTGCGATGGTTGTTCCAAACTTGGCTGGACGAGGAGAGCAAGCGCGCGAGGCTGCTGCTCGTGCTGATATTGAGGCAAATTTATCGACGGCACTAGATCTTTATGAGCTTGATAATGGAAAATATCCTGCCACAGAGCAAGGCTTAAAAGCGCTTTTGAAAGAATCTACAGCGTCTCCTGTTCCAGCGCACTGGAATGGTCCTTATTTGAAAAAGAAAAAGATTCCAAAAGATCCTTGGGGAGCAGAATACGTTTATGTGTCGCCGGGTAACAATAATGCAGAAGAATATGATTTATCTTCTCTTGGTTCTGATGGAGTTGAAAGCGAAGATGACATTACTAATTGGATAGAAGAATCATATAATTAATTTAGGGGAAGAACATTATTCTTTTTTATTTTAAAAAAGCTTTCAGTCTCATTGAGCTTTTACTTGTCATTGTTCTTATTGCTCTTCTTGCAGGGCTTGCCATCCCGAATCTTGTTAAGGGGCGGTCATATCTAGAATTAAAACAAACAGCAAAAGATATTGCGTATATTATGCAGTATGCGCAGCAGCGTTCTGTTATTGATAATAAGGAATATCAAATACGACTTGATTCCTCAATGAATAAATATTGGCTGTTGGTGGAAGCGCCGATTGACGAGACCATTGGCAATGAAAAGAGATTTGAAAGATTTACTGGAAGGCTGGGGAAGGTTTTTGTTGTTCCTAAGAGGATTGGGTTTAAGGTTGATCAAAAAACAATTTGTTTTTATCCAGATGGCTTAATGGACAAAGCTCAGATCGATCTTACAGACCAAAAGAATGAGATTGTTGTTTCAACGAAAGAGCAGCGAGGCAATGTTTATGTTTATGAAATTGAGAAATAGAAAAAAAGGATTTCTTTTGCTGGAAGTCCTTCTTACTGTCGCTATTTTATCAGTAGGGATTGTATTGATCGTTCAGTCTCATTTGGCAAGTTTGCGCGCAGGAATATACAGCGATGATTTTTTTAAAGCATCTTTTTTATTAAGAAATAAAATGAATGAAGTTTTGGAGCAAGCTGTTGTTGAGCTTGACTTAGATGAGAAAGGATTGTTTGCGTCTCCATATGAAAATTTTCAATATCATGTTCAAGCAGTTGAGCCGGGGTGCGAGGAGATGTGCAAGGATTTAAGCGAAGTTGTTTTAATTGTATCTTGGAAAAATGGACGAAGGGAAAATTTAATATCAGCGTCGACATATGTTTTTAATACTTTTTAAAATAATGAAAAAAGATTTTTCAGCAATAAAAAGAAAAGGGTTTTCTTTGATTGAAGCTTTGTTAGGGCTTGCAATCTTTTCTGTTATTGCCGTAACGCTTTATAGCACATTTTGGAGCGGTATTCAGATTGATCAAAGATTAGAAGATAGGATATATCGACAGGCAAGCTGGGCGTTAGAAGGAATGGCGAGAGAGTTGCAAAATGCAACGATTTATGATTTCTCAAGTTCATATCCTGATATTAATGGGTTTTTAGGAGAAAAAGAAAGAATTAGGTTTTTGGTAACAACGGATGAAGGCATAAAAGTTGTTCAGTATTACTTAGAGAAAGAAGAAGAAATTTTTATTCATAAAGTTATTATTGGGAAGCGATCAAGAAAGAGCATTTCTGTAACGGAAAGACGACAAGAAGCTTTGGTGCAAGAAGTTTTGATTCGCGAAGAGCAAGATTTAGTTGATTTTATAAATAAATCAAAAGATAGGTCTTTAAAAGAAGTGGTTTGTTTTAATGTCGAGGAACAAGGTTTAAAGTTTTCATATGCGTTTCTTGAGTCATCGGAGAATGATTCGCAGCTTGCATGGAAAGATGTTTGGGAAAATAATTATGTTCCAGCGGGCATACGAGTGGAATTAAAGATTGTTGATTCGCAAACACGTAGTCCGCTTGTTATTAGGCGTAGCATTTATGTTCCTGCTGGCTTTTGGGGAGAGGAAGTCCTTTGAAAATAAGACGACAAAAGCTTTTTTTGAGAGATAAATCCGGTGTTATTATGATCGTCGGATTATGGATTCTTGTTGTGCTTTCAATTTTAGCGATTGGATTGGGCCGAAGAACTAGAATTAATTTAGCATTGGCCAAGCATGTTGTTGCAAAAACAAAGGCTGATTATTTGGCTTGGGCGGGAATTAATTATGCTTTAAATCAAATGAGCAATTTGGCATCAGGGAATGAAGAAAATAAAATTGATATATTGTATCAATGTGGGATTTCGTTTGATGAAGAACAAACATCAGAGAGCGTTTTTAAAGACATTCCTTTGAAAGATGGAATATTTGACGTCCGTTATAATATTTATGATGCATCGAATAATCAAAATGATATTTGTTATGGATTTCAAGACGAGGAAAGGCGGATTAATTTAAATGCGCTTAATTCACAAAATTATAAAGTGTTAAGCTATTTGCTTGTTTTTTTAGGTGTCGAGAATATAGCGGCAGATGAAATTGCTTCTTCTGTTGTTGATTGGAAAGATGCTGACAGCGATGTTTTTAACTCATCTTTTGGAGCTGAAGATGATTTTTATATGTCTCGAGAGAAACCATATCATTGTAAAAATCTTAGTCTTGATACGATTGAAGAGATTTTATTGGTAAAGTCAGTTGATGATAAAATATTCAAACGGCTAAAAGGATATATAACGGTATTTCCAAAACAAAGCACGGAGCTTTCTATCAATGTTAATACGGCATCAGAGATTGTTTTGAAATCGTTCTTTTATTTATTTGCAGATCAAAATCCAACGGCATCATGGGCTGATGCGGATTCTTTGGTTGCTAAAATTTTGCAATATCGACAGGGATCAGACGGAAAGCCGTGTACGGCAGATGATCAGACGATACAAAAGAATAATGTAGAGACGTTTGCATTAAATTCAATTGAGTTATCGATTTTTTTAAGTGCGTCAGGTAAAATAAAGGAAGAAAGTTTGTATTATCGTATAAAAACACAAGGAAGAAGTTTTTTTCTAAATGTTTTATCAGAAATTGAAGTTGTTGTAGATCGAGAAAATTTCTCGATTGCATCTTGGAGCAAGAAATAAAAATGATGAAATCAATGATTACGACCATAGAGATTAGTGAATTTCATATTAAGTTATTACAGGTTTTAAGGCAGGGCGGGCGCATTCGCCTTGTTCGTCATCAAGCAAAACAGATTGCTGATTCGTCTTTTGAGGGTATTGTTAATCTTTTATCTTCAATGGTTGACGATAAAGTAAGAGAAAGCCATATCATTGGCATTATTCCCAGAAGTCAGTCTATGGTTAGGTATTTTTCTTTACCTTCTCATTCTGGGCAAGAATTGAGCAAGATGATTTCTTTACAGATCGGAAATCAGACTCCTTATGCAAAAGAAGATATTGTTTTTGATCATTCTTTGATATCTAAGAATCCTGACGGATACAGCAAAGTTTTAGCGGCGATTGTCCACAAGGAAGTGACACAGAAATATTTAGATGTTTTCAAGAAATGTCAGCTAACTTTAAACAGTTTAACGTTAAGCTCAAGTAGCATTGTTAATGGATTTTATCATTGGCAGAAAGCAGTTAAGAAAGAAAACATTGCTTTGTTGATGGTTATAAATGTAGATACGTCAGACAGTGAGATTTGTTTTTGTTTTGATGGAAAGTTGTTGTTTTCACGCAATATTCACTTTGGCGCAAAAGATTTAGGTGGTGATTTTCAGAATGACTTTGTTAGAGAGGTTTCATTAACCCTTGAATCTTATCGAAAAGAAAACTTAGGATCGCTGCCAAGTCGCGTTGTTTTAATTTCATCTTTTCATGAAAGTATTTTTTTAAAAGAAAAGATTTTTGAAGAAATACGAATACCCGTTGATATCATTGATCTTTATCGAGTTTTTCCTAAAATGAAAGATTGTTTTATTCCGATTCTCTCAGAAGGAGATTATTTTTCTTCCTCAAGCAGCTTAGGGGCTGTTTTTCGTGGACCGCAAAAACCGTTTGATCTTTTACCTAAAAAAGAAAATGAAACAAGAAAAATTAAAGCACAACAAGTTATGTGGTTGCAGTTAATAGGGCTTTTCTTTGTGGCTGGATGCTTGATTGTGGCTGCATTTTCTTTTAACTTGTATCAAGAAAAGATTGTTTCTAAGAAATTGGAAATGCAACATCAACAATTGAGACCTCGTGTCGAAGAAGTTCGAACAAAAAAGAATCGTATTGCTGATATTAAAAATTATCTTGTTTCTGTTCCGTCGATGGTAGACATTATTCATAGGCTTTATCGGCTAACGCCAGAAAACGTTTCGTATCGCAGTTTAAGCATTGATGAGAATGATAACTTAACGATTCAGGGAATTTCTGAGAAGAGGGTTGATGTTAATGAATTTCAGAAGAATTTAATTGGATCGCCTTTATTTAAAGATGTTAATTTAAAATATGCCACTCAGAGAAGAGTTTTTGAAGGGGAGATTACTGATTTCAAAATAACATGTCAGATTGTTCGAAGCATTTCACAGGACACACAATAATGATTAAGAATTTATCAAAGAGAGAAAGCCAAATTTTTACTTTATGTATTTTAGTTTCTTTAATTTACATTGGCGTACAATTTGTTTATAAGCCGATTAAGTTGCAAGAAGATTTTTTTCAACAAGAGATTAATGCGACAAAGAAAAAGATTAAGAAGAGTATGAATATTCTAAAAAAGGAAAAAAGTGTCAAGGAAACGTATGATCAATATTTGGAGAATTTTGGTCAAAAGCTTTCTGATCAGCAGGAAATGAATCGAATTTTTTCTGAAATTGAAGTTGCAGCGAAAAAAGCAGATATTAAAATTATTGATATGAAGCCCAGAAGAATTAAAGAAGAAGATTTTTTCAAGAATTTTTCGTTTACGATTCAGACACAAGGTACGATGAGCTTGATTACAAAGTTTTTGTATTTTTTAGAACAAAAACCCTATTATTTTCAAATTGAAGAAGTGCGCTTAGAAAAACGATCTACTCGTTCGGAAGATATACGATGTGAAATTGTTGCTAGTCGCATTTTGCTAGATCCCGCCAAGTAAGAATATCCTATAAAAAGACCGCTTTATTATTGACAAGATGTATAGATTTTGCTATTTTTAAAGTATAGCTCTCTGAGTAGAGAGCTATACTTAAGTCTATGAAAAACATATATTTACTAAAAGATTTAGCGGTTTCAACAGGTTATTCAACGTATACAGTAAAGTATTATTTGGGTATTGGGCTTTTAGAGGAAATTGGTCGTAGTCCAATCACAAATTTTCGATACTTTGATGATGGCTCTGTTGATCGTCTTAAGGAGATTCGTGGTATGCGAAGCAAAGGACTATCTTTAAAAGAAATTAAAAAAAGGTTAAAGATTTAGTATGAGTTATTATGAAGTTTTAGATATTCAAAAGGAACCTTTTTCGACAAGTCCGGATCCTGATTTTTTTTATCATTCGAGAGAGCATACAACGGCATTAAAGCGTTTGGAGATTGCGATTCGCTTGCGAAGAGGGTTAAGTCTTATTTTAGGTGACGTAGGAGCCGGAAAGACGACCTTATCAAGGGCTCTGCTGCAATCGTTTAATGGCGAAGAAGATAAGTTTGTTTTTCATATGATTCTTGATCCAGATTTTAAAAGCGAATATCAGTTTTTGGCTCATTTAACAAAAATGTTTGGCGTGAGCCCTTTTTTGCGATCTGCAATGGATCATAGAGAAGCAATTGAGAAATATTTGTTTCAAAAAGGTGTTGAGGAAGAAAAAACAATTATTCTTTTAATTGACGAAGGGCAAAAGTTGTCGTTACCGTTTATCGAAATTTTAAGAACGTTTTTAAATTACGAGACAAACGAGTTTAAGTTGCTTCAGCTTGTTATTTTAGGGCAGATGGAGCTCTTGCCTAGAATAAAGAAAATTAATAATTTTATGGATCGTGTGAGTTTACGATATATTATTAATCCACTTGACGAGAACGAAACAGCGCAGATGATTTATTTTAGACTTAAACAAGCTGGTTTTAGCGGGCAGCGTGATATTTTTAGCTATGAAGCTATTAAGAAGATTTATGCGGTGACTCAAGGATATCCAAGAAAAATTACGTTATATTGTCATAATGCGTTAGAACGACTTGTTATGGAAGGACGCGAAGTTGTTACGGGAGAATTGATTGATGTCTTGGCTGAAGAAGAAAGGCAATGGGGTACAGATGAATAGAGAGGGATTGCCAGAAGAGAAGCTTTTAAAGATTATTCGTAAAAAAGATAAAAGTATATCTAAAAAGAAAGCTGATGATAAAGATAGTGTTGAGAAAATTGATTCTGATAGTTTTGAGCGTGTTTTTCGAGTGCTTAATCAACTAATGATTTTAATTGTTTTAGTTTTGGCAGGATATTTGTTGTATATTTTTATCTTTTCTCAGAATAAGGTAGATGATTTTGTTGTCGACGATGTGCCTGCTGAAATTAGCAAGACTGTTGATTTGAAAGATGAAAAAAGTAAGCCGTATGAGTATTATGCGCAAGAAATTGAAGAGCGCGATGTTTTTTCTCGACCAAAGCCAAAACAAGAAGAAGAGCAGGTAAAAGCTGAAAATATTAATTTATCAGAAAGCCTTCGTATAGTCGGAATTGTTTTAGGAGATGTCCCAGAGGCGATTATTGAGGATATCAAATCTCGAAAAATATTTTTTCTTCATCAAGGAGATGAAGTTTTAGAAGGGAAGATTCGGTCTATCAAAGAAGGAAAGATCATTTTAGATTACAATGGGTCTACAATAGAATTGTTCCAATAAAATATATTTTATACTTTTAAAGGAGACGGAAATGAATATGAAAAGAAATTTTATACTATGCTATTTAGTTATTTTTGTTTTGCTGATCGGCGGAACCATCAGCTATGCACAAAAAGATAGCTCTGATTCCGTTGTTACCAATGCGCTTGATTTCTTTGAGCAAGTTCAGGCAGAAGATCCTGCGCCAAGGACCTATTCCGGAAAAGTTTTTTCTGCGCGTAATATTAATGAAATTAATCAAGGCTTTGGGTCAAGTAATTCGTTTTCGGCAGGGATTGTGCTAGATGCTCTTGAGTTAAAGGATATGGATATTGTTGATGTCTTAAAATTAATTTCGAAAAAAAGTGGATTAAATATTGTTGCAGGAAAGAATGTTAAAGGCAAAGTAACAATTTATTTAAAAAGTGTGGGCGTTAGAGATGCCCTTCAGATTATTCTTGAATCAAATGATTTAGCCTATGTGGAAGAAGGTGGGATCATCAAAGTTTTAACGGCTCAAGATTTTCAGCAATTATATGGCTACAAGTTTGGACAGAAAACAGAAACAAAATTAGTTCAGTTAGAATATGCGAAAGCAGATGAAGTTCTACCGGTTTTAGGTCAGATGAAAAGTCAGCTTGGAACAGTGACCGCTGATACGAAGTCGAATACATTGATTATTACGGATAGACCCGAAAAGATTCTTTTGATGGAGGAAGTAATACGTCGGGCAGATATTCCTCTGTCGACAAAAGTTTTTTCATTGCGATATGCCAAAGCTGATGAAGTCGCGAGCAAGATTCAAAATTTGTTAACAAAAAATATCGGTAAAATTGAATTTGATGATCGATCAAATAAGATTTTTGTGACAGAGACAAAGGAAAAGATTAATGAAATTTTAAAGATGATTGAGGCTTTTGATGAGAAACATACAGAAGTTTTAATCGAGGCTAAAATACTTCAAATCACGCTGAGCGATCAATATAAAATGGGCATTGATTGGCAGGCGATCGTTTCAGATTTTCATACTTTAGATTTTGCGAGCAATTTTGATGTTTTATCGTCAACTGATAAAAGTGGGAAACTTAGCATAGGAACTATTGCTAGTGATGATTATAGTGTTTTAATTGAGGCTCTTGAAACGGTTGGTGAGACGAATATTCTTTCAAATCCGAGAATAGCAGTTATTAATAATGAAGAGGCTAAGATTTTAGTAGGATCAAGCGAGCCATATGTAACGAGCGAAACAACAACAACGGCATCCGGCCCAGTAACAACGGCTGAAAGTGTTAACTTCATTGAAGTTGGCGTTAAGCTTTTTGTAACGCCCACAATCCATGGAGATGGATATATTACAATGAAGATTAAACCAGAGGTAAGTTCACTTACTGGATATGTAACGACAAGCACAAATAACAAAATACCAACCGTTGACACATCTGAGGCAGAAACAACCGTTACAGCTAAAGATGGCGTTACGATTATTATTGGCGGTTTAATTAAGGAACAAGATATTCGAACGGTTAACAAAGTTCCGATTTTAGGCGATATTCCATTTTTGGGATCCATCTTTCGCAATGAAGATAAAAGTGTAACAAAAACTGAAATTGTTATCTTTTTAACGCCTAGGATTATTACCGGAGATCGGTTGTCTGGAGAGGATATTTTAAAGTAATCGACAATGGTTCAATCTTTTAGAAAATATATTATATTCTTAATAGTTGGTTTTCTGGTTTTTGTTTCGGGTTGTGCGTCAACTCCATATCAAAAATTACGAAAGCAAAATTTTGTTTTAAAAGAGCTTTGCATGCGTTATGGATTTGATTGTACGATGGATAGTATAACGCAAGTGATTAAACTAAGCAGAAAAGAAATTGAAGCTCGAGGTCTTATCGGAAGCAATATTGTTGTTATTGAGCAAAGGGATGTTTATTTAAGTAAGCCAATTAAGATTTCTCGAGGAGTTATTTCCGTTCCTTTTGATTTTGAGCAACGCGTTATGGTACCTCTTTCCGAAAAAGCGGGATCCATATCAAAAACATTTCGAAAGATTATCGTCGACGCTGGGCATGGAGGTAAAGATCCAGGTGCGATTAGTCGAAGAGGGACTCAAGAAAAAGATATTGTTCTTGATATTGCTAATCGGCTTTCTAGTGCTTTAAAGAAAAGAGGAGTCTTTGTTGTTCAGACAAGGGATGCGGATAATTTTTTGTCTTTAGATGAAAGAGTTGACGTGGCAAGATCAGAGAATGCGGATTTATTTATTAGTGTTCATGCGAATATTGCTAATAGTTTTGGGGTTGAGGGGTTAGAGACATATTATTTAGGATTTTTAAATTGGAGAGATAAAAAAGAAATTTGTTGTATTGAGAAACATAAAAAAATGTTTCGGAAATATAATATGAAATATGATAATATTAATGCGAAAAAAATAGTGCTTGATATGTTGCATACATATAAACAACAATCTTCATCAGATATTGCAAGATATTTAGCTGGGTATACTGCGAAAAAGATTAATACAAGAAATCGAGGAAATAAAACAGCTAATTTTTATATTTTAAAGAATACTTTAATTCCTGCTGTTTTAGTTGAAGTTGGGTTTTTGTCAAATAAAAGAGAAGAGCAAAAATTAAAAAGTAGCGCTTATCGGCAGAAGATTGCAAATAGCTTAGCTGATGGATTGGTGCTCTATACACGGTAAATAAATATGGATAAACGAAAATGTGCCATTGGAGTATTTGATTCAGGCCTTGGTGGTCTTACAGTTGTTAAAGAGATAATGAAACAACTTCCAAATGAAAATATTGTTTATTTCGGAGATACAGCGCGTGTTCCGTATGGAACAAAATCAAAAGAAGCAATTGTTCGTTTTTCTAAAGAAAATGTCAGTTTTCTTTTAAAGCATAATGTCAAAATGATTGTGGTTGCATGTAATTCGTCTTCTAGTTTTGCTCTTTCATCATTGCGTAAGAAGTTTTCTTTACCAATTGTGGGTGTTATAGAGCCTGGGGCAAAGAAAGCGTGCGCAGTCACGAAGAATAAAAAAATTGGTGTTATTGCAACATCTGCAACAATTCAGAGTCAGAAATATTTTCAGATGATAAAGAAAATTTCAAAAAGGGTAACGGTTCGATCGCAAGCCTGTCCGCTTTTTGTTCCTTTGGCAGAAGAAGGATGGTTTTCGCAAAAACCAACATACGGTATTGCTAAAGAATATCTTTCCGTAATGATTAAATCAAAAATTGATACGCTTATTTTAGGCTGCACTCATTATCCTTTGTTTAAGAAAGTCATTGGTTCTGTTATGGGAAAAAAAGTTTTTCTTGTTGATTCAGCGAAGGAAGTGGCGAGAGAAGTTAAGGATATTCTTAAAAAGATGGATTTAGAGAATTCGTTGTCTAATGAGGGGCGATATCAATTCTTTGTAAGTGACAAGCCTCAGCATTTTAAAGATCTCGCGAAACGATTCTTAGGATGCCCTATTAAAAATATTAAAAAGGTTTAAATTTTATGTATGAATTAACTGTTAAATCAGATTTTGCTTCGTCGCATTCTTTAAGAGATTATCAGGGAAAATGCAAGAATTTGCATGGACACACCTGGAAAGTGGAAGTTGTTTTTTTAGGAGAGAAATTAAATGAAGCAGGAATGCTTATTGATTTTACAGAGATTAAAAAAGGCTTAAAGGATGTCGTTGATGCACTTGATCATACGCATTTAAATGATTGTGCGTATTTTAAAGAATTAAATCCTACCTCTGAGAATATTTCAAAGTATGTTTTTCAACAAATATCCAAAGAGCTTCCTTCTGTTAAAGTCAAAAGTGTTACTGTTTGGGAGTCTGAGAATGCAAGCGCGACTTATTATGAGTAAGAAAAAGAAAAAAGCAGTTGTTTTGTTGTCTGGCGGGCTTGATTCGGCAACGACTCTTTATATTGCAAAAAACAAGGGATTTGAGCCGTATGGCCTTATCTTTGATTATGGTCAAAAGCATTTAAAAGAAATTGTGCAGGCAAAAAGAATTGCAAAAGTTGCTCAGTGTTCTTTTAAAGTTGTTAAAGTTTCTTTTCCATGGAAAGGGTCTTCGCTTTTAGATAAGAAAATAAAGATTCCTAAGAAACGATCGCTTGAGCGAATAAAGAAAGAAATCCCGTCGACATATGTTCCTTCTCGAAACATTATCTTTTTAAGCTTTGCTTCGTCATTTGCAGAAAGCATTGGTGCAATTGCAATTTTTATAGGAGCAAATGCTGTTGATTATTCTGGTTACCCAGATTGCCGTCCAGAGTTTATTGTTAGTTTTCAGGAAATTTTAGACAAGGGGACAAAATCTGGAGTTTGTAAAAAGAGAATTAAGATTTACGCTCCTTTGATTTCTAAAACAAAGGCCCAAATTATAAAAATAGGACTTAAGTTAAAAGTGCCGTACCGATTAACATGGTCATGTTATCAAGGTGGGCAGAAACCTTGTGGTGTATGCGATAGCTGCTTGCTTCGGCAAAAAGGTTTTGATGCGATTAAGTTCAAAGACCCTTCTTTAAAATGAAATCTAAAATTTCAGAAGTTTTTCAATCAATTCAAGGGGAAGGCAAGTATTTAGGAGTGCCTCAAGTGTTTGTTCGATTTTATGGGTGCAATATAAAATGTGATTGGTGTGACACAGAGGCAAGCTTAGAACGAGAAGAGGGTAGTTTCAAAGAATCTTCAAGCCAAGATCTTTTAGAGGTTATTTTAAAAGAAGCTCAAAGCATTCATTCTGTTAGTTTAACGGGAGGAGAGCCTCTGTTACAAAAAGATTTCTTAAGGGAGCTCTTACCTCTTTTAAGGCAAAGAGGTTTTTTGGTTTATTTAGAGACTAACGGTATTTTATTTTCAGCTTTAGAAGAGCTGATTGATCAGATTGATTTTGTTTCTATGGATTTTAAACTTCCGAGCTCAACAGGACAAAAAGCGTTTTGGGAAGAGCATAAAGCATTTTTAAATATTGCGATAAAAAAAGATGTTTTTATCAAGAATGTTATTTCATTAAGCACGACAGAAGTAGATGTTCGTTTCGCAGCAAAACTTGCATCTGAAGTGAATCGTGATATAGTATTTATTCTGCAGCCGAATACGTTAGAAATTCAAGATGGTATTGTTGATCAATGTCAAAGGTTTCAAAAAGTTTGTCTCGAATTCTTAACAGATGTTCGAGTTGTTCCTCAAATACATAAGATACTAGGGGTACGGTAAGCTATGGCAAAAAAAACATATAAGGGGCTTCAAGAAAACATTCGAGATCTTAAAACTCCGAAAATTGATGTCTGGAAGAATAAATATCAAGATCGGGATTATTTAGTTGATTTAAAAACGAGTGAATTTACGTGTATTTGTCCTAAAACGGGATTGCCAGATTTTGCGACGATTAATATTAATTATAGGCCAGATAAAACATGTGTTGAGCTTAAATCATTTAAGTATTATCTTGTATTTTATCGCGATGTTGGTATTTTTCATGAGCATTTGGTAAACAAAATTCTTGATGATGTTGTGAAGGCATGTCAGCCACGCTGGATTAAGGTGGAGGTTGTCATGGGCACGCGGGGTGGTATTCAGACAACGGTTACAGCAGAGTATTCTCAGAGCTAATAGAAAGGATTTAATGATGTCAAGAAAAGATGGTAGAAAACCTAATCAATTGAGAGATATTAAAATTACGCGGAATTATTTAAAGAATGCTCAGAGTTCTTGCTTGGTAGAGTTTGGAGATACCCGTGTTATTTGTACAGCTACCATTGAAGATAACGTTCCAATCTTTTTGCGGAATTCTTCGACGGGGTGGTTGACGGCAGAGTACGGTATGTTGCCGTGTTCTTGTTCGTCTCGCATTGCACGCAATAAAGTATCTGGACGTACACATGAGATTCAAAGGTTAATAGGGCGATCGCTGAGAAGTGTTGTTGATTTTGTTGCTTTAGGTGAGCGTACGATTAAAATTGATTGTGACGTTATTCAGGCTGACGGAGGAACACGTACGGCTTCGATTACTGGAGCTTATGTTGCGCTTGTGGATGTTTTAAAGAAGTTTAAGAAAGACATTAAGTTAGTGGAGCTTCCATTAAGAGACTGTGTTGCCGCTGTAAGTGTTGGTCTTGTTAATAATGAGCTTTTGTTGGATTTAAATTTTTCAGAAGATTCAAAAGCGGATATGGATATGAATGTTGTTATGCGTGGATGTGGAGATTTTATTGAGGTACAAGGCACGGCTGAAGGCTTGCCTTTTTCAAAAGAGCAGATGGACCAAGCCCTTGTTTTAGCGAAAGAAGGGATTGCAGAATTGTTTGATATCCAAAAAAGTGTGCTAGATAACTAAGAAATGAAAGAGCTTTTAATTGCAACTAATAATCAAAAGAAGTTAAAAGAGTTAAAAGAGTTTTTAGCTGACCTTCCTTTAAAAATTACGTCTTTAAAAGATTATAAAAATATGCCTCATATTGAGGAAGATGGAAAGACTTTTTCTGCAAATGCTTTAAAGAAAGCATCGACGATATCTCTTTATACAAAAAAACTTGTCATGGGGGAAGATTCTGGATTAGAAGTTAAAGCGTTGGATAATAATCCAGGTATTTTTTCTGCTCGTTTTTCAGGGGCTAATGCTACAGATAAAAAGAACAATGCAAAGCTTTTAAGATCTTTGCGTAAGGTTTCGATAAAGAAAAGACAGGCTCGATATCGTTGTTTTGTTGCTTTGACGGATCAAAGCGGAATTGTGGATGTTGTTTCTGGAAGCTGCAGTGGACTTATTTCTACTCGATCAAAAGGAAGCAATGGTTTTGGATATGATCCTCTTTTTTTGGTTCCCCGATATAATAAAACTTTTGGAGAATTAGATCCCAACATTAAATCAAGAATCAGCCATCGGGCACGCGCGTTGAAAAAATTTAAATTTGTTATTAAAAAATATTTGGAAGCCCATCCAGAATAAAATTTTTAGTTTTTTGAATCATTCCGTGAGTGGAGGGAACTATGTAGTATTTTGGTTCTTTCCATGTTCCTGTAATTTTAACAGTTAAAAAATCGTTGGCTTGAGTGAGGATTGCAGCAATTGTTTTTTTAAGCGATTGTATTTTCATGATATTTTGCTCAAATCTAGAAATGATATCGAGATCTAAATCTCCCTTAAAAGAAATCGTTCCGTTGCATGCGAGTTGCATTTGATTGCTTTTTAAAATGCCGTCCTTAATAAAAACCTTTTCATTGGTTATGACAAAATCACTTTTTGCATGGTCAAAAGTGATATTTTTATATTCTGGTACAAAAAGTAATTTTCCGAGTCCTTTCAGAAGGTCAAGATGCCAAAGCTCTCCTTGATTGATAGCAATTGAACCTGCTCCTTTGCTGAAATGAATATCAGATAAAGGGCCGCTTCCTTGATATGTTGCCTGCAATAGTCCGGAGATATCTTTATCGCGTAGCGGCGTTGCGTTTTTAAGCTTTTCTAAATTTAAGTTTTGAATATTTGATTCTATTTTATATGGTATCTCTTCGATAGATAAATCAACTGAGGCGTCAGCGGTAAGTTTTCCATCGTAGAAAAGAGCAGAGGCAGAGCATTCGCTGATATATCGGTCGCGCTGGTTAATTTTAAGAGAAAGATTATTTAGTTCGTAATTCTTAAGAAATATTTTATTGCTTTTTACTTTTAGGAATAATGCCCAGTCTTTCCAATATTTTGGGTCGCCAGTAAAAGAGCTTTTGATTGAACAAAGGCCTTGAGGATTGATGTTTTTAAATTTTTCTTTGAAAGGTTTGATAAATTTAGATAAATGTTCGAGCCTTAAGTTTCCGTCGATGTCGACATTGATATTTAATTCATCACCTTTAGGATATAGAATTTCTCCTTGAGTCACTAAGTCAGTATCTTCATATTTAATTTTGAGTGAATTGATTTTGAATCGGTCTAACATTAATTTTACATTTGCATCAGCTTCAAGTCCGTCAACAATAATTCTTGCTAAAAGGCTATTAAAGGCAAGAGATCCGTCAGATATATATTGTCTTTCTTGAAATGTGCCTTTTAGGTTTTTCCATGTTGCATTGTCTGGCAAGAAATGTGTTTGGGACAGACTATCAACAGCATAAGAAATATCACCGGAGATATTTACGACTTCAGATGGCAGGATTTTTGTTTTGATAGCGGCATTTTTTAGAGAGGAAGAAATTGAAATAGTAGAATTGTCGATAGATTTTGCAGCACCTTTGTATTTAAATGCGATAGAAGCTTGGCCTTTGATGTCAGAGGTGGGATCATTTTGAATTTCTTTAAAGATATCTTTGAAATTAGATAAATCGACGTTAGGTATTTCGCCTTGGATGCTAAGGATTGGTTTCTGAAAGTTAGTGAGTTCTCCCGATAGCTTTAAGGGAGTATTTTTAATTAGAGTGAAGATTTCAGGAGACGATATTTTGTTGTTTTCAAAGTTTAGGATTCCTTTAATATTTTGCGCATTTTTTAGATAAGGAAGGTGTGTCAAGAGCGCAGAGGATGTTGTGATAGATCCAGAGTATTTCAGCGGTGTTTTTCTTGATATGGAGTTGAAGGTTATATTTGCTTTTAGAGCCGGATTTCCAGAAAATTGGGTTTTGTCTGGAAATTCGATTACGGTATTTTGTGCTTGCATATCTAAGAATGACTCTAGAATTTTGCCATTATATTTTAATTCAGCTTTTCCTTTCACATTCTTTGAAGAAAGTGTTTTCGCATTAAATTTGCCTTTAAGATTTTCAATCGTTAAATCTCCAGAAGAATCGATCATTTGACCTTTTTTCTTTAAATTAAAATTATAAGAAATTGTGCCTTCGATTTTATTTTTATCGTCGATAATTACGCTCTTATGAAGATAGAGATTTCCTAAGCAGGACAGTATTCCGTTTTCAATTGTTAGTTCGTCGATTGAGATAGAGGGCGTTGAGGAGAAATGTGTTTCGTTTTCTGTTGCAAGATGTGTTTTTCCAAGAGAGGCTTTACCTTTGGCGGTTGTTTTTTTATTTCGTCTTGAAATATCAAGAGCTGCGATGCTAACGGAACTGTCTTTAAGATGAAGATTAGAGGTCTTAATGTAGGGGGCGAGCTTCTTGAGTGAGAAATTTTCAACATTAAGCGTAGATAAGAAATCACCAGAATCAAATTGACAATTAATGCTCGAGATAAGTTTTAAAGGATTTTTCGCCGAAGGCATAATTCTGATATCTGCTCTAGCGCCTTTGGGGAGAGCGAGATTGGCTGAAAGATTGATATTTTCGATAATTTCAATGGGCTCTTTAAATAAATTTTTATCTGAGAAAATAAAGGTTCCATTGATTATTTTAAGCCCTCCGATATAAGCGGTAATTTGACTTTTCTCATTGTTTGTTTTCTTTAAAGATAAGAGATCGCTAAAATTCCATTCATTTGTTCGGTGTTTTGTGATGCGTATTATAGGATTTTTAATAACAAGAGATGGGATGATTACTTTTTTGCTCATTAAAGCTGGAATATAGAGGATGCTAATAGAAGCTTCTTTGACAGATAAAAAAGGTTCTTTTTTTTGATTCTTTTCAAATACTGTTAATTCTGTTATAACGAGTCCTTTCAAAGGGACATATCGGAGGTCGCTAATTAAGATTTCACGACCAATTTCTTGGGTGATTTTTTTGATAAGAATATCTTTAAGCTTCGTCGGTAAAAGGACCTCGTTGAGGTAAACCAAGCCAACGGTTAATATAGTCGATATAAGAATAAGAATCAAAATAGTCTTTTTAAGCATCGCTCCATTATACCAAAACTCTTCAAGTCTTCAACAGTTGCAAGATTTTAATCGCTGTGATATACTACCGTCTCAACTCATACAAAATGTGGGTTTGAATCGGGGAGTAGCGCAGCTCGGTTAGCGCGTCTGTTTTGGGAACAGAAGGTCGAGAGTTCAAATCTCTCCTCCCCGACCATTTTTATTTAACATGAAACAATCGCTTCAATCCTATCTTTATCATATCTTTTTAGATTCTTGGCATCCTTTTGCATGGTTTGTTCTTATTGGTTTTTCCATTTATGCTCAATCTTTATTTTTTGGATTTTCGTATCTTGATGACAATGTTTTAATTGTTGATCATATTCATTTTTTAAAGAATTTAGTTAATTTTCCAAAATTATTTGGTCAAGATATCTTTTTTGGTCAGCATCCGTATCCGTATACCATGTATTATCGTCCTGTTTTGGCTTCTATTTTTATGTTGGAAACTTCGGTTTTTGGTGCAAATCCGCTTGTTTATCATTTAACAAATATTCTTATCCATATTGCGACGACATGTTTTTTGTTTTCTCTTTTATTGAGATTAAATTTTTCTAAGGTAAAAGTTTTTATTTTATCAATTTTGTTTGTTGCGCATCCGGTTTTAGGTCATGCGGTTTATTGGATTCCAGGACGCAATGATTCTCTTTTGACATTGTTGATAATAATATCGTTTGTGTATTTTCTACGTTTTATAGAAACAGAGAAGAAAAAGGATTATTTTATCCAAATTGTGTTTTTTGTTTTAGCGCTTTTAGTCAAGGAGTCTGCTTTGGCATTTCCTATTATTTGTGCTGCATATATTCTTCTCATTAAGGGCAAGGCCACAAAAAGCGTTATACGAAAGCAAGCATTGGGATGGGCCATTGTCGTGATTTTATGGTTTTTTGTAAGAAAGCTTGTGATAGGAAATATCGCATCATTTTTGCCGGCCGCATTGATAAATACAGCCCTTATAAGTATTCCAATGATGCTTCTTTATTTTGGAAAGATATTTCTTCCTTTTAATCTTTCGATTATGCCGATTTTGCCTGATTCGAATCTTTTGTATGGATTCTTTTGTCTAATTGTTTTTATTGTTTTCTTATTCTTTTGTTCAAAAGAAAACTGGAAATATGTTCTTTTTGGTTTTATTTGGTTTTTTGTTTTTTTAATCATGTCATTTTTAAGGCCGCATTGGTCCATAACGCATGATTTTCAAGAGCATAGGATTTATTTGCCGATGATTGGATTTGTGATCGCTTTGGCTGCTCTAAGGCCATTTAAGCAGTGGAAATATCGAAATATTGCCGGTGTTCTTTTGTCATGCGTATTTTTGATTCTTTTTGTTATAGTTCATTTTAATATTAGTCAAAAATATAAAAATCGCTTAAACTTTTGGATTAGTGCTGCCGAAAGCTCGCCACATTTGCCATTTGCTCATAGAAATTTAGGGGCAATGTATTATTTGGAAGGTGAATGGGGTTTGGCGGAAAAAGAATACAAGAAAGCACTTTCTTTGAATCCATATGAGGAGATGGTGCATAACAATTTAGGTCTTATTTATATGAATCGAGGAAAGCCTCATGAGGCTGAGCAAGAGTTTTTGCAAGAGTTGTCCATTCGTCCTAATAGTAGCTTGGCATTTTATAACTTAGGCATTCTTTATTATCGCCAAGGGTTTAGAAAAGAAGCAGAAGTTTCTTTTTTAGAATCAATTAAATATAATCCTAATTATAATGATGCATATCGAGCTTTAAGTATTAATGCGTATCATGAGGGAAATCTTGAGAAAGCAGAAGAATATTTAAAAGAATTGCAAAAAAGAGGGGAAGATATTGATTTTATGTTTTTTGAAGCTTCTCGATTTTAAGCAAAATGGTACAGTTGCTTTTTCCTTGCAGGACTTTTGTGATTATACTAGAATGATATAAATATTTAATACGAAAGGGGTTTAGAATGAAGATAAAAGCGTTGTGTTTAATTTTGGGTGCAATTTTTTTGGTTGGATGCACAGCCGAGAAGCAAGCGTCTGCGCCTGCCCTTCAGGAAACATCAGAACAGCTTTTTCAAAAAGCAATGACGTTTTTAGCTCAAAATAAAATTCCGGAGGCTGTTCAATCTTTGGAGCAAGCGGCTGAGGTTTCTCCAGAAGAAATCAATTCTTATTTTGCTTTAGCACAACTTTATATGAGACTAAAGTCGTATGATAATGCTATTATCATTTGTCAGAAAATTCTTCAAAGGGATCAAAAAAATCCGCATGTTTATTTGTTAATGGCTGGATGTTATGATCTTAAGGGAGAACCTGAAAAAGCTTCTGAACTTGTAAAGATAAGCATGGCTTTGTTTCAGGAGCAGAATAATATGGAAGGCTTTAAGAATGCTGTTGAGATCTTAAAAAAACTTACACCAGAAGAAAAGTAGGTAGTTACGGCGTTAGATATTTTTACAGATAAGAAAAAGGAAAAAGAGCTAAGAATTTCTCTTGATGGATCGATTGATTCTGAGACTTATCTTGATCTTGAGGATAAGCTTCAAGAGGTTTTGTTGAATCCACCGGAAATTGTTGTCTTGGATTTAGCCCGTCTACAGTATATCAATAGTCTGGGTTTGAGTTTTTTGGTAAAGATGGAAAGGGCTTTGCAAAAAGCAAGCGACCATCTTGTGATCATTAATTTTCCTGTTCAGATAAAAAAAGCAATTGATGTGATTTCGGCTTTGCCAGCAATGAGTGTTTTTATGAACAGAGAAGAGGCTGATGATTATCTTTTGAAAATTCAGAAAAAAGAGATTGGAAGAGGTTCGACATAGCCAAGGCTGTTTTTCTTGCGAGTTTTTTTATCCCTGATATAATGTTTTCATTAAATTTTGTTTATCTTGGCGTTCACCCGTTTTTAAGGAAATGACGATTTTGTCCAAAATAAATCTTTAAAAACTACGTCCCCGTAGCTCAGTTGGATAGAGCATTTGCCTTCTAAGCAAAGGGTCGCACGTTCGAATCGTGCCGGGGACGCCATATATTTGATGCGTTATTTTTGGCGCGAACTAAAATAGGAACGTTTTGGTTTTTCTGGAAACCCAGAGATGTTTTTGGCACGATTGGGTCGTGCCAGGGACGCCATCTTTATTATTTATGAAACGTCTTATACTTATATTTATTATTTTATTAGTTTTTCTTTTTAGCCTTCTCGTAGGAGGGTACTTTTATTTAAGTGCTAATGGTAAAGATATCGTTATCCAGAAAGTCGAGCAGCAATTAAAGAAGAGAATTATTTTCGATGAAATTCATGTATCTTTTCCTCTAACCTTGGAGGTTAAAAATCTTAAAGTTGAAGGCATAGGGTCGTTTGAGAAGATTGTGTGTTCTTTGAATCCAGTGTATTTTTTATTAAAGCAAATTTATTTTCCTGTCGTCGAGATTGTTAGTCCAAGAATTGAAATTCATCAGAAAATAAAAGATTCCTTTTCTTTTTCTCCTTTTGCTGAAAATAAGCAAGCATTGAATACGAAAAAGGATTCTGGAACAAAAATTCAAGAAGAGGCTGATTTTATTATCTTTGTGGATCACCTTATTGTAAGGAATGGGAACGTATCTATTTTTAATATATCTGAAGAGAAAGAAGAAGAATTATTTTCACTTAATAATGTTAACGCAACGATTCAAGGGGTTGTTTTTCCTCAGGAAAAACCTCTGGAAACAAGTTTCGATATAGCTGCAACACTTACTGGATTTAATGGTCGTTTTAATGATGATGATCTTAAATGTTATGGATGGGCAGATTTTCACAAGAAAGATATGAAGGCTAAGCTTCAGATCAGCGGCATGGGTGGGCAAGTAGGGCTTTTAGCAGATCTTTTTTCTGAAAATAATGATTTATCTGTTAAGGGAAAAATGAACTTGGCTTTTGGTCAGAAAGAGATAAAAGAAGATCCAAAAACATTTGAGGATTTTTTTGTTAAGACGTTGCAATCGAGCGGAGCTCGCATTGATATGAAATTTGATTTTAAAACAAAGATGGATGATTTTCGGGTTTCTGAGGTATCTTTGTCTGGAGCGTTTGGAAAAAATCAATAGACAACTTGTAATAGTTTTGTAAAATATAGCTCTTTATAATTTAGAAAATCATTTATCCAGCTTTTCTGGATAAATTCGCACAGCAATTTGCGATCACTTTGTTTCGCAAGACTGTGTGCTCATTTATGGTGGGTGTCCCGCAAGAGGACTACCAACCATGCTTTTCTGAGAAATGATATAAATATAGAATGGTGGGTGTAGCTCAGTTGGTTAGAGCACCTGATTGTGGTTCAGGAGGTCGCGGGTTCAAATCCCGTCACTCACCCCAGACATCCTAGACGTTAGTTAATCAATGATAAAACCCTTAAAGGCAATTGCTTTTAAGGGTTTTTTGTGTATTGGTGTGGCAAAAGAGTAGAGACGCTATTTCTTTGGCGGCAAAATAATTTCTTATTGTAGAAAATAGTTAAGAATTTCTATTGATCCTTTTTTCTGTTTCTGAGTTGTTAATTAGTTCATTCTTGCTAATTAGTGTTGATGCTGCAGATATTTTGAGCAGTTTTGAGTAATCGTTTAGGTATTAATTATAGATGGGTGACCTGCCCCTATTAGTTGTACCAATAGCCGTGAGAGAACAATGGTTGATTTAGCCATCTTGGCTGTATTGCTTCCGGTGCTGGCGGACGATAGCCAAGTGAGCTATGCGGCCTAATCGTG
>JAVCCC010000007.1 GCA_030765785.1 Candidatus Aceula lacicola | reverse complement strand
TAGTTGAGCCGTTTGGACTTTCAAAACTCGGCTTGAGTCGTTTTCGGGGAGCCAGTTTAATCTCTCTAAATTTAATTAGAGAGATACCAATAGCCCTGAGTAGTTTAACTATTCAGGGCTATTTTTATGTCTTGCCGTGTCAAATGGTTAGGGCATATATTTTTGTGTTGTTGCCGGCAGAATTGCCTAAGGCGCGGTGAAATAATTCCATATCCTGAAAATCGTCAAATAAATCTCACCAACCTATCTCTTTATCTCTGAATCGCCGTTTAGTAAAGGTTTCGTAGTAAATGGCATTATCGTAGATATCTCGAGTAATTTGAGGGATATTTTAGGCATTAACTAGGAATCTGGTAAACGTAAACGGAGATACCCTTTGGGATGAGATTGATTATGAGGAGTTTGTATTAACGATGGGATGAAGCGGTTGATAAGAAGAAAGAGGAAGTTTTGATTCTGGAAGATTTGATTTTTTGCACAGAGTTGAAAAAGAAAGGGATGTTTTAGTCGGGAAATAAAAAGATGTTTTAGAGTTTGTTCCGGGGATATAATTGTGGATGAATAAGAAATAAGAAGGAGTGCTTATGCCAAAGAAGAAGGTTGAAAAAGATAATTCCAAAGGTATGAAGATGATTATGAATTTGTTAAAAGGAACATAAAGAAATTTAATAAAAGGTGTTTACAAAATTGTAGTACTGAGTTTTTGTATGAAGAAAGCGTTTCCTTGGGCAATAGCCTTTGATCTTGTTTTTTGTTTTTATAATGGTATCCTTTAGAAAAGAAGGAAGGGGGCATTGGATGGCAGAAAACAAGAAACTATCTAGACTGGCGGATAAAAAAGAAGACTCTAGTACTCCTTATAAAGTGGTGCGCGGGAGGAAAGTTCTTGCGAAGAAAGAATATTTGTCTGGAAATTCTACACATTTTCGTTATGTTTGGGATGGATAGCGTGTAATTGGTAAGGAGTGGGACGAATAGATAGAAAATAAGTTTGTTTTTAGGTATTTAAATGGTAGGATAATAAAAAATGTAATTTAAAAAAAGGAGGAAAGATGGCGATAAGAAAAAAGATTGGTGGCTCTGTGAAGTCCAGCAATGGTTGTCGCGTTAATAGACAGCGTGATCTGGATACAATGCAATGCTGTTCAGCTAGCTCTGTTAAATATCCAAGAAGGACGATAAGCTCACCAGAAATTTAAATTGGGTGACACGTTGGATGTTTGATTTTATGAAGTTAATTTAAATATGAATTTCTTAGAAAATAAGCACAATAACAGAAAGGGCGCTTTGGGTTTTAAGCGCCCTTTCTGTTAAGAAAATAATGATTTTGTGGAGAACCAATGGCCTTGTATCCGGTAAAATGTATTCTTTTTGAGACGGTTAAGTGTAAGAATGTGTATGATACACTAAGCGGGGAAATTGTATCATGCGATAATAGCCTTTTATTTGATGTTATTCGTATCCTTTCATTGATGAAGGAAGGGAAGGTCAGCGAAGAACAGCTTTTTCTTGATCATTTTTCCACAAAAGGCATTACCCTCTATGAGTATCGGAAAGCTCTTAAAGAACTGAGGTTGTATCAAAAGCAAGGTATTTTTCGGAAAGATACCCATAGCTACCAGAAGGAGTTGCGCAATCTTAACAATTTCTTGAGAACGATGAAGCGCGATTTCTCAAGAAAACAGGTTGAGGGTTCGCTCGTCCTTAATATTACTCATGCGTGCAATTTGCGTTGCCAATACTGTCCCTATACAGCTGTTGAATATGGCGAGACGCGTAAGCATGAAGCGAGGTCTATGTCGCTTGAACTTGCGCGCGACCGGAGTTTTGAGTATTTGGATCGTACGCGTAATAATAAAAATAATCTATATATAAGTTTTTATGGAGGAGAGCCTTTGTTGGAGTTTGATAAGATCAAGTTTTTGATTGATCTTATCAGAAAAGAAAAGAAAAGACTCCGTCATAATGCGAGAAGGATTTTCTTTAAAGTGACAACCAATGCGACATTGTTGACCAAAGATATCATTGGTTTCTTTGTTAAGAATAGGATTCAGCTGCAAATCAGTCTCGATGGCCCTAGGAAAATTCATGATAAGAATAGGATTTTTGGTGATGGTCGAGGAAGCTTTAAGCAAGTAATGAAGAGCATGAAGCTTCTTAAGAAAATATCTGAAGAAAATGGCGTTGCAGGGTATTTTGATAAATACGTGACTGTCAATGCGACTAATTTTAGTCAAACAAAGAGTGAGGATAACGCAGTCGAGCGTTTTTTCTCTAGATCAGATATTTTTAAGAATTTGTATTTTGATGATGAGGTCAAGTTTAATATGGCCGCAGGAAAGTTACTAAAGGATAGATGTAAGCAGAAGAATCCTCAGGGTGAAGTTCTAGTAAAATCTGATATTGCTGAAACAAATAAGGAGCTGAAGCAGCGGGTTGATATAGCAAAAGTGCACATAAGAAAGAGTTTGGATATCCTTGCTGATCTAAAATCTTCGTTGGAAGATATTAAAATCGCAGAGAGATTCTTAAGGGCTTTTGTTGATAAATATAGAGACTTTTTTATTCCAGACCCAAAGCATGGATCTAAAATTAGGGCATTGACAGGGACCTGCGCGATTGGGCTTCGCAAGCAGTTTGTAGATATTGATGGCAAGCGGTATATGTGCACTCAGGTTGGCTTGACTAAAGAATCAGAGATGGGAAATCGGACCCTTGATTTTAAGAAAATTTCTACGATATTAAAAACTCATGTATTGAAGTTTGGCAAGCCATGTCGCTCTTGCCCTGCTTTTTTCTTTTGCAAGGAGTGCGTTGCGCAAAGATCTCAGGGGGTTAGGTTTAATTTCAAAAGGGATGAGGCGCGCTGTTCTCAGTTTGTAGAACTGGTGGCGGAGCAATTTGCGTTTATTTATTCTTTGCTTGATGCGTGTCCGAGCTTTGAAAGATTTGTTCGAAAAGCATTACGAAAATCAAAATTATAAGAAAGATTATTTGGAGAAAATATATTGTTAGATTCCTTACTATGCCTTCCCTTTAAGACGTTTAGACATAAAAATGCCTATGATGTTTTAAGCGGTAGCGTTGTAACATTTGATCATGACCTGTTGTTTGAAATCGTAAGCATTCTTTCCTCGATGAGAGAAGAGAAAATCGATGAAAGAAGCTTTTTTTCTAAATATCTTAAGAAACAAGGTGTCTTATGGAGTAATTACCGGGATGCGCTTAAAGAATTGATGTCGTATCGGCATCAGGGGATTTTTCTTAAAGATACGCATACATATGAAAAAGAAGCTCGCCATCTCGACCAGTTATTGAAAGGGATAAAGAAAAAGTTTTCAAGAAAGCAGCAGGCGGCTGCCCTAGTGCTTAACATCACTCATGCATGTAATTTGCGATGTCATTATTGTCATAATACGGGAAATGTCTATGATGGTTGCAGGGTACATAGCGTAAAATCAATGTCTTTTGATTTGGCTCGGAAATTGATTGCTGACCGCTTGTTCTATTCGAAAAATAGTAAGGACAGTGTAGATATTATTTTCTTTGGAGGAGAGCCATTATTAGAGTTTCAGAAGCTGCGTGCTTTGATTATGTATGCTAGGCAGGAAAAAAGGCGGCTAAATCATAAAACAAAAAGTTTTCAATTTTCTATGGCGACCAATGGTATACTCTTAACTGAAGATATCATAAAATTTTGTATTAAAAATAGAATACATCTTCAAGTTAGCATCGACGGTCCGCAGGCCATTCATGATAAAAATAGGATGACAGCTGACGGGCGGGGTAGCTTTAGGCAGGTTGTAAGGAATTTAAAGGAACTTAAAAGGCTTTCCGCAGCGAGCACATATCCTCAGTATTTTGATAAATATATTAAAGTGAATGCCACAAATTTTTATCAGACAGATCAAGAGACGCAGTCTGTTGTAGATTTCTTTTCTCGCTCAAGTTTGTTTAATGGACTTTTGAATAGGGGCCGCATCATGTTTGAGGCTGCCGATGTAATGACGCTTAAGGGAGAATATAAGAAAAAGCAGATTAAGATTGATGCGCAATCAAAGCAGGCTGGGTTGGAAACTTTGGAAGATTGGAAAAGTGAGTTTAAAAAGAAAGAATGTCGCATAAAAAGACTGTTGGATATTCTTAGTTCGACAAAAGAGTCCTCGTCGAAAAAGGAAGAAGCCGCTAGAAGATTAGCGAGGATTATTGAAGATTATGAAGCATTTTTGGTAATAGTGCCAGGTAAGCAATGTCATATTAGGGCAAGGACTGGAGCGTGCATACCAGGAGACTATAAGCAGTTTGTAGATTTAGATGGAAAAATTTATATATGTACCGAGTGTAGACTTAATAAAACTACAATGATCGGTCAGGGTGGGGTTCTTGATTTTAAGAAGGTTGTAAAGACTATGAAGGCACATGTGCTTCAATTTGGTCACGAATGCCGTGTTTGCCCGGTCTTTGTTTTTTGTAAACAATGTGTGATTCAAAGTGCTGACAATAATGGATTGCTTAAGTTCAAAAGGAAGAGTGTTAATTGCCGCAAATACAAGGAAGATATTACTAAAAAGTTTTCTTTTATTTATTCTATGATTGAAGCTTATCCTGAATTTGAACGATTTATTCGAAAAGAATATCGTAAATCTAAATAAATGTAGTAGCATTCTAACATTGCAGGTTAAAGAGAACTATGAATATTATATTGATTGATGAACATGTCGAGGCGTTTTCTGTGTGGGCAAAAGATGTTTCTCGTAAGAAAGACAACGTGCTTCTTCATGTGGATTCGCATGCCGATATGGGGTTTTCAGGTCAGTTGGATGAGTCGTTGTACGGCGTAAAGAATTTCAGAAAATTTGAAGAAAGAAATTTGACCATAGCCTCTTTCATTACTCCTGCCGCGATACTTGGATGTTTTTCTACGGTTTATGATTTGCGACCTGCTAATGAACCTGATCCGAATAGAGCAAAAGTTGTAAAATCAGAAGATGGACGTAAGAAAAAGAAGAGACAAAAAAAAGTATTCAAGCAGGCGTATTACTCGTGGAATGATGAGGGGAAGATTTGGTATCGAGACTTAGTCCAGAGAGGGTGTGAGCTTGCTAGCGCAACAAAAAAACATACGTTATTTTATCATCCGGTTTATTCATTGACAAAGGTGCCTCAAGGGTCAGAAGTGATTTTGGATATTGATATGGATTATTTTTCCTGCAATCATTTTGTTGATTATCAATATCAGCCAAAGCTTACGCGGAGACAGATTAAAGAAGCTGGGAAGTTTTCGATTTCTGATGATGTTTATAAAACAAATTTAGGACTTGTTGATGTTAACCAAGATGGACGACTTGTTGAGGCGAGCGCGTATCGTAATAGTAAAAAATATAGAAAAATTTATAATGATGACCCTTTATGGATTGATTTTGCAATCCGTGAATTTGTTTCTGGGGTTAATAACCGTTTTAAGATAAAGCTTATTTCAATCGCGAGGTCAGTAAAAACCGGATATACACCTAAAAAACATGCGCGACTTATTGAGCAAACATTGATAGAGAACTTGAAAGCAAAGATTTCAGTTGATACGATGCCGCCGTATAAGGCAACATTTTTTGTTCAGGATGATATTTCTTATAACTCTGAAAAGCGGCGTATTACAAATAAACGCACTTTAGAGATGTTTGAGTTTGATACAAAGGCGGATGTTGCGATGTGGAGCATGTTGCAAGCTGGAGCATGTTTTGGCGATATTATTGAATGCTTAATGAAAGATTTTAAATTTTCTCGTAAGAAAGCCGAAAAAGAACTTGTTACTAATATTTGGTATCTTAAGAAAGACCTGGTGCTACGGTAGTTTGTTTTTGATATTGTGTATCCTAGAAAAATATCATAATTTAATAAATAATGCTTTTTACATTAGACCTATAATATGACAAAATTTAAATTATTTCTTTCTTATCAAAGATACATTCTTCCTTATCTTAGAAAAGGAGTGCTGGCGTTTTTATTAAGCACTACAATTCTTATTTTAGGGATGGCCACGCCCCTTATTACAAAAGTTCTCATTGATTACGCTTATCCTAACAGAGATATTTCTCTTTTAACATTATTGGTTCTTGCGGGTATTGCTCTTTTTTTAATGAGGAAAGCCTTGGGGAGCGTGTCTAGCTATTTGGACATGTATATTGATGTTGATCTTGCCATTAAGTTAAAGATAAAGTTTTATGATAAGCTTCAGCGTTTATGTTTAAGATTTCACAATGAAAAGCAAGCTGGCGATTTATTGTATCGTATGGATGAAGATGTTGTAACTGTTACGTCCATGATTACACAGTTTATTTCTATATCGCTACAGACGCTGATTCAATTAGGGTTTTTATTATTTATTTGTTTTAAGTTTGATTGGCGTTTTACGCTTTTGGCTTTAAGCGGCATTCCTCTTTATTTTATTGAAACGATGTTTTTTGCGAAGAAACGTAAGGAGATTGTTGAGAAAGAATTGAAAATGGAGTCCGGGATTAGGAGCTATCTTCAAGAAAGGGTTCCAGCGATTAAGATGATCAAATCTTTGGGCCGAGAAAAATTTGAAACAAATGTGTTTAGAAATAAAATAAAAGAGTTTTTCTTGATAACGCGAAAAAGCCACATAGTAACATTTTTAAACACTTTTACGGATTCCGTGATAAGTACTGTTTGGCTTGCGATTTTAGCATGGTATGGCGGGTATCGTGTTATCACAGGAGTGTTGAGCATTGGAGAGTTGCTTGCCATCACGGCATATGTAACTCAAATTTATGGGCCCGTGATGCAGATTGGCGATATTTATAAATTTGTTATTGAAGGCATGGTTTCAGTGCAGCGAGTTGACGAAGTTTTTTCTGGAAAATCGAGCGTTGAAGATGCGCCAGATGCGGAAGATTTAAAAGATGTTGAGGGTGAGATAATGCTTAAGAATGTTTATTTTAGCTACACCCCTGACAAACCTTTGATAAAATCTCTTAATTTGGAAATAAAGGCAGGTACAGCTGTTGCTCTTGTGGGTCCAAGCGGTGCGGGAAAGACCACCTTTACTGACTTGATTATGCGTTTTTATGATCCGAATAAAGGGGATATTTTTATTGATGGTCAAAATTTAAAGAAGGTGACGCAGTCTTCATTGCGTAAAGAAATTGCTTCAGTGAATCAGGATATTACAATTTTTACAGGCACAATTAAGGATAATATCAGATATGGTAAGGATGAGATAACTTTTGATAAAATTGTTGATGCTGCAAAAGCCGCCAATGCCCATGAGTTTATAGAAAAACTGCCCGATGGATACGACACGATGCTAACGGAAAGAGGACGCAATCTTTCTGGAGGACAAAGGCAAAGGATAACAATCGCAAGAGCTCTAATCAGGAGACCGGAGATTCTTATTCTCGACGAGGCGACTTCTGCAATTGATCCTGAAAGTGAAGCGCGTATACATGATGCCATGATAAAGTTTAAGGAAGGAAGAACAGTCATTACTATTGCACATAAGCTTTCGACGATCATTGATTCTGATGAAATCATATTCTTTGAAGAAGGAGAAGTTTTAGAGAAGGGAAAGTTTACGGATTTAATGGCATTAAAAGGGAGATTTTCAAGATTTTTTGAAATAGAGTTTGGAAATTTTAGACATTTCTCCGAAAGAGTATCACAGGAAGTCATGAGATCGAAACGCTATGATCGAGCATTTTCTTTTCTGATGATTCATATCGGAAATTTAGGAAAGATTTCAAGCCAAATTGGAGAAGAAAACTTGAACGAAGTATTTTTGGAAATCGATAGTCTTATACGGAAATGTTTAAGAGAAGTAGATTTTTCTGCAAAATATCATGAGAATTATTTTGTTGTTGGGCTTCCTGAGACGGATGAAAAAGGTGCTTGCGTGACAGCTAAAAGGCTTACTCGGAGCATAGGAGAGCACGCACTCTCAGGGCTTATTTCTGATATTAAGCTTGAACCTGTTGTAGGTATTTCGACCTTGGGAAAAGATGCTAAAGTTTCAACAGATTTGTACCTTAATTCAAAAAAGATGATTGAGGATAAGGTTGCAGGCGCTTATGATGTTTAATGTAAAGAGGATTGGATAGGTTTATGGAGAATCAAAAAAAATATTTTTTAGCTTCGGTATTTAAACAGGATATAAAAAAGCAGGCCAATTTTGTTGAATATTCCGGATGGATAGGTTTGGTTATTTTTTCAATTCTCGCTTGTGTTTTGTGGACAGTAAAGATTGACATCACTGTTCCTGCTCAGAATGCGAAGCTTGTAAGCTTGCCTCTTGCGGATAATTTTGTTATCGAGGCAGAGGTTTTTGATGACTATACTTTGTCTATAAAGAAAGGGCAAAGGGTTAACGTAAAGATTTTGTTTATTTCAGGTGAGAGGTTTAACATTGAGAGTATTATTTTAGAGGTTATGCCGAGACCTGGCTTAATGAACTTAGCAGTTAGAACGGAGCCTGTTTTATTCCCTGGCGCTGCACAGGCTTTCCCTGAAGAAATAAAGAATATGACAATTCGGATTGTTGTCGATCGTAAGAATATTGTCAATTTTCTTGTTGAGAAATAATTATAAATCTAAAGTTTTATTTTTTACCTGCAGCACGCTGTGCTAGTACCCTAACGGGCACAGGCAAAACAGTCGTAAAGATCCTAAAATAGCGTTAAACAAGAACAAATAAATATTTTTGTAAGTCCTACCAAGATAATATATTAGCAAGCAACAGAAAAAATCAGAAAAGTCCTTTTACGCTCTCACAACCCGAAGGTTAACAAATTATCACAATGTCCACCTCGACGGGGCGGACATTTTATAATTGATTATATATCAAATAGTTATGTATATTCTGGGCTGAAAATAGTGGACAAAACGGACATTTTTTAACTAATTTTATCTCTGAATCGGCTATATAATTGACATTTTTGTTTTCTGTTATTATAGTAAAGCGTATCTGGCGGAGAAATACAGTTAAGATATCTACACCCTGGGGAGCCAGTTTAATAAGCCGTTGCAAGGTTATTTTTTGCAACGGCTTTTTGATTTAAGAAGATTGAATTTATTTGTTGACTTAACGAGGGAAACGAATAGAATAACTCATGAGTAAATGAACAAGAGGAAATTTAATTCATAAGGAAAAGGATTTTTTTGTGGTTTTTTGTTTTCAACCTGTCATTATTTGCTCAAATTTTATTAAAAGGAGGGTAAACTAATGGCAACAGGAAAAGTTAAGTGGTTCAACGACCAAAAGGGTTACGGTTTCATTACGCCTGATGATGGAAGCAAAGATTGTTTTGTTCATCATAATG
>JAVCCC010000048.1 GCA_030765785.1 Candidatus Aceula lacicola | reverse complement strand
ATGTTCTGCATCGTATTTTCTAAATTATCCCAATCAGCTGTTGCCCATCCCGCTCCTGCGTACTCTGTGACCATATCTCCTAGCTGAGTCCAATCCGCTAAAACAAAAGTAGAGTCATCATAATCGGTAACTAGTGTTTGCAATTCATTCCAATCTGTCGCATTAAAACTTGAAGCAGCGTACTCGCTCGCAAGTGCCTGCACATCATTCCAGCAAACACCTTGTGTCATTATGTTCTGCGCCACCGATTCTAAATTATTCCAATCTGTAGCATCCCATCCCCCCGAAGTATAATCGGAAGCCAAATTTTGTAACCCAGTCCAGCTAACACCTTCCAAGGCATTCCAATCCGCAGTGTTCCAGCCCGCATTCCCATAACCAGTGACAAAACTTTCAAGATAATTCCAATCCAAAGTGGCCCAGCCAGCATTCCCATAACCAGTGGCAAAACTTTCAAGATAATTCCAGTCAGTTGCATCCCATAAAGAATCCGAATAGTCATCGGCCAAATTCTGAACATCATTCCAGCAAACACCTTGTGTCATTATGTTCTGCGCCACCGATTCTAAGTTATTCCAATCTGTAGCATTCCATCCTCCCGAGTTATAATCAGAAGCCATATTTTCCAAAGAATTCCAATCGTAGGTGTTCCAGCCCGCATTCCCATAACTAGTGGCAAGACTTTCAAGATAATTCCAGTCAGTTGCATCCCAGTAAGAATCAGAATAGTCATCGGCCAAATTCTGCACATCATTCCAGCAAACGCCTTCAGATGTAATTTGCGTAACGATACTCTCTAAATTGTTCCAATCCAAAGTGGCCCAGCCAGAATTCCCATAACCGTCAACGAAATATCTTAACTTGGTCCATTCATCCGAATGCCATCCCCCCATTCCCTGTTGAGTCATTTGATGATCCAACAGCTGCCACTCGACGGAACTCCATCCCCCCGCTCGATAATCCTCAACCATATCTCCCATATCAGCCCAATCGACAACACCCATAGCTGCAAGGGCTGCATCAATAGAATCAAAACGCGCATCATACTCACCTAAATCTTGGGTTCCTCCTCCGACGATTTCGGCAAGGATTAGATCAACATTACCATCAACAGTTTTAAGGTCAGTAGCAACATTGTCAACGACAGTATCAACAACTAAAACATTAGCACCAACAACTAAAACATTAGCACCAACAACTGCAACGGCAGCATCAACATCTGCAACGGCAGAATCAACAGCCGCAACGGCAGCATCAAGATTATCAAAGCGCGTATCATACTCCCCTGTCTCTGCCGGCGTTCCTATATCCAGAGTATCGCCTTCCAGAGTACTACCTTCCACAGCAAAATCTTTGGTAACAGTATCTAGTACGACTTCTTCAGAAACAACATCAACGCTGTCAACCGGATAAACATCAAACGCACGCGAAATACCATAAATAGTCGGACAGCTAGTAAGTGTGGCCTTAAGCGTAAAAAGTTCACCTAGAGAACCTATCGTCAATCCATAACTATCGTTAAAAGCCGCCACACCACTTGAAAAAAGCCGAGAGGTTGTTCCTACTAAGGTAGAAGTGGAAGGATTGTTGTAAATGCTAAGTATGACATTGTCATCAGACCATGTTCCCGTGTTAACTAAAACACCTTGACCACTGACAAGATTAAGGGTGCAGTTCATATAGTCTCCAGCAAGAATTGTGCTCGGTTCAGTAGCAAAAGTGATATACGCATAGCTCATTTCATCAGAGGTGGCCACCGCAGACGTCGTACCAGAACCACTAGCATACTGGGCAAAAGATACTGGGCAAAAAAGGAGAGATCCCCAAACAAGACAAAGCGCAAAGGACAAAATGCGCCTTAGTTTTAAAAAATCCTGCTTGGAAGAAACGAGTGAGATAGGAAATAAATAATTGCGTTGTTTTTTCATCATAATAAATAATATAAGTAAATAAATTTTACCTTTTTCTTCCGTTATAAGTATAAAACATAACCTACACCATTTCAACCTAAACTGCTGAAAATAAAATACTTTACAAGCGATCTAAAGAAAACGTTTTCATTTCAAAAAAGCATTTAACCTATTCAAAGCAAAAGACATAAAAAAAAACTTCTTAATATGGTCTTTCCTTATCAATAATCGATTTAATTTTATTTTGAATTTTTAATTTTAATTCCAAAATTCTATTTTTAACAACGCCGATATCCTCTGCGCTTGAAGCAATCAGCAAATATTCTTGATAATGTTTTAACGCGGTTTTGTAGTCATCTAAATATTCTTCACTGACAAACGCAAGATTATAGTGCGTTGCGGCATCCTGTGGCATCAAATCCAAAACGCGCTTGTATTCTGCGGCTGCCATTTCATATTTCCCTTGTTCAAAAAATAAATTGGCTAAATTATAGTGAAGTTTAATGGTGTCTTTTCGTAAAATTTGATTTTCTTCAATCAGATCATCTAACTCTTCAGCCATTTCCCCGACCCCTTTTGCAACAGAAATCTGAGAGCGCGGCGACACATCCTTGTTTTCTACGGCAATTTCTACTGCCTGATTGCTAAAAGCAGCTGGCGCATCTTTTTCAACAATTGATTCAAGTTCAGTAAGCATTCTAATTTCTTCTGGGGTTAAACCCTTTGTTCGCTCAATGCTTGCGGTCAAATCTGCAATTTGTTTTTCATACGTCTGGTTTATATTGTTAATTTCTCTTGATTGCTTGAGGAGATTGCTTCTTTCCTTGGCTAGCACATTTAGTCGGCTGTCCTGGATGGTTCTCTCACCTCTTAATCTCTCAAGTTCTTCTTGCAGCGCTTCACCGCTTTTCATTAAGGCTTGATTTTCATCAATAAGATTTCTCAAGCTCTTATTGATCCGTGCCATTTGATTTTCTTCTCGTGAAACTGTCACCCTTTCGCTCCTCGCGTCCTCATGCGTTGCGCTATCAATAATTTGATCCGCGTCAATCTCTGTCTCGATAACCTTGTTGGGTCTCATCGCTGAATCGCTTTGAGCAAAGGCTGGCGAACACAAAAATACAAGCGCAATCAACGGCAGAATAAAATTCTGACAATGCAGAAAATAATTTTTTGAAAAAGATTTTTTCATTCTCTCCTCTTTATTTAATAAACCAAAATTAAAAATTCTAAAGATCATCTCTTTAATACGACTTGTACGGCTTGATGGTCCCTCTTGCATCTAAATAATGTTCCTCACCAGACACAATGTGCGGAGTGATAAAAATAACAATTTCTGTTGTTGTGATATCATCGCTTGTTGCGCTAAAAAAATTTCCCAAAAAAGGAATATCCATCAAGAACGGAAAACCTTTTTTGATGTGCTTTTTATCATCCTTTTTAAGTCCACCCATGACAATCGTTGTGCCATCCTTAACAATAACAGATGTCTCAACTTCTGTTTTGTTAACCTGTGGAATACCGCCGCCTTGCGAGTCGACATAACTTGTTACCGTCGAAATTTCTGGCGCTAAATTCATCGTGACAAATCCTTTGTCATTAATATTGGCAGAGACAACAAGCTTTAATCCTACATCGACAAAACGAACATCTTCGCTGGTGATCGCACTATCTCCGGTTCCAGATATTGTTGAAATAATATAGGGAATGGTGTCGCCAATATGAATCTTGGCCTCTTGCCCGTTTGTAACAAGTATTCGTGGATTAGATAAAATCTTTGTATCGCTGACCTGCCTGAGAGCGCGAATGTTTGCATGAAAATGATCCTGACTAATATTACCAAACGCAATTTTCCCAAACTGAGAAAATAAAGGATCTGATGTTGTTAAATTATCCGCATCAAGATAAACATTTTCAAAGCTAAGCTTTCTGATCTCTTTATCAGAACTATTAAGAAAATCCAAATTCCAATCAATCCCCATGTCGTATTGCGGACGAAACGTAATCTGAACAATTTGCGCCTCAATCAAAACCTCTTTGGTTTTTGTATCAAGATCTTTTATGACTTTCATGATTTCTTCTCGTCGACCTGGTAAGGCTCGCACAACAATTTGATTTGATCTCTCATCGGCCACAATAGACCCAACGGCATTGTTCTCAAGATGACCTTTAAATTTCTCAACCAGCACGTCAGCCTTAGCATATTGCAAAGTATAAGTATATGCTTCCATTGGCTTTTCAATTTCTTTTAAAGCCTTTTCCATCTTTGCAATGGCCTCAGGCGTATCAATCATGACAACCGTGCCTGTGTCCTCATCGATAACAATTTTTCCCAAACTGCTTTTAATGCTATCAAGTGTTGATAAAATATATTCTGGTTTTGAATAATTCAAATGAATTGTTTTGACAATACTTTGGTCGTTGAACTTTCGTCCATATGTTGCAACATATTCTGACTCGGACATGACATGAACAATATCTTTTTGAATTTGATAAGCAAGCGCATTTGATATCAAAATAATATCAAGCGCGTCCTTAATCGATACGCTTTTCAAATACAGAGTAACGCGCCCTTCTACGCTTTTGCTTGTGACAACATTAAAATCACCCTTGATGGCCAAAAACTTAATAACATCAAGGATGTTCATATCGCGAACATCCAAAGTGATTTTTCGATTAATGCGCTCCTCGAAGGGTTCCTGCTTTTCCTCAAAGACAATCGTCTTAGGTTGATCAATAGGACCAACAGCAAAAGTCTTTGTTGAACATACCGCAAAGGCTAAAACAAACAAAACAAAATACTGAATAATTCTCATACGCTTCAAATGCCCCTTGTTGCTTGTCATAGACGAATTTCCATTTCTTGATCTTCAAAGCTAAAAACAACACGATCAGCATAAATGGCTTTAATCGTTACTTGATTAATATTTTCCCCTTCTTTCAGAAAATACGTCATCCCGTCAGCGTTCTCAACCATGGCTGATGCCGAATTTGGCATATCAAGCCAAGAGATTCCGACCAACTTTAACTTTTCCAATTTTAATGCAATCTTTTGCGTTCCAAGTGGAATCCCGTTCGCTACCTCGGATTCCTTTTCTTCGTAAGGCCTAAAAATATTACGCGTTAAAATTGTTTCTAAAAACGATGCTAGATTTTGATACTCTGGCATGATGCTTACGGCTTTTGCAATTTTTGGCTTTATCACATCTTCGACAAAATTTAAATTATTCGACATATTTTTTGTTTCCGATTGATACACGGAACCTAAGATTAAAACAGAAAAAATAATCATAACCATCAGCACAAAATTAGCCTCTCTGAGGCCAAGCGATTTTAAACTAGGAATGGGAATCTGCAAATCCCTCATTCTATCTAAAACAGCAGAAAAAATAGGTGGCGCTGAAACGCCAGTCCCTTTAACAGCAGAGGCAACCTCTTGAGCGACTTGCTGTGATTGATCAGACGTTTGTTCACCCGAAGATTGTTCCGGTGTCTCCGAATCGCCTTCGATAATTTTTAAAAGCTTTTGTTCTGCGGTTTCTTTTTTAGCCATTTTTGTTCTATGCTTTTATGTTAAAATGTCGGATTTCCTCGCCTAAAAGATTCCGCACGTCCCCATCCGACACGACGCTCTTTTTCTAAAACATTTAAAACGATATCTCTGTCAACTGCTTCGCGATTTTGCAAAATCAATTCCTTTAAAACTTTATGGCAAAGCATCGTAATGTGTCTTGGATACCCTCGCGAATAGTTATAAATCTCACTCACCGCATCATCATTGAAAAGCTGCATATGCCCCTCATATCCAGCCTGCCGGATGCGATACTGAATGAGCGCTTTGGTCTCGTCTATATCAAGAGGATTGAGCGTATATTTAAAGCTTACGCGGTCAATGAAGTTTGGCATGGAAACAATTTTTGAATAAAGTTCAAGCTGCCCTAAAAGAACAAGCTGAATTAATTTATATTCATTCGTCTCAAAATTTAGCAAAACACGCAAAACTTCAAGCGTGACTAAATTTAACTTTTGCGCTTCGTCAACAATCAAAATAATGGTTTGTTTTTCTTCAGCTTTTTGGATTAAGAATTTTTCAACAGAATCGCGTAGCTCTAAAATATTTGCCATGTCCGACATTGATTCATCGGTCAGCTCAACATCAAAATTACGTAAAAGTGTTGTTAGGAATTGCTCCTCTGTTTCAAAATCTGGATTTAAAATCATGTGGAAAATCATATTGCCACGATCTTTTAGCTCTTGGACAAGCTTTCGAGAAAGGGTTGTTTTTCCCGTTCCGATATCACCAAGAATAACGGTCAGGCCTCGCCTTAATCGAAGTTCAATCAGGATACTTGTTAATGCCATGTCATGTTCTTTAGTAAGATAGAAAAACTGCGGGTCTGGACTCGTAGAAAAAGGTTCTTTTTTAAATCCAAGTAATGTATGGTAAGCCATAGGACGCTAATATAATAAGTTAAGTAGATTTAACAAGATTTATATTCTTTATACGCTAATCTTATCATAAGTGCCTAATCTTGCAAGCACTTATTGTTCTTTTTGAAACACTTTCTGGAGAGTAAAATGTGTCATTCCGCAAGCAAATCCAAGGCTTCTTAAAAATGCTCTAAAGAATAGAACAAGGCCAAAGAAGACTCCCTCTTTAAAGCTTCTGGTCATCCACATTCCAAAAAAAAGCTCTAAGGCCAAAAGCCCAAAGACAATCATGCGGATCGCGAGATCAGCATTAAGGCCAAATAGCCCAGCAACGAAAAGAAAGAACAAACCAAAGACAACAGGAGGCTCAACGATATCTTTCCAAAAAGTGTAATCGTCGCCTTTGGTCATCAGAGGATGATCGAGATAAATCTTAACGCGCCAAAATCCATGTCGAAATTGTTCAAGCAAATATTTCTTGATTGACGTTGGAAAAAAATGATCGACCGACGATTTCGGCTCAAAATAAATCTTTGATCCAAGCTCTAGAATCTTATAGCTTAAATTGTTGTCCTCCCCGCTTGCATTTCGATAACTTGCATCAAAACCGCCAGCCGCCTCAAAAATATTTCTTCTGACGCAAAAGTTATAACCACCAAAGGACTTTGGAAACACTCGCATCAGATGATGGTGCCTGAAAACAATCTCCTTATGAATACATCGGGCAAGCAAGCTTTCAGAATCAGCAATTCCATAGCTACCGCAAACAACGCCTGTCGAAGAGTCTAAAAATCCAGCAAGCGATTTTTCAATCCAGTCCGACTTTGGAATGCAATCCGAATCCGTAAAAAAAACAAATTCGCCCTTGGATGCCGAAAAGCCTCTATTGCGCGCCGTTGCTGGACCTGCATTTTTTTGGTGAATGTAAACAACATCCTTGTATAACTTAACAAAATCTGTCGTCTTGTCTGTCGAACCATCGTCCACCACAATGATTTCTTTTGGCCCATGATATGTCTGATTTAAAACAGCTTGGAGCGTTAGCCCTAGTGTTTTCTGTGCGTTATAGGCAGGAATGACAATAGAGACTAATCCATCTGACATAAAGCTATTCCCCTTTAAGTGTTTTTATTTCTTTTTCCAACAAAGCAATTTTTTGCGCCATGATATCATTTCGCTTATTCTGCTGACATAAAAACGTTGATAAAAGAAGACTTGAAAAAACAAAAAAACAAAACAATGAGAAGAAAATAAAATTACTCATCAATGCAAACCCACAAAAATCCGATAGGGAAAAAAGAAGCTGGTCAAATACCGTAAATAAAATACCTAGAACACCTAAGCAAAGCCAACCGATCGCATATTTGAATGTCAGCTTTCCGCGCCGAGAAAAATCAATAATAACAAAAAGGATTATAATTGATAAGAAAAAAGTTAATGTTTTAATCATCATGATCACCTACCTGTTTTTTAGTTTGAATGATACGCAATAAAATTGCAAATGTAACCTTAACCATGTAATACAAAGTTTTTAAGTATCGAATGGAAGAATGCCCTGAAATTCGCTCTTTCATTTGAACGGGGATCTCAACAATGCGTGCTCCAGTTTTCTTGACCTCTATGATCGATTCTGGCTCCGGAAAGTCTAAAGGATAATCGTAAGCAAAAACTTTAATCACCTTTCGGCCGCAGGCGCGAAACCCGGAAGTTGGATCAGTTATTGTCATGCCTGTCAGAAAACTAATCAACCATGAAAAGAAATGAATTCCAATGCGCCTGATCCACGAAGATTGATATCCCAAATTTGGTGGTAAAAATCGACTACCAACGACCACATCCGCTTGATCAGCGACAATTGGCTCAATGAGCTTATTGAAAAACTGAGCATCGTGCTGCCCATCACCGTCAAATTGAATGGCAATATCAAATCCGTATCGAGCCGCATACAAAAACCCAGTTTGCACGGCCCCACCAATACCCAAATTGAATGGCAAACGAACAACCCCAACGCCACACGATCGCGCGACCGAAGAGGTGTCGTCACAAGACCCATCATCCACCACTAAAATCTCACAAGCAAACCCAGATGATTCTATATTCTCAATAACGTGAACAATGTTATCACTTTCGTTAAACGCTGGAATAATAACTAAGACTTTTGAATTCATATTTTTCTAATAATTCCGCCCTCTTTCAGGCGCCCTACTAAACTATAATCAATAATCGAACTATTCAAATAAATAATCAATCCACCTTTAAGATTTTTGTCTTTTTTTATGACAATGGACATTGGTCGACCAAATTTTTTCTCAGCTACTTGAGAAACACGATCTTGAATCTTTTTTGATACACTACCCGGAGAACTGGCAAGAATACTTCCAAGCTTTAAGTCATCTGGCTCAAGCTTTGCATTCTTAAACGTTTTGATGGCTAGCTCTACAAGCTGATGATCCAGCACTTTCTTGAGAATAAAGACAACAACAGCACCAACAACGATCTGCATTAGAAATAACTTTAAAAAAATAATAAGCATTCTTGCACCTCTATTTTACATCCATTTTGTTTTGTCTAAGTGCAGCCGTCAAAAAACCAGCAGCAAAATAAACAAGGTCCGATCCCGTATCATCAACATAAAACTGTGGAATAAGGCCTTCAAATTTAAAAATATCTCCATCAGGAAAATGACCTCTAGCCGTTACCAAGACAAGCATCGATTCATTCTCAAGATTAAACATACTTTTTAAAAAAACCTGACCCGCGGTTCGACTACCAAATAAAAGCGCCCGATTTTGTTTTTGCATAATACCAGAAAAAAGCTCAGATGCACTTCCGCTTTCCTTATCGATCAAAATCGCAATAGGACCACGATAAAGATATTGATCTGGAATCCTGGGAACATCCAAAACATTTTTCTCGTCCCCTTTGTGTTGAAAATAAGCAAATTCATCACCCGGCGTCAAAAAGAATGACGCAATTTCACGCGCGGCCAAAGGAGGTCCCCCAGGATTTCCCCGCAAATCCAAAACTAACGCCGTGGGACCCTGCTGATTCATGACGAGTAAATAGCGAGATAAATCCTCTGACGTTTTACGATTAAAACGCTGAATTTGAAAGCAATACACATCAGGGATATGAATCATGACGGGAAATACCGTTTGCTTAAAATATTCTTGAGCCTTAACCGAGACTGTTTTTTTCTTTTGGCTCTCACTGTTCACATAAACAATCTTTACAACCAAATCAATCTCAGGTGTCAATTTCTCAACAATCTCATCTTGTGTCAATTCAGAAACCTTTGTTCTATCTATAGCAATGACAATATCATTCTCCCTAAGACCCTTAGCATAAGCATCTGATCTTAGTTCAATAAAACTAACTCTATACTCACCATCAATAAGCTGGCCCTCAATGCCAAGATCCGACCTTTTTCCCAGAACCTCCTCCTTAAAATCATCAACAACCTGCGATGGATATAACCTCGAAAAAATATCTTCTTTTGTCTTTAAAAAATCAACGACCAAGGCGCCAGAACGTACATTGACAAATTCATCAAATAATTGTTTTTGCTCTAATTTGCCATAAATTTCCTCATCAAATTTATCAATAAAACGCTCAAAATCTTCTCGTTTGACAGGATAGTAATAATTTTGCTCCATCGTCTCATAAATTTCTTCAAAAAAATCTAGATAGCTTCGATAAGTTTTGTATTCTTCTGAATTCTGGCCTGGAAGTGTCTTCGCGGAAAGATTTACAACAAATAATAAAAAAAGAAAGGAAAAACCTAAAAATAAACTGACCCTTTTATTTTTCATGAGGATATTATAGCATATATATATACTTATATATCGATTTTGCAAATTTTTTAAACACAATAAAAAACTCGCTTAAAAATAATTAAGCGAGTTAGAATTCTCTTTAATTTAAAATATTTCTTAAAACACATCCCCTCTTATTTCAATAACTTCAGTCTGAGTTATAACACCATCTTTATTCTTATCATATTCTTTAAGAATTTCGGATGTCGATACCACCTTGCCTCCATTTTCTACTTTTCGAATAACACGCCTTAAATAAACTTTGGATTCTGCAGGCTGAAGCTTTCCATCACGATTGATATCATGTCGCTTTTCATCTTTCGTCTTAACCCTTGGCTCTTTCCTCATCCACTCCGGAAGCGCATCCTCACTAAGAACACCCTCAGACCCTAACTCTTGCTGCTTGTCTTTAAGATAACGATTACGCCGTTCCCAATCAATCAAGCCAGCAAAACAATCAAAGCAGAACATGAGCGCAAAAATACAGAGTGATGTCAAAATAATAAATTTCCGTCTCATAAGCTCTCCCTAAAGAATAAAAAAGTTTACCTGTCAATCCTATTGCTATTATATAATTTACATCAATCTTGTCAACATCTTAAACGAGCTCTTAAAACATATCTTAAACAAAAAATTCACTATAAAATGCATTCCAAACGTTTCTTGCAAAGCTCCTTCAAGTGATATTCCTCGTCAACACTTAAATCCTCTTCCTTTAAAGAAATTGAAAATTGTTCAGCAATCGCTCTCTGGATATCATCGCACCTGATCTGGACACTTGAGACAAAATCTGCGTGTGATCGATTTGCGCGGTAATCAGGATAAACTTTAGGCATTTTTAGATATTTCTCAATTAGTGAAAGATTAAAATCGTAAAGAATTGTTCCATGATGCAAAATAAAATTTTTTGCCCTTTTTTGCGCATTGCCTGAAATCTTCTGATCTGTGTTTTTTAGTACAATATCAGATATTGATCGCCATTCAGCCAAGACCCCGAGACTGCCTAGTGCGACAACGATTTTCCTTAAAATAAATTGATACGATCGCCTAATTGTCTGAAGGTCTGGGTGATAATTTTTTGATAAAATCAACGAAAAATTAAGACATCCCTGACCCTGCAGCACGGTGCCTCCACCAGAACTTCTGCGCAAAATTGAAACATTATCTTTTCGCGCCAGCTCTACAAAAACATCATCTTCAATTTTTGATGTCTTCCCTAAAACAACAAACAATTGATTCGACTCCCAAAAACGCAACGTTTCTGGTGCCTTCTGTTGCTCAGCAAATTCAAGCAAAACATCATCAAACAAAATATTTTCTTTAGGGGTTGAAAACGAAACGGTTTTAAGGCGCATCAATTTTATTTCTTTAAAAAATGATTACAAATGATGTCTTTGGCTGCTTTAACTTCATCTGGACGAGAAACGGGTGTGTTTTTCGGAAAATCTTTGAATTGATCGGGATGGCTTTCCGATAGTTGAGCCGCTTCAATCATGGCTTCAATAAATGGATCCATTTCTTGCTTAGATTCCGTTTCGGTTGGCTCAATCATAATAGCTTCTTTCACAATAAGAGGAAAATATACCGTCGGAGGATGAAATCCCTTATCAATTAGAAATTTTGCAATATCATTCGCATGCACGCCATTTTTTTCTTGTTTTGATGCTGAAAAAACACATTCGTGCATGCATGTGCGGTCAAATGGAAGATCATAATATTTCTTTAATCTTGCCATAATATAATTTGCGTTTAAAACAGCGTGATCGCTGATTTCTCTTAATCCTTCCTTGCCCAGCATCAAGATATAAGCATAAGCTTTTAAAATAACTGAGAAGTTTCCGTAAAAAGGCGCAACGTATCCAATGGACTCTGGATAATTATAGTCAAGGGCATAGGTGTGATCATCTTTTTTGATAACTCTCGATATCGGCAAAAACTTTGATAGACTTTTTTTAACACCCACAGGACCTGCGCCTGGGCCCCCTCCACCATGTGGCGTTGCAAACGTTTTGTGCAAATTAATATGAACAATATCAAAACCTAAATCGCCTGGTCGTGCACGACCTAAAAGTGCATTCAAATTTGCCCCATCATAATACATCAGCCCATCGACTTTATGAACAGCATCTGCAATCTTATCAATATTAGAATTAAATATCCCCAATGTATTTGGCGATGTCAGCATAACGCCAGCCAATTCATCTGTTATTTTTGCCTCAAAATCTTTTAAACTTAAAACACCGTTCTTATCTGTCGGCACTGAAACAATGTCGTATCCAGCAATCGTAGCGCTTGCAGGGTTTGTTCCATGGGCAGAATCTGGGATGATAATGTATTTTTTCTTATTCCCTTTTGCGCGATGATATGCTGCCATTAACATAACGCCGGTTAGTTCTCCATGTGCTCCTGCCAAAGGCTGCATCGTAAAATTATCCATTCCTGTAATTTCCGAAAGAAGCTGATCCATCTCAAAAAGAACTTCCAAACCACCCTGCACAAGCGACCCGTCTAGCTGAGGTAACACCGGATGTAGATTGGCAAACCCCTTAATGCTTGCAGCCTTTTCTGTAAACTTTGGATTATATTTCATAGTGCAGGATCCCAAAGGATAAAAATTTGCATCCAAAGAATAATTCAAATTTGAAAGTCTTGTGAAATGGCGGACAACATCCAGCTCAGAAACCTCTGGCCAAAGACAATCTATCTTCCTTATATATGCACCTGGAATAGTTGCCTTCATAGAAACGTCGGATTTTGGAACTTGAAATCCTTTGCGTTCAGGTACACTTTTTTCAAAAATTAACTGCATAGCGCTCCTTCAAGATTATTTGCAAACAAAACAATTTCATCTTTTGTTCTTTTCTCCGTAACAGCCACTAATAAATAATTCTCCATTTCAGGATAATATCGTGACAAAGGAAATCCTGCCGCAAACCCTTTTTGCACCATTTTTTCAACAACATCCTTAGCCTTTTTAGGCAAGCAGATCGTAAATTCATTAAACGTTGGCGAAGAACGTTTAACCTCAACGCCTTCTATTTTTTCCAATGTTTTGCGCGCAAATTCTGCTTTATCAAGATTAAGCTGTGCTAAATCTTTAAGGCCTTGTTTTCCTAGTAAAGACATAAAAATCGCAGCCTGAATAGCACATAAAGCCACGTTGGTGCAAATATTTGACGTTGCCTTCTCTCGACGGATATGCTGTTCACGCGCCTGCAAAGTATTAACGAAACATCTTCGACCATTCTTATCTTCTGTTTGCCCAACAATTCGTCCTGGCATTTTTCGAATATACTTTTCTTTTGTGGCCATAAACCCTAAATAGGGCCCTCCAAAATTAAGCGAAAGCCCGAGACTCTGGCCTTCTCCTGTAACAATATCGGCGTCCATCTCACCAGGTGTTTTCAAAATTCCCAATGAAATAGGATAGACGCTTTCAATCACTAAAATACCTAGCTTATGTGCTTGTTTAATAATATCTGTATGGTCGTCAATCGATCCAAAAAAGTTTGGATTTTGCAAAATAATCGCTGATGTCTTGTCATCTAAAATATTCTTAATCGCCTCTCTATCGGCGCGTCCATGCACAATAGGTGTTTCTTTAAACTCAATATCAAGATTTGATGTATAGCTGCGAATAATTTTTCGATAAATCGGACTAACACCTCCATCCATCACAATCTTCTTTCTTCGATTAATACGAATCGCCATCATCATCGCCTCATAAAGCGCTGTTCCCCCATCATAAAGAGAAGCGTTTACGACATCCATATTCGTTAAAGTTGCGATCATGCTTTGATATTCATATAGCGCTTGCAAAATACCTTGAGAACTTTCTGGCTGATAAGGTGTATAGGCTGTATAAAATTCAGCCCGAGACGTAAGTGCCGTGACTGCTTCTGGAACATAGTGATCATAGAATCCCGCCCCTAGAAACGAAACAAGCCGGGCATCATTCTTTGATGCAATGCCTCGAACGCGTTCAAGAACCTCAAACTCCGATAATCCGCTTGGAATGTTAAACGATTTTGGTTGGTGGCGAGATTTGATATCCAAAAAAAGATCATCAATGGATTTAGCCCCAATGACCTTCAGCATTTGCTGGACATCGTTTTTTGTGTTGGCAACAAAAGAGCTCAAGTATCTAGCCCTTCTAAAAACTTACTGTAATCTTCGAATGTCATCAGGTTATCTTTTTCATCAAGATCAGATGGGTCAATTTTTGAAATCCACCCTTTTTCATAACAAGATTTGTTAATCAGCTCTGGTGCTGACGCCAAGTCTTGATTCGCCTCAATAATTTTTCCTGAAATGGGAGAAAAAATATCGCTTGCAGCCTTAACCGATTCAACCGAAGCGAACTGTTCAAACTGCTCAACTTCCGCTCCGATCTCTGGAAACTCGATGAATGTAATATCTCCTAAAGCATTCTGCGCATAATCAGCAACACCAACAAATGCGATTGAATCTTCGAAACACACCCATTCGTGATCTTTTGTATACAAATATTCTTCTTCGTTTCCCATAATACAACTCCTTTTAAAATAATCTTTTAAGTTTTCAAAGAACCTTTTTTATAAAAAGGTCTTTTTGTAAATATCGCAGGCATCTTGTTCTTTTCATCTCCAAAAAATATTTTATCCCCATCTGATGCGCTGTCAATATTAATTAATCCAATTCCAATTCCTTTTTCTATGCTCGGCGAGAAAATACCACTTGTCACAATGCCTATTTCTTTTGAATCACTTGCATAAAGACTTTGTCCATGGCGAGGAGAGCGACGACTATCTGATAAAAAATAAACAATCTTTCTTTTAATCCCATTTTCTTTTTGCTGCAAAAGAATATTTCTACCAATAAACTCCTTATCAAAACAAATGAAACGGCTTAAGCCCGCTTCTAAAGGAGAGGTGTCTTCTGTTATCTCATTCCCATAAAGACTATAGGCCATCTCTGTTCGCAAAATATCTCGCGATCCCAAACCCGCTGGTTTTACTCGATCGTCGTCTAGAAATTTTTGCCATAAAACTTCTGCCTTCTTAGGTGAACAAAAAATTTCATATCCTAACTCACCTGTGTATCCTGTTCGACTTACAATGCCCTCTTCTCCCAAAATATCGAAAGAATCAAAACGAAAATATTCCAGATCCTCTGTGCCTAAAACAATCTTTTTTAAAACATCCCTAGACAATGGGCCTTGCAAATCAAGCTTTGCCGTTTTACTAGAAACATCTGTTATTAAAGAAGAGTCTGAGAGATTGTTTCTAAGATGCTCAAAATCCTTTTCAATATTCGAGGCATTAACCACGATCATAAATTTTTTTTCTGAAATACAAAAAATAATCAAATCATCAATCACGCCTCCCTTTTCATTAAGCATCAACCCGTAACGAGACGAGCCTAAGGACATGCCTGAAGTCTCACATGTTAAAATCTTGTCCAATCCATCCTGCTTAAGATCACCCTCAAAAATAAATTCTCCCATATGAGAAATATCAAAAAGTGCACAGCTTTCTCGACATTGATGATATTCAGAAAGAATGCCATCATATTGAACAGGCATAAGCCATCCGCCAAAATCAACCATGCGCGCATTTAGCTCACAATGAAATTTGTATAAAGGTGTTTTTTGTAGAGAAGATTGCATCTATGTCGATATTAAAGGTTTAAATTAATAAACCCATCATATAAAAATAAGATGTCTTTGTAAAGATGATTTCACTATTCTTTTTGGAGGAAAAAGATATCAAAAAATAAAACCCCTCTTGAAGGGGTTTTCTATTCGCCTTTTTTGAAAAAAGCTATAAGGTAAGTGAATAAAAAAGCGCGCCTGGGAGGATTCGAACCTCCGGCACCTAGTTCCGAAGACTAGTGCTCTATCCAGCTGAGCTACAGGCGCAATAACTTTAAATTTTTATATAGCGGAAATGCACACGCACTGATTGCCTTTATTAAAAACCTACAAAAATCAGGCAGGCGCAAATTCCTTAATTCATGCATAGATGAATTGCGCACGTGCCGACTTCCTCGCTCTCTATAAAAAATGTCGGCCAGGCGCAAATCATATCAATTCATGACCTTAAAAATAGTTACTATTTATACCAAAATTATCGTGTCGTGTAAAGAGTGAAGCTGTCCCTGCTATTAGCGCTAAAAATCGGCTTCGTCCTACGCCTGTTTTACAAAACGAACGCCAGTAACATTAACGATACAAATATATTTGCAAATAAATTCTCAAAAATCCTTTTTAATAAAAATTATCAAAAAAGCTAGGGCATTCTTCTAAATCCAATCTAAGAATCTTATAGCTTTAGAATAATTTTTTATTTAATTTCTTTAAAATTAAATAGACTAAAAGCATGCGCTTTAAAGCACATATCGCCTCTAAGAAACTCGAATTGCGATTTTGGAACTCTCGTGATATAATGTCCCTCGACTCACGGAACAGATTGCGCCCAAGGTTTTAGCATCTATCTATCAAAAATTTAACTGCAGATACTGCAGATAAATAATAATAAAAATTAATAATTCGGAGAGCAGCGTAGCTTAGGCAATACATCTACTTTAAGAACAGAAAGTCGAGGGTTCAAGCCTCTCTCCCATCTTAATCTATGAAAAAAGAAAACAAATCTCTCAACATTTCAAATATTTTTCTTTCTTCATGGCATCCTTATGGGTGGATCGTTTTTGTCGTATTTCTTTTATTTTTTAAAACTCTCTTCTTTGATCTAACACATTTTGATGATGAAGTCTGGCTAATACGGTATCACTGGTTCTTAAAAGATTGGTCAAGAGCTTTGGAAGCTTTCTTCAGACCAGATTTTGTAACTGATTTTTTATATCGCCCTATTCTAACGCTCTCCTTTATGAGCGACACCATTATTTACAAAGCTTCACTTTGGGGCTATCGGCTTACAAATTTAAATTTGCACGCGATTAATTGCTGTTTGGTTTTCTTTTTATTTCAACGCTTAAAATACGACAAAGCCCTTGCCCTTAGTTTTTCTTTAATCTTTACGGTTCACCCTTTGATGACGCTTGCTGTTGGGTGGATTCCTGGCAGAACAGAAACTCTCTTTGCTTTTTTTGTTTTAGTTTCTTTCATTTATTTCTTGTATTTTCTAGAAACAGACAAGAAAAGGTATTTTTTTGGACATTTACTCTTTTTTATCTTTGCTCTTTTTACAAAAGAAACAGCCATCGTTATCCCAATTGCAATGATGCTCTGCGCCTACCTTTTATATTGTAAACAAAAGATTTTTATTCAAAAGCTTTGGTTGCCGCTGTCGTGGCTATCGATTATTAGTGCTTGGCTTCTTATACGCTTCGCTGTTCTTTCACAATCTCCCGAAGTGCCTCTTTTTCTTATTTTAAAATCTGTTTTTCATAATTTGCCCAGCCTTCTAATTCATCTCGGTAAAACAATTTTACCATTTAACCTTTGTCCAACACCGATTGTCGAAAACACTTCTTTAATTTTTGGAATTATTGTTTTTTTCTTTGTCGGATTTCTTATCTGGGCAACGCCAACTAAAAGGATCAAGCATATCATTTTTGGAATTTTATGGTTTTTATTGTTCCTCTTACCAGGCTTAGCCATTAGCCTTACTTTTTATGAATATAGAATGTATATTCCTTTAATCGGGTTTCTAATTGTTTTAATGGAAACAAATCTTGTAAAAAAACTTGTGCAACAGCCAAAAAAACTTTTTATTTTTACTGTTATTACTATAAGTTTGCTTTTCGGAACAACCTTTCAATATAGCAATATCCTTAAAAATAGTTGGAATTTTTGGCACGCGGCGGTCCAAGGCTCGCCAAGCTTACCAACGGCTCATGCCAATTTAGGCAGAACGTACGAAATGATGGGATTTAAAGAGGCTGCAAAAAAAAGTTATTTCTATGCTCTATCACTTTATCCGAGACTTATTAGAATTCATAAAAACCTTGGAAACCTTTACGCTCAAGAAGGTGACCTTAAAAAAGCGGAAAGAGAATTCCTTTTAGAAGTAAAATACAACCCTTCCGGTGATGATATTTATGTAAGCTTTGCACTGTTACGATATCGACAAAATCGAAAAAAAGAAGCAAGAATTTTCTTAAATAAGGCCTTAGAAATTAATCCCGATAATCTCGGAGCATATTTGCTTTTTCTCTATGATTATTCAAGAGAAGGAAAATCACGAGAAACAGAAAAATATCTGAATGAATTAAAGAAAAGAAATATTTCTCTCCCAAAACGTTTATTAAAACTTTTATCATAAAATATATTTCTGATTTTACAGCTTTGCAAAGAATATATTACAACAAATGGCATAAGTTCCATCGCTTTCACAGGCAAAGCGTTTACTGTTTCAACGCTATTAGCGTTAATCTTTATCTAGAACCTCCATCTTTAAAAAAAATGGCCAACTGACATCCAGATTGTTTAGGTTAAGTTGCTTCTTGAGAAAATATTTCAAATTACCATCTTTATTCTAAATTACTCGTAAAAATTGTGTTTGCGTTCTTTTTAGGCTATAATGTTTTTCAACAAATATTAAAAACATGAAAATAAAAAATAAAAAAATATCATATTTAACCAGCTTTATTATCGGAATTATTATTCTGCTGATTGCGATTAATCTTGCGGTCAACTTTGTCAGCATCATGGCGCAAATCACAACGATTGGAAACAGATCAACTGAGCCTGGTTTTCAATACTTTGACCTTAAGGACAAGTTGAAAGACGAAACTGCTGTTGGGTTCTTAAGCGATATAACTCCGACACCCGAGGATAACGACGGACAATTCATGATGGCCCAATACATGCTTGCCCCTGTTTTGCTTGATCTTAGCAATCCAGGCCATAAGATAAATATAATCAATGCACCGACTCCAGATTCTGCAAAAGCAATTTTATCTATTATTCGCGCGAAACCTACCTATATCAATCCTTTTGGAAAAATAATCTCGGAGCGCTATAATGATTGATCTTTTAACCTACCTTATATCGCTTTTCATTGGGTTCTTTATCATTCGTATTATTTTAAAAGATCAGCCACCTCTTCCAACGACGCTCATACTCTGCCTTTCTATTGGGCTTGGAATTGGCGTGTCTGCGACGTTGACATTTTATTCCCTTTTTGTTTTTGGCCAATTTAATCAAGCGGCTATCCTTGGAATCAATTTTACCGTATTGCTAGGCTTATTTATTGCCAATATCTTTTATTTTCCATCAGACAATAACGACAAAAGTCTTCTTGAACAAAAAAGCAATATCAAATTTTATGTCACCTGCGGCATCTGCTGGAGTATCGTTATTATTATTATCGCTATTTTATCAAAGCAATATCCTTTCGGAGGATGGGATGCGTGGGGCCTTTACAACATGAAAGCAAAATTTCTTATTTTTGGTGCAGAGCGCTGGAAAGACTTCGCAAAGGTTCACTGGCACACGCAACCAAGCTACCCCATTCTTCTACCTCTTATTAATACATGGATTTTTTCGGTATTTCAAAGAGGGATGATTGCTGCGGCATCAATGACATCTATTATATTTTCAGTTTCCTGCGGACTTCTTCTTTATGCAGGATTGTCTCAATTCATAAAAAAATGGATCGCCTTTCTTGCTTCCATTCTTCTTATGTCAACACCGTCTTATATTTTCTGGAGCACAACACAGTATGCCGATGTTATTTTATCCTATTTTCTTCTTTCAAGTGTCATTTTACTTATAACAATGCTTAGAACAAAAAATCATCGGATTGCTTTTCTCGCCGGGCTTTTCTTAGGGTTTATGCCGTTTGCAAAGAATGAAGGCATCGTTATGCTCGTCTTTCTATCAGGGCTTACATCCGCCTACCTTCTTTTAAATAAAGATTTAAATCGTGCAAATGCAATCTCTATCATTAAATTCTTATTTATAGGCATCGCAATGACAGGAGCGGCGACTCTTATTTTCAAAATATTCTTAGCGCCACCGACAAGAGAAGTTTTATTTAATCCATTAACAAAAGAGCTGGAATTCTGTAACATCAAGGGATTTCTTACCACTGTAGGGTTTTATAAAACAGAACTTTTGAATCGAGGATGGAATTTTATATGGGTGCTCGTTGTCCTTCTTGGAATCTTTAGACCTAAAAACCTCATTCGAAATGAAAACAAAATATTCCTGACATTCTTCGCTCTCTTCTTTATCACCTTATTATATGTCTACCTGACAACCGCACACTTCGACCTTACCTGGCGCCTAGAATGCACGGCAAGTCGCATTGCCTTCTATCTTCTTCCGACTATTGTCTTTTTTAGTTTTTATTCGTTCTGGAGTGAGGACTCTTAGTAGGCTTTAAGCTCTAATTTCTTAATACCTTGCGCCTCAAGTTGCTTAACCAAAGACTGCCCATAATGATATAGAGCGTTTACAGAAAACCCGCCAATAAATAAATTCGCACTTTTATTACCAACTTGCAATTCTTCAATGACAAGGTCATGTGGCCCGTTGGGGAGATATTCAATTTTCATAAAAGGCGTTTTAACTCCGACCCAAACAACATCTCTTGGATTTACGTTCTCGAGTCCTTCAAAATGCCTAATGCCCTCATAGGTGCAGGGAAACAAATAAATCATGACATCTAATTTCTTTCGCGTGAAACCCATTTCAGGAAAAGCCAACGCTTGCGCAAACGTAAAAGGCGCTGCCACGATTAAATTCGAATATTTTTGCTCAACAAGACGAGCGAGCTCCATATGCAACATAACATCGTTACGATATTCAAGGCTTCTTTCCACAATGGCATGATCTTGAATCGTCACAGGAGTATATGCAAGACCGTATGAACACAAAAATTCGACGAGAATCAAACCCATAACTCCGTGCGCCACAATTTCTTTATTCCTGATGAGAATATGAATTACGTAAAAAATTCCTAAAATCAATGACGGCAACAAAATAAATGTATACCGTGGAGGGATCCACCCAGAGTTTAAGAACAAAACAAACCATCCTGTCGAACAAACAAACAAAACCACTACTCTGTAATGATCGTTTAAGAAATTGACAACATTGTCGAAAGAGTTCCTCCCTTGCTCCCTTAAAACACGAAACGCAAAAGCAATAAATGCGACTAAACTTAAAAAATAAAAATAACTAATCGGAAATGTTTTCATCAGAGCAAACCCCTGAAACGCACCTACCTTATCAATCTTCCCGCCAAGATCCATAAAAAGAAAAAGGCACAAGGCTCCTGTGATCACAAAGAATATAGAAAGAATGCTCGATCCAAGAACCTTAAAATCTTTCTTCTGTTCTTGTCCAAAGAAAAATAAATACAACCCAACAAAGAACACAGCCCCACCCATATACGCAGCATAAAGCTTAGTGAAAACGGCTAAACCAGAAAAAATAGATGCATGCAAAATCTTTTTTTCGGACAAAAAATAAAGTGACAATACAATAAAAAATAAAACAGGAATCTCCATATTGATTTGTTCAATCTGACTCTGAACTAACGGCAAAGATAAAAGAAAAATAGACAACAGGACGGACAATTTCTCATCAAAAATCTTGCGTGCGATTGAGCGGAAAAAAGAAAAAATCACAGCACTTAGACCAAAAATGATTAAATGATTAACTGCCAAAAATGTCTTGGTATGAGGAATCATTTTCATCAACAATGCCAAATACGTTGGGTAGAGCGAGAACAAATAAACCTTTGGTCCTCCGCGAACAAACACCTCTTCTCCAGCCAGCTTTGCATAGTTGAAATTATTATGCAAAAGCCAAATCGCTTCAATGACAGGACCGCTTGCCGAATCCCCATAAGGAGGAAAAAATAAAACTTCAAACTTTGTGATTACAAAATAAATGAAAAAAGTAGCGGTAAATTTCCAGAAATTTAATTGTTTTAAGTATCGCAAGCAAAATAGAATAAGCGCTATTCCGGATAAAACCATGCTCAGCGGTCCAAAAACAACTTCCCGTGATCGCCCTAAATAGAAATCAAGCGATTGCACAGTTACATCAAAATTACCTGAAAAAAGATTTAGGACAAGCAGCTGCTTATTTGCATAAAGATGTTCGATTAAAGACGGACTGAGATGCTTGACAACAAGCGAGATCATCATAAGCGCTAGAACGCTTATTGAAAATATAAAATGTTTTTGCTTCATAAAATTTTAATCAATTTTGTATTCAATAACAAAACGTGGTCTTCGTCTTGATTCATCAAATGTTCGCCACAAATACTCTCCTAAAACACCAAGCATCATCATCTGGACACCACCAACAACCAGAATGGCCACAATCAAAGAAGACCACCCTTCAACCGCCAATCCAAAAAAGATTGCTTTACCAACAACCCATGCAGCATAAACAAATCCAACAAATGCTGTCGCAAGTCCCAAGATGCTCATATATCGAATAAGGACATGACTGAAAGACAAGATCGAATCAATCATCAGCTTTATCTTTTTGCCTAAACTCCATTTAGAGGCACCTTTTGTCCTTGCTACCTTAACATATTCAATTGTCGTTTGAGGAAATCCAAGCCAAGCTAAAGCCATGTAAATAGAGCTGTGCTTTTCTGGCATACTTTTAAGTGATTCGACAACAACACGATCAGCTAAAAAAACATCAACCCCCAGATTTGGCATCTTCACATCCGTCAATAAGTTAATAAAAGCATAATAAAGCTTTGAAAAAACCTTCACAGAAAGGCTTTCTCCCTCTCGCTTGGATCGAGCTGCCCAAACAATCTTGGCACCATCTTTCCAGCTTGCAACTAGATCCAAAATAAGCTCTGGGGGATCCTGCAAATCTGCAGCTAAAGTAATTGCGCAATCACCTTTGCAATAATAAAGACCTGCGGTCAATGCCGCATGTCCGCCACAATTGCGAGCAAATCGAATGACTTTGACGCGCTTATCTTTCGAATGCAAACTTCGCAAAATCTCTGGCGTTTGATCTGACGAGCAATCATCAACAAAAACAAGCTCAAAATCATGTCCATCCACTTTTGAAGCAACAGCAAGAACACGCTGATACAACTCTTCTAAATTTTCTTGTTCATTAAATACGGGAAAAATAATTGAAATCATATGCGCTTCCTTGATTAATTTGTTTTGTTATTCGGCTTTTCGAATTTCCTTTGCAGGGTTTCCTGCAACAACTGTCTTTGCGCCAACATCTGAAATCACATTGGAACCCATTCCCACTAAACTCTTTTCTCCAATATGAATATTTTCACGAATCGTAACAGACGACCCAATGTAAGATTGTTCGTCAACTTTCACAGATCCAGAAATCGTAACATGCCCTCCAAAACAACAATAATCTGCAATACGGACATCGTGTGAAATAATAGATCTTGATAAAACAACGCAATGATTTCCAATATTTACTTTTGTGCTAACAAAGCCAAAAGGCATTACAATAGTATTTATTCCAATGTTGGTATCTTCAGAAACAACACAAGACGAATGAACAATGGTTGCCCATCTTTTGGAATCAATATTAAGTCCATCAATGATTTCTTTTCTTTTTAAATAAATATCTGGATGTGCCGGAACAGCTAAAACATAAGCATCTTTATGCTCATCAAAAACTTCGCGCCCTCCTAAAACCTTAACGCCACAGCATTCTTTTTCTCTTGCTTCTGGATTATCATCGACAAAACCAATGACATCCCACTCGGTCGCTAAGGCTGGACAAGACTGAATTGTCACAAACGCTTCTCGCGCACTACCTCCAAAAGGAAACAAGAGTAATTTCTTAGACATTTCTAAATTCCTCAACTATTTTCTTAAGATCATCATCGGTGATTTCATAAAACATAGGCAAGAGAAGACCGTTGTCCCTTGCGTTTTCAGAATTTGGCAACGACCATAAATCGGACCGGTATGGAATTTCATAGTGAGAATTCATAACACATGGGCGCGTTGAAATACCTCGATCCAATAGGTGCTGCATCAAAGAATCACGATCCATTGGCGAGTTCTTATCAATTAAAACTGGATAATTATGCGCATTGCTGCGAGCATAAGATAAATCTTTAAATATTTCTAGCCAAGAAATATCTGAGAGATTTTCAGAATAAAACCGAGCTGCCTCTTTTTTTCGACACATCATCTCTGGCAATCGCTTTAACTGCTCAATACCAATAGCAGCCTGAATATCTGTCATTCGATAGTTATATCCAGTCACAATATAATCTTCGATGATAATTTTCTTTGATTGATGCCGAACAAGGTCGGATACGGCCATGCCCTGATGCCGCAGCAGACGAAATAATGCATCATATTCCTCATTGCTCGTCGTTAGCATACCGCCCTCTCCTGTCACGATAGGCTTTCTTGGATGAAATGAAAAGCAAGCAATATCTCCATGCGGCTTTCCAATTCTTTCCCATGTTTTTCCATCATCCAAAGATATTTCGCTTCCCGTTCCATACGCTGCATCTTCAACAACAGGAATCTTATATGATTGCGCAATCGGCAAAATTTCTTTTAAATTACACGGAATGCCAAGTTGATGAACAACAACAATGGCAGCAATACGCCCAAAATTCTCAACCTTTCCTTTATCATCCCCAATGAGGCTCGATAAAGGCGACTCGCTTCGAATAAGCTTGCTGACGTTTTTATAAAACAAACCGCTTGGCCGCTTCTCACATTCACTAGACAAAAATTGCTTCAAGGCTTGTGGGCACATATTAAAACCATCTTTTTCAACATCGATAAAGACTGGCTCACCGCCACAATATCGTGCACTATTAGCCGTTGCAATAAAAGAATGGCTGACCGTAATAACAACGTCTCCTGGCTTAACACCAACGGCTAACAAAGCCAAATGAAGTGCGGCTGTGCAATTTGATACAGCACATGCATGTTTTGACCCAACATAAGAAGCAAAAACATCTTCAAATTCTTTTACCTTAGGGCCTTGCGTCACCCACCCTGAACGAATGACTTCGGATGCCGCACCGACCTCCTCTTCACCAAAAAACGGACGTGTAATCGGTATTATTTTCTTTACATTTTCTGAGTTTCCAGCCATTTCACCAATTCCTTTAATCCTTCTTTTAAGGTCACTTGTGCTTTAAAATTAATCTCTTCTTTCGCCTTTGAAACATCTGCCAAGCGACGTATCACTTCAATTTTATTTCGATCCTCTGGTATCGGCACATATTTTGGCTTTAAATCAGAACCCATCACCTCAAGCAATGCACAACAAAGCTCCTCTAGCGACGTCTCTTTCCCATTTGCGCAATTAAAAACTCCATTATAAATATCTGCTGTAAGCGCCAAAACGGTTGCCCTTGCAACATCCTCAACATAAATAAAATCCATCGTTTGCTTTCCGTCACCATAAATCAACGGCTGTTTACCTTCCTTGATCAAGCGATACCATCGAATTAAAACCTCTGTATATTTTCCATGCGCGTCCATGCGAGGACCGAATACATTAAAATACCTAAGCGTATTAAACTTCAGCCCTCTCATCTGATAAAAAGATTGAAACATCAACTCATTTGCAACCTTAAACGCACCATAAAGCGTGTGACTGTTATAAGGATGATGTGTTTCCTTGATAGGAAAAATATCTGCTTGTCCATAAATGGACGCCGTGGACGAAAATACAGCTTTCTTCACATTATTGTCTGCGCAAGCCTCAAGAACATTAAATGTTCCATCAACGTTTACCTCTAAGGCGTGACGCGGCTCATCAACGCACTGAATAATCTTTAATGACGCCAAATGAAAACAATAGTCAATTCCTTTAAATGTTTTTTTCATTAAATCAAAGTCTCTAATGTCTCCATCGACTAGCCGAGCACAACCCGAAGCTATCGCTGGCTCAATATTCTTTTTTAATCCTCGAGTAAAATTGTCAACAATAACGACTTCCTTAACCCCTCGTTTAATCACCTCATCAACAACAAAAGAACCAATGCATCCTGCTCCGCCAGTTACTGCAACACGCGATTTCTTTAAATCATTCATTTTTAGAAATACTCCTGATAAATTTCTTTAACTCTATTCGAAAAACGCTTAAACACTAACGCATTCCCGTTTGATGAAAAAATATTATTCAACAAATCTTTACGACTCTCTTGCGCAAGCCCTATTGAAGCCGCATAAACAGACGGGCTACTTAAACGTCTGGACTCAACGCTAACTTTTCCCATATGTGTTGAAAGCTTAGTTTCCTTCTCAATGCATTCAAGCAATCCAGGTAAAAGTGATCCCCCTCCACTCATAACAATTCCAGCCGATAAATGACTACCAATCTCTACACTCTTTATAGCTTCGCAAATCTGAGAAATAAATTCTTTCACAGAAAAACAAATTGCCTTTGAAATATCTAAACGCTGTATTGGAATATATCCAGAATCCCGTTTAACTAAAATTTCACCTTCTTCCTGTTCGCTGCTACGATCTGGAACAACAGCATACGAGCGCTTGATATCCTCCGCCAAATCAAATGGAAGGCCAAGCGCTCCACTAATTTCATTTGTCAGATGATTCCCTCCCCAAGAAATAATGCGCACGGCCTTGAGAAGATAGTCCTTAAAAAATAAAAGATCTGTTGCCTCTGTGCCAATGCTAATAAAAAGGCAGCCATCCTTTTTTTGTTGAGATGAAAGACAAACTTTTGCTGCCGACAAAGACGAAAAAAATACATTCAAAACCTCAAAGCCAGCTTGATTTACAGCTTTGTACATATTGTTAACTAGATTATTCTTTGCAACAAGCAAAAGGCTATTAGCCTCAATCTTGCGTCCATAAAGCCCTAGAGGGTTTGTCGCGATATTAAACCCATCAATAATATATTTCGTCGGAAAATTATGGAATAATCGTTCATCCAAATCAACACCTAAAAGGCAAGTTTGCCGATTAATTTTTCGAAGGTCGAACGAGGTGATCACCTTGCTTCCTCTGTCTGTCAAAGGAACAACCACATGACTTTCTCGGCTATCGATCAGACGTCCCCCAAAACCCAAATTAATATTTTTAACCTTTGTTCCAGTCTTCTTTGCCAAACCGGATAAAATTCTATGAATGCAGTCGCACAGTTCTCGCAAATCACTTACGGATGAACTTGTCAGCCCTTGCGTATTAAGCTGCGAAACGCCCAGAAGATCCACATGATCTTTTTGAGCACGCATAATACTAGCCTTGATTTTTTGACACCCTAAATCAAGCCCACAATATATTTTTTCTTTAATCATTTTTCTTTAATAACCGGCTCTTTAAAACGCAAATCGATATAACGAATATTAGAAATCTCTAGATTTGCCTTACCAGCAATCATCTTTAAACTTTTAACTTTCTTAACAATATCATCCTGGTCAACAATAATCTCAATCCCATTGCTAAAATAACAATAAATCTTTGATAGATTCCCAACATTAATCTTTTTCAAATGAACATCTAAAAAAATAGATTCTTTTACAAACGTCTTTAAAATCAAAAGTGCAGTCTGGAGGCTTTTGTCTGGAATAGCTCGTCCAACAAGGACATTGCCAGCACGATTTGGAATACCCGAAATTAATGGCAGCCTCTTATTCTTCAAAGTTTTTGAAACAACAAATCCATCTGAATCAACCACAACGGTTACCCGATTAATGTAAACAGAAGCGGCAGGCGTTCGCTCAATCAGATCAATTGCAATCGCATCTGGAAGACGCCTTAATGCCCGAATGCGCTCTGCCTGAGGATAAGCCCACTTGAGCTGTTTTTGAAGCTCAACTAAATCAATTTCAAAAATATTTTTTCCCTTTAAATAAGAAAAACGCTCTTGATCTTTAAAATTCTCTCCCGACAAAGAAATAATCTTCTGAACTTGAAAATAAGAAAAATCCTTAAACATCCAATAAATTTTTCTTGCGGAAACAAAAACAATGAATGCTAAAAAAAGAAATGCAACCGCATAGCGAATAATCGGGCTTCCGAAAAATGAAAAACTAAATTTTTGCTTTTTACGTCTTTTTGGTTTTCGTGCCATAGGTCAAATGTATAAGTGTTAAACAAAGTTGGACAAAATCAATACCCACTGCTGAGGCAGCCTTTGGGAGAAGGCTTGTGGCCGTCATCCCTGGAATTGTATTCAATTCCAAAACATACGGATTATCATTTTTATCTAAAATAAAGTCAACCCGAGAAAGATCAACGCATCCCAGAGCCTGATGCACTTTTTGAGCAATATCTTTAACTTTTTCTGATAGGGCATTGTCAATCTCAGCAGGAACGATATATTCAGTTGTTCCGGCTTCATATTTAGCTGAAAAATCAAAAAAATCATTTTTTGGCTGAATTTCGACAACCGGCAAAGCCTGTGTTCCTAAAATTCCTACTGTAAGCTCTTTCCCTGAAACATATTGCTCAACAATAACTTCTTTATCATAGCAAAAAGCTCTCTTTATCGCATCATTTAAATTATTATAATTTGTAATAATACTAATACCTATACTAGAACCTTCCGAGCAAGGCTTAACTACAACTGGGTGCCCTTGAAATTTCTCACTAATGATTTTCTGATAATCATCAAATTCTAAAAAAAGAGCAATATGCGCCGGAACCAAAACTCCCTCATTTTTAAGCGCTCGATAGGTCAAAATTTTACTAATCGCTAAGCTGTTAGCCTTTGGCCCAGATCCAGTATATGGAATATTTAAAGATTTCAAAATTTCTTGAATTTTTCCATCCTCGCCAAATCGTCCATGAAGGGCGATAAATGCAATGTCAATCTTCTCAGCAACCAATTGCTCAATCACTTTTGTCCTATCTTCAGAAGTGATGTCAATCGACACAACATTGCATCCGCCATCTTTGAGGGCCTTAGCAACCGCTGTTCCTGATTTAATCGAGATGTTCCTCTCAGATGAACACCCTCCCATTAAGACGCCAACGCGTCTTGAGAAAATGTCTTTATTAATTTTAAAATCCTGATTCATATAAAACATAATTCTTCTCTTATTTTCTTAACTGATTAGCCAGCTCATCAGCAAGCCGATTAATATCCCCTGCGCCTAAGAATAAAACCAAATCGCCAGACAAAGCATTCTCTAAAATATGCGGAACAACTTCATTGTACTCCTTATAAACAGCCAACCCCGCCTTAGCCCTATTGATGTCTTCACAAATCATGTTTGGCGTGATTTGCTTCTGCTCTTTTTCGCTGGCGCTATAAATATCTGTGATGACAAGCTGATCACACTCCTTTAGGGCATCAACAAAGTCATCCTTAAAATATTTTGTTCGAGAATACCGGTGCGGCTGAAAGATAACAAAAATTCTTTTTTTGTCAAATGTCTTCGCAGCCTCGATAGTCGAAAGAATTTCCTTAGGATGATGCGCATAATCATCAACAACGGAAATGCCATTAAAATCACCATGATGGGAAAAACGCCTTTGAACACCTTTAAAACTTTCTAAACTTTTTTGTATTAATTCAAAGCAAACACCTAATTTTAAAGCTAGACCAATAGCCGCAAGTGCATTACAAATATTATGACGTCCAGGAATATTAAGCTGAATGTCTCCCTTTCTTTCTCCGCCTAAAATACAACAAAACTTTGATTGAAACCCGGAACACATCACTTTATCGGCAAAAATGTCATTGTCCTTATCGAATCCATAACTTGTTTTCTGTCCTTTAAATTCACAAGCTAAACTACGTAAAACCGAATCGTCTCCACAATAAAAAAGATGTCCATTCAGATCAATCTGCGCAATAAATTTTGCATACGCCTTTATGATATTATCCCAATTCTCATAAAAATCTACGTGTTCAAGATCGGCATTCGTAATAATGGCATATTTTGGAAAAAAATATAAAAACGATCCATCGCTCTCATCTGCTTCAACAACAAAATGCTTACCCTTTCCTGAACGCCCACTGTATCCACCATTTTCAATAACGCCTCCAATCGCAGCCGCAGGATCAAGCCCTCCCTCTTTTAAAATATGTGCAACCAAAGCGCTTGTTGTTGTTTTGCCATGAGCTCCGGCGATGACACTTGCCTCTTTAGTTCGAACTAGCTCTGCGAGAGCTTGCCCTCTTTTGACAACAGGAATATTCTTCCTTTGCGCCTCTGCTATCTCAGAATTATCCTTTGAAATGGCTGAAGAGTAAATCACGCAATCCGGACTTAAGATATTTTCCGCCTTATGCCCTATAGAAATATTAGCTCCTTTTTCTCTCAAGGACATTGTCATGTCGTTTTCCTTGATATCAGATCCGCTCACGTCGAATCCGTCATCTAAAAATAAAGACGCCAGCGTCCCAACGCCAATACCGCCAATACCGATCAAGTGATAATGTTTATTCATTTTTTAAATAACCAACCCATGTTTTATTCAAGTCATTAACATTTTCAAAGCGATAATATGACTTCTTAAGTGCTCGGTTAAATGATAAACCTTTTTTTAAATTACGACAAAAATTTAAGAATTTAAAGCTTCCAAATTCAGAAATTAAATAATACACGACGCTGGCTGATTCTGCATAAAACAAATTTACATCACTTTGAGATGATTTTCGTGTTAGCCTTAAATCGGATAAACTACAAAAACTTTTATCCTGAATAGCAGATTTAACCTCCTGATTTGCTCCCCAACGCTTTGCCTTTTCCTGATACATCGCAACACCCTCGTCAAACCAAAGCGGGATATTGGATTCAAAACCAACATAATCTCTAAAAATAATATGCCCTAATTCATGCGGCAATAAAGAGTCAAAAAATCCGTGCGCCGAAGGAAATGTTCGAATCACTTTTGATCCCAGCATTGTTGATCCGGCAGACCAGCTAGCTTGTCGAGCTAATGTGAGATAGTCTTGCTGATTGTCGTAAATATAAATCTTTACACGCTCGTCCCATGTCCAAATCTGATCACGTGTGAAACCGAGCTCGTCAACAATATCAAAATAATAATCCTCTGCGGACTGCTCGACCGTTTTAATAAATTCGCGAGGCGCATTTTTATAATAAATAATAAAATGACGACTCTTTAAATCATTCCACTCATTAGATGCCGACGATATCGGCATGACACCAAAAAACAAAATTATAAGTAACAGATATGTGATTCGCTTCATTTCTTTAGCTTACCGATCTCTCGAGACAACTTCTTTTCTGAATCTGGCATTTGAAGCTGCTGCATACTTTTCATAAAATTTGCCTGTGACCTTTTCTTTCTAAAAAAAGATATAATTTCGTTGTGTAAACGTGATGCCGAAAGGTTTGCCTCCTCGATGATCGTAGCGACACCTGCCGCTGAAAGAACCAAAGCATTTTCTTTTTGGTGCACTTTCTCAGATGGATAAGGAATAAGAATTGAAGGCTTTTTAAAAACAATCAATTCCGAAATTGTCGATGCTCCTGAACGAGCGATAACCAAATCAGCAACGCGATAAGCCGGTGCAATATCCTGCAGAAAATCAAACAGTTTAAAATTCAATTTATTATTCAAATACTTCTTATACAACGCATAATAATCACCCTTTCCAGAAAGATGAATAAATTGAAAATTAAAGTTTCCCTTCAGAAGAACCGCTGCATCCGAAAAAATACTATTAATTCTTTGGCTAGCCTGACTTCCGCCAAAAACCAAAATTGTTACCTTCTCTTGTTTAAAACCAAACTTTCTAAAATCTTCCTCTGCTGGTTTCTCTATGTCACGAAATCGAGATGGACATCCCGTTAAAACACATTTTTGATCAGAAAAGTATTTCTTAGTCTCTTGGAAGCTGACTGCAATTCTATTTGCAAACATACCGGCCATCTGATTTGCCTTACCAGGGACAATGTTCTGCTCGTGAATCAACACGGGAATTCTTGAAAGCCAAGCAGAAAAGACGATAGGAAAAGCCGGATACCCGCCAAAGCCAACAACAGCATCAGGTGACACTTTTAGAATAATGCAAAGGCATTCTCGTATAGCTTGAATCATCCTTATTGCAAACATCACAATATTTCCAGACGACATTCCTCTCTGGCATACAGCCCAAGGCTCAAACCCAGAATCCTTAATGATTTGAAAAGCAATCCCATCCGTTGTGAAAAAAATAACTTGGTTTTGTTTAACTAGCTCTCTGGCAACCGAAACAGCAGGAAACACATGCCCTCCTGTTCCTCCTGCTGCAATGATAATCTTCATAAACATCCTTTTTCTATAATAAATCTTGTATTCTAGAAATATTAAGCAAAATTCCAACGCAAACCATTTGCATGATTAGCGCAGAGCCTCCATAGCTAATAAACGGCAGCGGCAAACCCTTCGTCGGAAAAGCGCCGATGCTAACACCAATATTCACAATCGCCTGCAAACCAATCATAGCGACAATCCCAATAGCCAGAAAGTATCCAAATGGATCTTCCGTTCTTTTAGCAATTCTTGCTCCTTGCCAAACAAATAAAGCAAAAAGAAAAACGATTGCTGTTGTCCCCAAAAGCCCAAGCTCTTCACCGATAATGGATAAAATGAAATCTGTATGTGCTGCCGGAAGGTAAAACAATTTTTGCATACTTTTTCCAAGCCCAATTCCAAAAATCCCCCCAGAGCCTAAAGCAATCTGAGATTGAACAAGTTGAAAACCTGCGCCCTGTTTATCGCTCCATGGATCTAAGAACGCTTGGATGCGTCTTAACCGATAAGGAACAAGTGCGATTAAGTAGTATGCTGCAGGCAAGCTTAAAAAAACAATGCTCGCCAAATATCCAATCCGCGTTCCTGCAATAAAAAGCATTATGAAAACAACTATAGCAATTAATACCGTTGTTCCAAGATCCGGTTGCTTTAAAATGAGCAAAGAAACAACGCCTAAGACACACAACACGGGGATAAAACCAAAGAAAAAACTCTTAATTCGATTTTGTTTGCGAGCCAAGAAATCTGCCATATAAATTACGACCGCCAATTTTACAAACTCAGAAGGCTGAAATCCAAAACCAAGAAATCGAAACCAACGCCGGGCTCCATAAACTTCTTTTCCAATTCCTGGAATCAAGACAAGAACAAGTGTCACAATTGAAAGTATCAAGATTGGTTTCGAATACTGCGAAAGCAAGCGATAATCCATAGCCATGACAAGCGCCATAAGAATAAATCCTACACATAAATAAACTAAATGCCGCTGCAAAAAATATGTGCTCGAGCCTAATTCTTGTAGCGCATAAATTCCGCTTGAACTAAAAATCATTATAACGCCCACGCTAAGAAGCACCGTAACAATAATTGCAATTGATATTCTTAAATCTCGCATTTATAAACTCTCAACAATTTCCTTAAAAACTTTTCCCCGTTCTTCAAAATTTAAAAACATATCAAAACTTGTGCACATCGGTGAAAATAAAACACAATCACCTTGTTGCGAGAATTCCTTTGCTTTTAAGACAGCACCCTCTAGAGAATCTTCTAGCTCAACATCCACAACATCAGAAAAAGCATCTCTAATCTTATCCCTCGACTCACCAATAACCACCATCTCTTTTACTTTTGCCTTTATAAGATCCCGCAAAACTGTAAAATCAATATTCTTGTCCCGACCACCACAAATCATAACAACCGGCTTTTCCGCTCTTTCCAGAGCCCAGCGTCCAGCTTCAGCTGTTGTTGCCTTTGAATCATTAATAAAATCGATATCATCAATAGATCGAACCCATTCTAGGCGATGCTCTACACCCTTGAACTTTTTTAACACACCATCTATGATTTCATCCGAAACGCCAAAAACATGACAGACACATCGAGCCGCAAGAAAATTTAGATTTTCGTCTGGAAATTTCTTCAATTGTTGAGGATCATTAAAATAGACAATTTTTGCCTTAATCTTTGAAGCGATGCCTTTTGTTCGATCATCATTAAAATTAACAATAGCATAATCTTTTTCATCCTGATTCAAAAAAATCTTTGATTTTGCTAAAAAATAATCATCCATATCTTTATGACGATCCAGATGATTTTGTGTACAATTCAGAAAAATAGCGACATGCGCACGAAACCTTTCAATTGACTCAAGCTGAAATGAGCTTACTTCAAGAACGACAACTTGATCACTAGTGAGGTTAAGAACATGCTTTGTAAATGGAGAACCAATGTTGCCGCATAGGCATGTTTTTTTGCCAGCACTCTCAAGAATTTGGCTAATCAAAGTAGAAACAGTTGTTTTTCCGTTACTCCCTGTCACGGCGACAATTGAATTCTTACAAAACATCCAGGCAAACTCAATCTCGCTAAAACAAGGAATCTTTGCCTCCATTGCCCACGCAACAACCTGAGAATCAAATCGAACTCCAGGGCTAAGAACAACAAAATCACTATTTTTAATAAATTCTTCGGTATGATGATCTGATTCCAGACAAATATTGCTTTCAAGATTTGTCTGCGCAATCATTTCTTGAACTTTTTCTTTTGGGGCCGAGTCTGAAATCTGAACGACTCCCCCTAATTGCAGAACCAAATCTGCAATTGCAGACCCACTACGGCCAAACCCAATAATTGTTACTTTTTTATTTCTTACGTCCACAAGACTACCTAATCTTAAGCGTCGTTAATGTTAAAAGTGCTAAGATAACTGCAATAATCCAAAATCGTATAATAATTTTTGATTCACTCCATCCCAAAAATTGCAAATGATGATGAAACGGAGCTATTTTAAACATCCTTTTCTTTCTCAGCTTAACGGATCCGACTTGCAGAATAACTGATAATGCTTCCATGACAAAAATGCCGCCTAAGATAACAAGAAGTAATTCTTTCTTAATTAAAATAGCAATTATCCCCAAGGTTCCGCCAAGAGCCAAAGATCCCGTATCGCCCATAAAAATAGACGCCGGATAACAATTAAACCACAAAAATCCTAAGCTTGCCCCTAAAATAGCAGCGCAAAAAACTGAAAGCTCTCCACCCCCTTGGATATATGGTAAAAATAAATATTCTGCAAACTTAAAATGTCCCGATATATACGAAAGAGAACCCAATCCCATAGCAACAATCAAAACGCAACCAATCGCAAGGCCATCAAGCCCATCAGTTAAATTGACAGCATTTGAACTTCCAACAATAATTAAAATTGCAAATGGAATATAGAAAATACCCAAATTCAAAACAGACAGTTTGAAAAAAGGAATGTCGAGCTTAGTCGAAATTTCAGGATGCCAGAAAATAAAATAACCAACGAGACATCCTAAAAGCGATTGCCAGATTAATTTTGTTCGCGCATGAAGACCTTTCTGATTGCCCTGTACAACCTTTAAATGATCATCCACAAATCCGAGAATAGCCAACCAAATACACGTTAAAATTGTTATAAGCACATACGGGCTGCTTAAATCAGACCAAAGTAAAACAGAAATTAAGATGCTGCCAATAATAAAAATGCCTCCCATGGTCGGAGTACCTTGCTTATGCTTCTGAATCTCAGAAAGCTTATCACAATGTTCACGGCCCGCATCCTCTCTAATTTTATCGTTTTTAAGTTTTCGTATAACAAGCGGTCCAATAATAATGCACAGCAAAAACGAAGTAAATGCAGCTGCACCAGCGCGGAAAGTGATATAGCGAAAAATGTTAAGCCCAGAAAAAGCATCGCGGAAGGTAGACAAGAAATAAAGCATAGCAACTCCTTTAGTAAGAATATTAATCCTATTATATAGTAACGGAAAGAAAATAAAAGAATTTACTTAGGATTTAATCATCCGATTTTCCGGACAATTTCTTCCATACGCACACTACGAGACCCTTTAATTAAAACAACATCATCAGGAGCAATCAGTGTTTTTAGAAATTTACTGGCAGGACTACAGGATAAAAAGTTTGCTTTTATAATCTTTTTATTCTTTATGGAATTGCTCGCAAGTTTTGCCCTCTTTCCAACAGTGACAAAGCAATCAATGTTGCTTTTGGCGACTTGTCGCCCAACCGATTCATGAGCCGCTTTTGCTTTTAGGCCAAGCTCATTCATGTCACCAAAAACAAAAACACGCTTTCCTTTCGCAGAAAAGCAGGCAAGCGATTCAATGGCAGACTTCACAGACAACGGATTTGCATTATACGTATCATCGATTATCCAAAATTTCTTTTTCGTTCGATAACAATGTTGCCGTTGCTTTGGTAAACGATTACGCGCAATACATTCTTTTATTTCTTTTGATGGAATCTTAAATAATCGACCAACAACAATTGCGCACAAAGCATTGTAAACATAAGAAGAGGAAAATGCCTTGATAAAGATTTTTTTCGATCCTATAGAAAACTCTATTCCTTTTTCTGTTCGCTTCACGCTCTTCGCCTGACAGCTCGATCGTCTTTGAATTGAAAAAGAAACTTTTCTTGCCTTGCTGCGTTCTAAACTAATTTTCTTTAGAAAAAAATCATCATTATTAAAAACAACAATTCCATTCTTATTTAAATTCTTATAAATTGCCTTCTTCTCTCTAAAGACACCAGCCGGTGTCTTTAAAAACGCGAGGTGCGATTCTCCAATATTTGTTAAAACGGAAATAGTAGGATGTGCAATGCGGGCAAGATTTTCAATCTCGCCAAAATGATTTGTCCCAAACTCTAAGATTGCGATATCATGCTTAGGCTTAAGTTTTAACAATGTTTTAGAGACTCCAATAAAATTATTTTCCGTCGATAAACTTTTCAATATATTAAATTTCTTTGACAGAACAGACGCAATCAGCTCTTTGGTTGTTGTTTTTCCAGAGCTTCCTGTGATTGCAATGATTGGAATAGAAAATCTTGATCGGTAAAATTGAGCCAAATCTTCTAAGGCGCGGGCTGTATCTTCAACGACAATAATCGAAACGTTTAAAATATGCTTTTTTGGTCTCTGGGAAACTAGGACAACACTCGCCTTTTTTTGAACTGCAGATAATAAAAACCTATGCCCATCATATCTCTTCCCTTTCAGCGCAATAAAAAGATTTCTCGGACGAATCGTCCTAGAATCGATAGAGACACCGCTAATTTTCTTATTCGGATCTCCATATAAAAAATGTCCGCCTGTTGCTTCGATAATCTCTTTGACATTCATCATGACAAGCACTCCCTGGCAACTTGTCGATCATCAAAACGAATTGTTTTATGCTTTAAAATTTGATAATTTTCATGCCCTTTACCGGCTATCAAAACGACATCATTTTTCTCAGCCATAGAAAATGCTTTTTGAATCGCTTGGCGACGATCCAAAATAATTTGATATCGATCATGCTCAAAACCTGATGCAATCTTATGCGCAATATCATCCGGATTCTCGCTACGAGGATTATCGTTTGTAATAATTGCAAAATCCGCCAACGCGCTTACAGTGCTTCCCATTTTGACCCTTTTCGTCTTATCGCGATCACCGCCACAACCAAAAACAACAATCAGCTTTCCTTGACTAACCACTCGAAGGCTTTTTAAAACATTCTTTAAAGCATCCTCTGTGTGTGCATAATCTACAAAGGCAAAAAAATCCTGCCCCCTTATAACAGGCTCAAGTCTTCCTGGAACATGATTAAAATATTCAATTCCTGCTTGAATATCTTCAAATTTAACACCCGCATAATAGCTAGTCGCTGCGGCAGCTAAAATATTATAAATATTATGCTCTCCAATAAGCGTAGTTTCAAGTTCTGCCTCATCTTTGCCTAATTTTAATACAAATCTCGACCCAACCAATGTTGGCTCAATATTCAAAGCCATCACATCAGCCTTGTTGTGAATTCCATAAGAAATGATTTTAGCATCTGTTCGCTCAATTATTTTCTGACCCCAAAAATCATCTACATTAACAATGGCAAAAGAATCAGCTGAAAGAGAAGAAAAAAGTTTTGATTTTGCTAAAAAATAGCTTTCCATGCTATGGTGATAATCAAGATGATCTTGTGTCAAATTTGTAAAGATACCCACCTTAAAATCAACGCCAAAAACTCTACCTTGATCAAGCGCATGAGAAGAAACTTCCATCGCGCAATGCGAAAACCCATTTTTACTCATATCCATTAAATAGCGACAAATATCGACGATGTTAGGCGTTGTGTTTTCAATGGGAACAACATGCTCACCATACCGACAATTAACTGTCCCAATAACACCGCATCTTTGCCCAGCGGTCTTAAAAATTGATTCAATCAAATATGAAATTGTTGTTTTTCCGTTTGTGCCAGTGATTCCGAAGCACTGCACTTTTTCTGATGGAAAATCATAAATTCGCTTTGCCGTATCGGCTAAAAACCGTCTCGTATCATCGACCTTCAGAACACAAATATTCTTATTCAAAATATCCATAAATTGATTGTTGTCAACAGCAACAACAATTGCACCTCTTGCAATAGCCTCATCAACATAGTCGATGCCATCCTGTCGAACTCCCTTAATCGCAACAAAAAGCCCTCCCTGTTTAACAGTTCGAGAATCGCATGAAACAGACTGAACATCGTAAATCAAAAAACGATCCTCAATCTCTTTTTGGTAAATATCCTTAATCAAATCCTTTAGCTTCACTTTTTCTTCCCTTATTTTACGTCGTTTGCCCTTAAATATTTTAACACATTTTCTACAACTTCTCTAAAAACTGGAGCTGAAACTGTTCCACCATAATGATTAGGGTGAGGCTCATCAAAAAACACAACCATTGCAATCTTAGGATCGTCTGCTGGTGCAAATCCAATAAATGTTGCATAATATTTACTATGCGAATAAACACCATTAACAATTTTCTGAGCCGTTCCTGTTTTACCAGCAACTTTCACACCCTTAATCTGCGCTCTTCGACCAGTCCCATTATCTACAACGCCAACCAAAATATTTTTAACACGTTCTGCGGTTTCTTGACTAATGACTTCCGTAATTGGCTGCGGAAAGAACCCATTAATAACTTCTCCCTTTTGATCTCGAATATACTGAACAATAAACGGTTTCATATAAATACCACCATTAGCAATAGCGGAAACAGCACATACGAGTTGCAACGGCGTCACGCCTACCTCGTGGCCAATAGGAACGGCCCCAATTGAAGTTCCAGACCAGCGTGAGACAGGCTTTAAAACACCTGGAACTTCACCTGGCAAATTAATACCAGTTGCTTTTCCAAACTGAAATAGCCTCGCATAGTGGTTAACAATTTTTCCCCCAATTTTTTGAGCAACCTTAACAGTTCCAATATTGCTTGATTGCTCAATAACCCCCTTAAAGGTTAATGTCCCTTGGGCATGATGATCATGCAAAATATGATTTGCTACTCTATATTCTCCATTTTCACAAAAAATTTCATCATCTTCGCCGAATGCATCCTCCTCCAGTGCAGCAGAAGCAGTTACAATCTTAAAAACAGAACCAGGCTCGTACATATCGCTTACAGAACGATTTCTACGACTGTCTAAAGCGCTTGACCCTATGTCGCTCAAATTATATGTTGGTCGGTTCGCAAGCGCTAGAATTTCTCCCGTCTTTGGATTCATCACAATAATGCTGGCACCTTTTGCATGATGCTTTTTAAAAGCCTTATCCAGAGCCTGTTCGGCAAAATACTGAATCGTTTCATCAATCGTCAAAACTAAATCAAATCCATCTCTTGGAAGTAAGAAACTTTTTTGGATTAAAAGTTCTCGCTGCTTGGCATCCCGCAAGATCTGCGCCATTCCAAATTGTCCACGCAGAAATTCATTGTATTCTAATTCAAGGCCTTCCAGTCCATAATTATCAATACCCGCAAAACCAATAATATGTGCCGCCAATGATTGACCGGGATAATAGCGCCTACTCTCCTTCATGAAATCTAAACCTTTAATCTTTAAAGCTTTTACCTTATCCGCCTGTTCAGGTGACAACTTGCGCGCAATCCATATAAAATTCTTATCTCGATTCATTCGATCTTTCAAAAAACTTTCCTCCAACCCTAACATTTTTTGAAGAGCTTTGATAGCCTTATCTCTTTGTTCCTCGCTCATAGTACGTGGCGAAGCATACAAAGAATACGCTGTAACATTTAAAGCTAACGGCCGAAGTTTTCGATCATAAATCGTCCCTCTTTTAGGCTCTAAACGTAAAATATGGCTATGCTGTCGATCAGCAAGTCCTGAGAGATAGTCTGACTTAAAAACTTGAATAAAAATAAGCTTCGCGACAAAAAATATTAATAAGCAGAAAAAAAGAAGGAATAAAAAAACAAATCGGAGTGAGTGTCTTTTAAAATACACGAATTTTTATTATATTAATGTTATCGTATTGATTTTGCTTCCGCTACAGACTTCAGAGAAAAGACGCTGGCCAAAAGACCAGTTGTTCTTTTGAGCACTGATTCCCATTCCGGAAGCTTATTGGCAGCAAGCTTGGTTGATACTTTTAGATGAACAACTTTTCGAGAGTCTAAAAAATCGACATCCGAATTCTTTACCAAAAATCTTTCGCCTAATGAGCTTGATGACTTTAACTTAGCAATATTATAAATGACGTGACCGCTATCATCAATAAGTTTAAAGATTTCTTTCTCTCTGTGTTTTCCTTGGTAGGCAAGATCATAAATTTTTACCTGCATTTGAATATAAATTAGCGCAACAGCTGTGATGCATACGATTGCAGTTAAAAATTTCTTAAAATTCATTCTTTCCTTTTCTATTTCTTAATTCGTCTTGCAACACGCAAACGCGCACTGCGCGAACGAACATTGCACTCTGCTTCTTCTTCCGTTGGACGAAGCGGTTTTTTTGTAATGATCTCTAAAATTTCCTCTTTAGCAAAATACTTAAATTTCTCTTTAACAATACGATCTTCTAACGAATGAAATGATATTACGCAAATCGTTCCCCCTGGTCGCAGATATCGAATTGCTTTATTAAGAGCAATCTCAAGTGCCTCTAGCTCACGATTAACAGCAATACGAAAAGCCTGAAAAGTTCGTGTTGCCGGATGAATATGGTGATCCTGAAAACGATGTGGAATTGCGTTTAAAATAATATTTTTAAGCTCTTCTGTTGATTCTATTGGATGCTTAACGCGACTCTTAACCAGATGATCTGCGATTCGCTCATGCCACCGTTCTTCCCCAAAATTCTTCAGAATTGAAGAAATTTCTTTGCTCGACAATGAATTAACCAAATCATATGCCGAGATAAAACTATTTCGATCCATGCGCATATCCAAAGGCCCATTAGCGCGAATACTAAATCCTCTTTCTGGCGTATCAAGCTGAAGACTAGAAACTCCTAAATCGAACAGAATACCATCAACTTGGCTAACACCAAAATTATCAAGCGCGGCGTCTAAATCTCTAAAATCTTTTTGAGCAAATGCACAGCGACCGGAAAAATCTTCTAAATTTTGCTGAGCTCTTACGATCGAATCTTCATCTCGATCGATTCCAATCAGAAGACCATGAGACCCTATTTTCTTTGCAATTTCTTTACTGTGACCTCCAAGTCCAAGCGTGCAGTCCAAAACACAAGAACCTTCTGAAAGATTCAAGTGCTCAAGAATTTCTTTAATCATAACTGGAACGTGTTTAATCTCGTTTGCCATGGTAACCATAATTAAATGTCCAATATATTTTCTGCGATTTGTTCGAAAGAATTTTGTGATTCGCTAGAAAAATCTTTCCAAACTTTTTGATCCCAAATTTCAATACGGTTGGAAACGCCAATAACAATAACGTCTTTTTTAATTTGAGCAAAATCTTTTAAATATGCGGGAATGATAAATCGGCCTTGCTTATCTGGAGAAACATCAGCAGCCCCGGAGAAAAACATACGATTAAAACTACGGCTCTCACGTTTTGTAAAAGACATGCTCTTAAACTTTTGTTCTTGAGCAGCCCACTCGTATTCCGTAAACATAAAAACACATTTGTCTAAACCGCGCGTAAGAAAAAAACAGTCGATCCCGTTTTCTTTAGCAACATCCCGAAAACGAGCAGGAAGAATAAGGCGACCTTTTCGGTCTATTCCATGCGTATGCTCACCATAAAACATTTTTTATTTCCTCCACTTTCCTCCACTTTGTTCCACTGTTATGAGTATATAGAATATATATGGGCATGTCAATACATAATTTTCGTATTTTCATGCAATACAATAGGTTGTGTAAATTATGGACCTAAATGCTAGATATTGTACTATTTTGGACAAAAAAAAGAAATGTTTAGTAATGTACGATTTATATAAAAGTTAAAAAGGTGGAGTGAATTTTACGAAGATTTCTTTTGAAGAAAATATCGAAGCACTTTTTTCTTATCTTTCTCAATTTGTTCAATCAAAAGCTTTGTTGTTTTAAATCTGTGTTCATTGCGAATTTTCTTTAAAAACAAAACTTCAATCTCTTTACCATAAATATTTCTACAAAAATCAAGAATATGAACTTCTAGATTAATTTTATTTTCCTTTTTAAATGAAGGTCTCTGGCCAATGTTGGCGACCGCATTAAAAAGTTGAGATCCCAACCTAACACATACCGCATAAACTCCCATCGGAGGCAAAATCTCTCTTCCCGGATTAATGTTTGCGGTTGGCGTTCCGATGCGCTTCCCTCGATGGTCACCGTGCACAACCTTGCCAAGCGTCGAAACTTTTCGCCCTAAGAATTTTTCTGCATCTCCCAGCTTCCCTTTCGCAATCAATTTTCTCAAAAGAGAGCTGCTAATCCTTTTTTTATTAAGCTCGACAGATCGAACGATCTTAACTCGGACGCCAAATGTATTTGCAATTTGCTTTAAAATTCGTCCATTGCCTAATCCGTTCTTTCCAAAATGAAAGTCATCGCCAACAAATATTTCAGCTGGCCGAGATGATCCCATCAAATATTTCTCTATAAAATCTTTTGGCTCCAGCAAAGAAAACTTTTTTGTAAATCGAATAACCGCACAAGCAGACACTCCTAAATCCTCAATAAGCTGCAATCGATGCTTTAAAGAAACCAAAAGAGAAACATCTACATTCTTATTAAGCACCTGCACAGGATGAGGAAAAAACGTCACGACAACAGGTGTCCCTTTGATTATCCTAGCCCTTCGGACAACTTTCTTAATCAGCGTCTGATGGCCAAGGTGGATTCCATCAAAAACACCCATTGCAACAACAGGCTTTTTAATTCTTATTTCTGATAAGTGATTTAAAATTTTCATAATCTATAAACAATTTTATCATTCTCATTTATATTTTGAACATCTGCAACAGATATATCTTTCAGATCCTTAGCCTCTTTGATGTCAAAAGGCCCAACTTTTGTTCGATGAATTTGAGTAATGCACGCGCCGCAACCCAAAAGCGTACCGATATCCTCAGCGATTTTTCGAACATAGGTTCCCTTGGAGCACTCCAAAAAAATCTTTGCATTCGGAAGAGAAAAATCAATAAGATCAAGCGATGAAATACAAATACGCCTAGGCTTAAGATCAACCTTTACACCTTCTCTAGCAAGCTGATACAAACGTTTTCCCTTGTACTTCAGAGCAGAAACCATCGGAGGAATTTGATCAATCTCTCCAATAAAATTTTTTAGTACATTTCGAAACGATTTTTCATCAATATGATCAAATGGTTTCTCACCAATCACCTTTCCTCTGATATCCGCGGTATCCGTCGTCCGGCCAAGCGCCATAGTAGCCAAATAAGCTTTATCAAAAGATGAAAACTCAACAAACTTCTTTGTTGCTTTTCCAAGCAACATAACCAAAACACCGGTTGCTAAAGGATCAAGAGTTCCCGCATGACCTACTCGCTTCATCTTAAATTTTCGACGAATAACATCAACAACATCATGAGATGTCATATCAGAAGGCTTATTAATAACTAAAATACCATTAATCATTTTATCCTTATATTCTAAAACTGTTTTTTCAAAAGAGCTAAAATATCTTTTTTAGCATTCTTTAAATTACCTGAATATCGACAACCGCTTGCAGCTTTATGGCCTCCTCCTCCATGTTGCCCAGCAACAAATGCCACATTAACTTTTCCAGAAGATCTAAAATTAACCTTCGTTAGCTTCGATGAATCCTCTGAAAAAATAACAACAGCCTCGGTATCCTTAATCATTCGAAGAAGAGAAAAAATCTTATCTCTTAAATCAAATTTATCTCCAACTTTCTTCAAAACTCTTTTCTTCAAATCAACAAAAAGAATTTTCCCACCTTTATAAGACGAAAAACTTTTTAAAGCTTCAATTAAAATTCTTAAATCATCAGCCCTTAAATTCTCATAAGCCTTGCTATATAAGTTCGAAACAGAAAGATTAAACCCTAAAAGCTTTGCTATGATTTCATGCGTATATGCTGTTGTGCTTTGATACCGAAAAGATCCTGTGTCAGTTAAAATTCCTAGATAAAGAAGCTCAGCGGTGTCCTTGTTGAGTACAAACTTTTCTTTTATTAAAAACTCAAACAAAACCTCAGCGCTCGATGACGCTTTTGGCTTAACTAGGTTATATGTACCAAACGATTTATTTGTCACATGATGATCAATATTAACAATCGGAACACCTTTAGGTAAAATATCCTTAACGCATCCTATCCGATTTAAATCTCCGCAATCAAAAACAAATATTAAATCATAGTTACCAGATAATTTCTTTGTCTTCTTAATCTGATTTCCACCTTTTAAAAATCGATACATATCAGGCAAAGAATCCGCATTAGCAATTAAAACTTTCTTGCCAATCGACTTCAAATAACGCGCCATGACAAGTTCGCAAGAAAGCGCATCTAAATCTGAATTAATATGAGTCGTAATTAAAACTCTTTTCGATTTCTTAATCACGTTAGAGATTTTATTAATGTTCATTGTTCAACCTTTCTACTTCCTTTTCAAGTTCAATGTTAAAGCCTAAAGACTTGTCATAATAAAAATCAAACTCTGGGATAAATTTTAAACGCACTCTTTGCGCAACGCGTTTTCGAATAAGATTACGTGCGCTATTAAGAGCATCCTGTGCTTTTTCAACTTTTTCCTCTTCTCCTAAAACACTAAAATACACCTTTGCATGCTTTAAATCCCGACTCACTTCAATTCGGCTAATCGAAACCAGGTGAAGCCTTGGATCTTCCATCTCTCTCTGAACAATATTGCAAACTTCTCTTTTTACCATTTGATTAACGCGATCCATTCGTTCCATAAAATCTCCTTCAATGTCATAGTTATAATATTAAATTAAAAATCTTTTGATATATTCTTTGACAGAAAAATCATCGCTCTTGCAGTAAAAAAAGACCAACTCTTCTCTGCTCAAAGATTTTAAAACACGCTGCGCTTGATCTACGCTTACTTTCTCACAAGACACCCTTTTTACAATATCAAATTCTGTCTTAGAAGAAAGAATTTTCTGCTGATCTTTTCTTGCAATTAAAAGCTTATTCAAAGAATCTCTCGTATCATCTAAAGAAACATCATCAACAAACGCCATAAGATAAACAAGCCATCGAGACAACAAAAAATTCTCTACCCTCAAACTGCTAAAATACTCTTCAACCAAATTAAGCAATTTATTTCGATCTTCGCTCAAGCAGAAATCTGGAAAAATTTCTTTTAATGCATCCAGCTCAGACAACCTCTTCCAGCATTTAACAGGATTTTTCTCTTCACAAATCTTCTTAAATTCCTCAAAATATCTTCCTAAGGTCACACTCTGAATAATATTCTTTTTTAGAGAATTTCTTAAACACTTTTTTGTATCAGGCTCTATTTCAAAATCAAGACGCTGTTCAAAGCGAACAGCTCTTAAAATTCGAGTCGGATCTTCAATAAAACTTTTATCATGAAATACTCTAATCTTCTTTTTCTCTAAATCTCCCTGTCCATCATAAAAATCAATAATTTCACCAAATTTCTTTTCATTAATAGAAACAGCCATCGCATTAATAGTAAAATCTCTTCGAAAAAGATCAGTTTGAATTGTTGCAGGCAAAACATCTGGAAGTGCGCCAGGTGAAGAATATTTTTCTTTTCGCGCAGTTGCAAAATCAATCCGAACACCATTTTCTTGAAATACTGTTGCCGTCATAAACTTTGGATACGCAATAAAAGAAAAATTATTCTTTTCAGCGAATGCTTTTGCAAAATCAATAGCATTAATCTCTAAAACAACATCAATGTCAAAGTTTTCTTTTCCCACGATTAAATCACGTACAATTCCACCAACAAGATATGCTGAAATGTTCTTTTTATCGGCATGCGCTCCAATGCTCTTGATCAAGCTTAAAATATTACCTGGCAATTTCTTAAAACATATTTTTGTCATTCTACGGCCTTGGATGAAACTGTTTATGAATCGATTTTAGTCGCTCTCTATCAACATGAGTATAAATCTGCGTTGTTGATATATCAGAATGTCCCAGCATCTCCTGAACAGATCTTAAATCTGCGCCATGCTCTAAAAGATGAGTTGCGAAAGAATGACGAAATGTGTGCGGCTTAATTTCCTTCTTTATTTTTGCAAACTTTGCATAACGCTTAATAATTTTCCAAATACTCTGACGACTTATCTTCTTTCCCAAACGACTTACAAATAAAGAAAAATTAAAATCTGTTTTGACAAGTTTACCTCGGACTTTTTCTAAATACTTAACAACGGAATCTCTTGCCTTTCGTCCAATCGGAATAATGCGCTCTTTCTGACCTTTTCCAATACATCGAACATATCCGATTTCCGTATTAACATTCTCCACCTTCAAATCAACAAGCTCAGAGACACGCATACCGCTTGCATACAAAAGCTCCAAAATAGCATTGTCTCGAATCTGTTGCCACTTGCGCCCTTGAGAAGTCTTAATAATCTCTTCAATTTCGCTTACTGTTAAGACATCTGGGATTCTCTGCCACATCTTTGGAGTTTCCAAAAGATGAGTCGGATCTTCTTTAGCCAGTCGCTCTCGAGCCAAAAACCGATGAAACATTCGTATCGCTGCCAAGCTACGACAAATCGAGCTAGACGAAAGACCTCGTGTCTTTTGCTTTTGCATATATCCTGTGATATCGCTTCTCTTGATCGCATCTGGATCTTTGATGCCTTTACGAGAAAAATGTTGAACATATTGCATAAGGTCCCGCTGATAAGCCATAATTGTATTTTTAGCTAACCCTCGCTCGACAAATAAATGGTTAAGAAATTCCTGAAGATAATCTTTCATAAAAAACGCTTATTTTTTGATATCCTTTTCAACAGAGCTAAACGAAAAATCAGAAATAATTAAATTAGATGTTGTTCTAATCTTTCGCTTCATAGATTGCAAGTCTTGAAAAGCTTCTGGCTGGTTTAATTCAGCCTGAAACTTCTTAAAAACTTGAATTTTCTTTTGCAACTTAGTGCTCTTTTCTCCGGCTAAAAGGTTTTGCATTTCTTCAAGTTGAGCAATAAGACTGTTCATTAGATACTGAAGGCGTTTGTTGTGCGCTTTATCCTCAATGCCTGAAACGAATTCTTTTTGCCAAACACGAAAAAGCGAAAATCGATATCGATAATCCGCATCAGGATCCTCGATCTTCTCCGGATACTCTATTGGATCCAAAATTGGCTCAAACTCCTGACTTTCAACATTCGTCTTTTTCTTTCGAGTAAACTTTTTTCTAAGCGGCTCACATCCAGATGCCAAAATAGAAAAAACAAATACTAGCAAAAGAACCATGACGCTTGCACTTTGTATTTTTATCTTATGCATTAATCCTCTCCTTAAATTTAGTTTCATTTAAAATAGGGATGCCTAGCTCTAAGGCCTTCTGATATTTCGATCCAGGATTTTCTCCGGCTAAAACAAAAGTTGTATTCTTGCTCACTGATCCGACAACGTTCCCTCCTAATCTTTTTATGATAGATATAGCCTCGCTCCGAGTCCAAGATTTAAGCTCTCCAGTCAAAACAAATTTCTGCCCACTCAAGGCATTGCCTTTTTTCTTTTCCTTTGGCTGCATCATATTAACACCGCAACTTTTAAGCTTTGACAAAAGACTCTTCGTTGAACGTTGTTTTAGAAAATCCTGAAGAGACCTCGCCATCACCCCACCAATTTCATCAATAGAAATAAAATCATCGAGTTTTGCATTACAAATATTATCCATATTGAAAAAATTATCTGCTAAAACATACGCTGCCTTTTCGCCAATATGCTCAATGCCAAGAGCAAACAGCAATCGCGAAAGAGATTGTTTTTTGCTCTTCTCAATGGCACCAAAAAGATTGTCTGCTTTTTTTTCTTTAAATAGATTTAATGTTAGAAGGTCGTTCTTTTCTAACGTATAAATATCTGAGAAACTTTGGACTAATTTCTTTTCCAGCAATTCTTTAACAACAGATTCACCTAAACCTTCAATGTCCATTGCGTTGCGTGATGCAAAATGAATAAACCTTCGTTCAGCTTGTTTTGGGCAAGACGGATTAACACAACGATACGCGACTTCAATATCGCTCTCTCTAACAACTGCACCCTTACACTCAGGACATTTTTTAGGCACAGAAAACGGCGTACGCTTTTCTTTTTTTAAAGAATCAACAACTTTAATAATTTTAGGAATAACGTCACCAGCACGCTCAAGCAAAATACGATCACCTTTTTGTACGCCAAGCCTTTCGATTTCATCAAAATTATGAAGTGTCGCTCGAGAAATTGTAACACCGGCGCATTCCACAGGCTCTAACTCAGCAACCGGCGTCAAAACTCCAGTACGCCCAACCTGGACAACAATATCCTTAATTCTTGTAGTTGCTTGATGCGCTGGAAATTTATACGCAACAGCCCATCGAGGACTTTTTAAAGTTGCGCCAAGATTTTCCTGTTGTTTAAAAGAATCGACCTTGATCACAACCCCATCAACTTCATAAGGAATTTCATTTCTTTTCTCTTCAAATTTTTTACAATAAGAAATAACCTCATTAAAATTTTTACACAATCGACTATAAGGATTGACGCAAAAACCACAATTCTTCATTAAATTCAAGAAATCCCATTGCGACTCTACCTTTAATTTATCTTCAAAAATACCTCGAGAATGAACAAAGCAACTCAATCGTCTTTTGGCAGTAATCGTTGAATCTAAAAGCTTTACTGATCCGCTTGTTGCATTGCGCGCATTGGCAAAAAGAGGATCCTCTTTTTTCTTACGTCCTTCGTTGAGTTTCTCAAAATCAGGCTTTGTCATATACACTTCTACGCGTACCTCAAAATTCCTTGGCGCCTTATCGACCTTATCCGGAATAACCTGAAGCGGAACAAAACGAATCGTTCTTAAATTCGCCGTAATATCTTCCCCTCTTGTACCATCGCCTCTTGTTGCCCCCAAAACAAACTGCCCGTCTCGATATCTTAAGGAAGCGCTGACACCATCAATTTTAAGCTCAACGGCATATTGAATTATTTCATCTGGGCAATTCTTTTCAATTCTTCCTTTCCAGTCATAAAGTTCGTCAATCGAATAAGTATTATCCAAAGAATACATCTTCGCGCTATGTGTAACGTTTTGGCCTAAAGATTCCATTTTAACGCCAACGCGCTGAGTTGGAGAATTCTCGGAAAAATATTGAGGAAACTTTTTCTCAAAATCAATTAATCTTTTAAGCAAATCATCATACTCTTTATCCGAAATAACGGGATCGCTTAAAGCATAATATTGATGATTATGATGTTCCAGCTCTTTACATAGTTGTTCAATTTTCTTTTTTATTTGATCACTCATAGCTATATCCCTAAAGATAATCTTGAGGCCAAAGCCTCTGGAAAACCTGCTGCAATAATCTTTTTTTGTGCTTTAGCAATATCATAAACAACGCGTTTTAATTCAATCGTCTTTGCTTTCGTGTCATAAATACAATACGCCGCATCAGGCTGCCTGTCTCGAGGTTGACCAACGCTTCCAACATTAACAAGATAGCAACACTCTTTTTCAAGCGAGACTGTATATAAATCATTTTTTTTAATCGTATTATCCTTTCTACAAAAAATCTCCTGAATATGCGAATGTCCAACGAAACAAACATCTCGATCAAGCAAATCAAACGTCCATTGAACATGAAGAAAGCTAAGCAAATAATGAAACATTTCTGGATTATGCAATGTTCCGTGCGCTAATACAAAATCATCATTTTTAAAAGTAAGCGGAAACTCTGATAAGAATTCTTTTTCTTCATCCGAAATTACCTGCGCTGTCCAACCAATAATTTGTCTTGCAAATGCATTAAAACGAGACAATACGGGTTTCCCGGCAACAGCCCAATCATGATTTCCAGCAATACTTGTTGCTTTGATTTCTTGAATTCTTTGAATGCATTTTGAAGGGTCTGCCCCGTAACCAACGATATCTCCACAACAAAAATAACCATCAATCTTTTGACTCTGAAGATCTTTGATAACGGCGTTGAGCGCTTCAAGATTCCCATGAATATCTGAAAAAATAGCGTAACGCATAAAAAACTTACCTCAATCTAATATGTTGGTGCGACAGAAAATCCATAATGCTTTCCTGTAACCGAATAATAATTAATCTGATGATTTTTTATATCCTGTAAAAAGTGCTCATTAAGCTCAACTATCAATTGCTCAATTTTTTCTTTAGGTCCCTCAGCTAAAACTTCAACCCGACCATCTGAAAGATTTCTAACCCAACCGCATAGGCTTAAACCTAACGCAATTCGTTGCGTTGTATAACGAAATCCAACACCTTGAACAACTCCAGAATAAAAAATACTTGCTTGTACCATAAATTAAATCGGGAAGGTGGAACTTGAACCCACGACCTCAACGTCCCGAACGTTGCGCGCTAGCCAGGCTGCGCTACTTCCCGTTTTATCGTGTTTTATGTTCACGAAGTTAACAATAATGATATTTTTCAATAGTTTATCACTTAAAGAAAGATGAGTCAATTGAGGATTTTGAAGAAATTTAAGCTTCTTTGGTTGAAAAAACAATCTCGGCTTCGGTGACAAGCTTCTCTCCAACAAAAGCCTGAGTCTTGACAACCCCGGTGTTCTTCAAAAACTTAATAGTGGTGACCTCTATTTTAAGCTGATCACCCGGAACAACAGGTGCGAAATACTTAACAGTTGCCTTACCAAGATAATAATAAAGATTTTTTCCTTGAAGATCGCGACTATAATAAAAATAAATACATCCTGCCTGCGCCATAGCCTCCAAAATGAGGACCCCTGGCATCACTTTTTCATTTGGAAAATGTCCTTCAAAAAAATGCTCATTGGCAGTCACGTTTTTAATCGCAACAAGTTTCTCGTTTGGAACAAGATCAACAACACGATCTATGAGCAAAAATGGAAATCGATGCGGAATAATTTTTTTAATTTCTTGAATATTTAATTGCATAAAACCTCTCCTTTATCGAATGGCTAATCCACCATCCATCTGAATATTTTCTCCAATAATATATTGTGCTTCTGGACTCAACAAAAACTTAACACATCCAGCCACGTCTTCAGGCGTTCCCGCCCTTCCCATTGGGATCAGCTTATTAATCTTTTCGCGCTCTTCTGAGGAAAACTCTTTTAAAATATCTGTTTCAATAAAACCAGGTGCAACACTATTGACTCGCACATTGTATGCAGCCACCTCTTTAGCTAACGCTTTGGTAAAGGCATCCAGCCCTCCTTTGCTCGCCGAATAATTAACCTGTCCTGGCAAACCAATCTTCCCGCTAACCGAAGAAACATTAATAACGTTACCCTCTTTTTGTTTTAAGAAAGTCGTAATACAACAACGCGTAATATTAAAAACCCCTGTCAAATTTGTATCGATAACGTTTTGCCAGTCTTCCTGCGCCATTAGCATTAACGCTTTATCAGCGATGATGCCTGCATTATTTATCAAGAGATGGAACGTACCAAATTCTTTCTTAATACTTTCAATCCACTCCTTCACTTTATCAAAATCTTTGATATCGACTTGCGATGCCTTTACTTTTACCCCAAGCGCTTTAATCTCTTTTTCAAGCGCAGACGCAGCTTCCTTGTTTTTAGCATAATTAAATACGACATGACAACCTTGACCAGCCAGCATTAAACAAATTGCGCGACCAATTCCTCTGGAACCACCTGTTACAATTGCAACCTTGCCTTTTATCAAATTCATTTTATAAACCTCCTCAACACCACGCACGTATTGTTTCCACTTGGCGATGCGATAATCACAAGAACATTGTTAACCTTTGCTTTTCGTGATTTATTCACAACATAATCTAAATCACAATCAACATCTTTTTTCCTATAATTGATTGTTGGAAAAATAGAATCATCATCAAAAACCGATAGAGCTGCAGACACTGAAAGTGCACCCGAAACACTAAAAGATTCACCAGTCATCGACTTTGGCGCGCTGATAAGAATTTTATAAGCATGTTCCTGAAAAACTTCTTTAATAGCAAAAGTCTCGATGCGATCGGCTGACGGCGTTGAATTTGCATTTGACACAATAAAATCAATATCCGTTGTTTTAAGATTTGATTCTTTTAGGGCAAGCTGAATCGCACGCTGCAATCCCTCTGCTTTTGGATTATATTTATTAATTCGATACGGATCAAAACTTGTTCCAAATCCTAAAATTTCTCCTAAAACAGGTGCTTTACGCTTAATCGCGTGATCATAATTTTCCATCGCCAACAAACACGCGCCCTCAGAAAAAACAATACCATTTCTTCTCTTATCAAAAGGACAGCTAATAAACTGACTATTTTCTATTGATCCCGACAAAAACTTAAGCGCATGAAATCCAAGAAATGTTTGTCGACACATTTCCTCAACTCCACCTACATACACCATCTTAACCCTATCAAGCTGAATAAAATCATATGCATATTTCATTGCATCAAGACTAGCTGTAAACCCAGTTGAAATAGTCGAATTAAATCCTTTAATGTTGTGCCAAATGGAAACTTGGCTAGCAGGAGAATTAATAACTGTGTTTGGAAATAAAGCTGGATTGGTATAGCGAGGGCCTTCACGCAAAGTGACTTCTTGAAAATCACTAATACTCTTAACGCTTCCTAAAGTTGTCCCAACAGACACGCCTAAATCATCCGTATTTTCTTCAGTAATGGTAAATTGACTATCTTCAATGGCAAGTTTTGCTGCAGAAACCAATAACTTTGTGCTGCGATCAAGCGACCGTAAACCTTTTTGACCCATATACACCTTTGGATCAAAATCTTTAACCTCTCCGGCCTGATGAACCATAAGATCAGAAGTATCAAATAAAGTCACCGAAGCCCAGCCTGGTTTTCCTTCTCTAAGAGACTTCCAGTACTCTTGGCGTCCCTTGCCGATACTCGATAAAATGCCAAACCCTGTTATAAGAATTCTTTTTTTCATTATTTAATTTATTTACTCTTTCTAAGAATTAAATCTTGTTCGCGCGCAGACAAAATATATTTTGCCAGAAGATCTGTTTCAATATTCACTTTATCTTTATCTTTTTTAAAACCCAATGTTGTCACCTTGAGCGTATGAGGAATAATATAAACAGAAAACATATTTCCCTTTACTTCGCCAAGGGTCAAGCTAATCCCGTCAATACAAACCGAACCCTTAGCCGCCAAATAACGTGCAAGTTTTTTAGGAATCGTTACTTGAAATTCTTCATAATTTTCCATTGATATTCTTTTCTTAATTATCCCAACCCCATCAATATGGCCTGATACAAAATGGCCTCCCAGCCGATCATTAACGCGAAGCGCACCCTCAAGATTAACCTTGCTCCCAACTTCTAAATATTTCAAGGTTGTCTTATCCATTGTTTCTTTCATGATATCAAAAGTAAAAACATCTTTTTTTAATTTCGTTACAGTAAGGCAAACGCCATCGGTAGAAATGCTATCGCCGATTTTAATTCCTCTTAAAACTTTCTTAGCTTTAACGGATAAAACAATTAAATTTTCTTTTCGCTCAATCTTTTGAACAATACCTTTTTCTTCAACAATTCCTGAAAACATCAAAATCCTTTCGGTTAAAACTTATCCTATATATGCTTCAATAAAAATATCGCTTTTAAAACATTTTAAACGTATATTGCTTAATTTTAAAGAACGATTAACATTTTTTATCCCAAGTCCTGCAATTGAACTTTTTGCCTCTTGATCTCCAACAATCTTTGGCGCAATCAAAATCCATATTTTATCCGCAAGTTTTTGCTTTAAAATACTGCCTATAATAGTCGCTCCTCCTTCAACAAGAACGCTCGTTATTTCATTCTTCGCCAAAACTTTAAAAAACTTCTTTAAGTCTACACGCCCGTCCTTATCTGAACACACAACAACATGCACACCCTTTTTTATAAAACTTTCTATCTTCTTAATACTTGCCGCTTTTGTTGTTGCGATATAGATATTGTGCGAATTTGTTTTTTTAAACAAATTCGCACTCAAAGAAATTCTTAATTTCGAATCAATAATGATCTTCTTTAGCTGCTTTGATTTCTGAGTTGCGTTTAAATACGGATTATCTTTAACAACTGTATTAATTCCAACTAAAATTGAATCAAAATCATTGCGCCACTGATGCGTTAATTTTCGCGTTTCCTTACTTGTAATCCACTTAGAATGCCCACTAGCAGTTGCAATCTTTCCATCCATTGTCTGAGCGCACTTAACAACAACAAACGGCATTCCTTTTTTCACATATTTTAAAAAAACTTCATTTGCCAAAAGAAGCTCATCGACCAAAATCCCTACTCTTGTTTTAATGCCAGCTCCATTAAGCTTTCGAATTGATTTGCCATTATTTTTCATATTAGGATCTTTTGTTCCAACTATAACTTCCTTGATGCCAGATTTAATGATCGCATCAACACAAGGCGGTGTTCGACCAAAATGCCCACATGGCTCAAGCGTAACATACATTTTCGCACCATTAGAAAGGCGTCCTGCTTTTTTTAAAGCTTCACTCTCTGCGTGATCAGCCCCGCAACGCTTGTGATATCCTTTTGCAATAACACGATTATTTTTAACAATAACTGCTCCAACCATTGGATTAGGCGAAGTCTTACCCTTTGCCTTAAGCGCAAGATCAAGTGCCATCTTCATATAAGTTATGTCAGAATTTAATTTCATATCAGTTGCTTGCCAGTGCTTTTAATTGCTCAACTGTTTCGTATGGCACTTTTGCTTTTCCGATAAATGTATTTTCTTTTCCTTCTCCATGCGCATCAGATCCGCCTGTTAAAATTAATTTATATTTCTTTCCCAAATTTTCATAGTATTCAATCACAGATCTGGAACAATTTGGATAATAAACTTCCAGCCCCTGAAGCCCCCCTTTAACAAGTCCAGGAATAATCTCATCACGATTTGTAGCCATAGGATGCGCTAAAACAGCCACGCCACCTGACGATCGAATAAGATCAACAATCTGTTGAGGTGTTTGCTTATATTTCTTAACATATGCCACAGCGCCATCAGCCAAAAACCGATCAAATGCTTCTCTGATAGACGTTACCCATTTTTTCTTTTTCAACACAAATGCTAGATGAGGGCGTCCTACCGATTTCGTTTTTGTCAAAGAACAAACTTCTCCCAATTCAATATTGTCAACACCAACCCCTCTTAGCTTTTCAATCATTTTCTCAATGCGAGTAATTCGCGCATTCTGCATCGCATCAATTTTATTCAAAAGTGCTTTATTTTCATGATCAAGACAATATCCCAGAATATGAATATCCTGTCCATCTAGCTCAGAAGAAAACTCAACACCAGAAATAATTTCTAGTTTCTTTGAATCAGCCGCCCTTTTAACAGGAGCCACACCTTCGAATGTATCGTGGTCTGTAATTGCAATACAGCTTAGCCCAGCATTCAAAGATTCTCGAACAACTTCCGTTGGCGTTAAGCTACTATCCGAATAATTTGTATGTATATGAAGATCAGCAAACAACGTCACGATTTCTTATCTTTCACGACTGGATTTGTTTTGTGCGCTTTATCTAAGATTCCGTTTACAAATCTACTTGATTCAATATCGCCATATTTTTTTGCAAGCTCAATAGCTTCGTTGATGGAAACTTTTGATGGAACATCTGGCATATACAACAATTCAAAAATACCCATTCTTAAAATATTGCGATCTATAAATGCCATGCGGTCCAAATCCCAATTGGAGGCATATTTAAGAATCTTTGCGTCGATTTCTTTTGAGTTTATCTCGATACCCGAGAGAAGAGTTTGGGCAAAACTTTTAATTTCACTATCGTTGATTTCGGAAAGGTCAGAAAAACTTTGGGCAATTGCAGACACAGGCTCTTTTCTTATATCAGCCTGATAAAGAACTTTTAAAACTAATTCACGAGCTAATGTTCGTTTTCGCATTTATAAACTCTGTTTTTAATCAAAGACCCAAAACTATATTTTCTTTAACTTCTTTAAAGCATCAACCATTTCAATAGCTGCTATTGCAGCATCATGTCCCTTGTTATTATTTTTCCCAGAACGCTTATATGCCTGATCAATTGTATCTGTCGTTAAAACACCGAGAATCGCGGGTTTGCCTGTTGAAAGCGCAATTTCTTGAATGCCCTCGCAGGCACCGCGTGCAACAAAATCAAAATGCGATGTCTCTCCGCGGATTACAGCACCGAGACAAATGACGCCGTGTATATTTTTCTTTTTAGCCAATTGAAGTGCGACAATAGGAATCTCCCATGCCCCCGGAACCCAGACAACAATGACATCACTTTTCTTGACACCATTTTTGGATAACTCTTCAAGACATCCATCTAAAAGTTTAGATGTAATAAAATCATTAAACTTGGAAACAACAACCCCAAGCTTAATGCCTTTTCCTTTTTTGCCCCCTTGAATTACTTTTGCCATATTAAAACCTCAAAGACTCTAGGAAATGACCCAGCTTTTCTTTTTTAGTCTTTAAATAATTCTTATTTTTTTCATTATGTGGAATAACGATAGGAACACGCTCAACAACCTTAAGACCATAGCCCTCAAGCCCAACAATCTTTTTTGGATTATTTGTTAAAAGCCTGATTTCCTTAACACCTAAATCAACTAAAATTTGCGCTCCAATACCGTAATCCCGCAAATCAGCACCAAACCCTAGCGCTTCATTCGCCTCAACGGTATCCATCCCCTGATCTTGAAGGTGATATGCTTTAATTTTATTTTGCAATCCGATACCTCGACCCTCTTGTCTCATATAAAGCATAATGCCACGATCTTCTTTTTCAATAGCACTTAAAGCTGCATCTAATTGTTCGCGACAATCGCATCGTCTTGATCCAAAAACATCGCCAGTTAAACATTCAGACTGAACGCGGACTAAAACAGGCTCGCTACCTGAAACATTGCCTCGCACAAGTGCGACATGCGTAACTCCATCAACTGTTGAATCATAGCCAATCATTTGAAAATCGCCATTCCTTGTTGGGAGTTTTGCTTCGCCTGACTTTTCAATCAATTTATCTTTTTTTCTTCGATACTCAATAATACTATCAATTGTGCAAATCTTTAAACTATGCTTTTTAGAAAATTCCTTAAGCTCAGAAGTTCTTGCCATGGTTCCATCTGGCTTCATAATCTCGCAAATAACCCCAGCTGGATAAAGTCCAGAGATTCTCATCAAATCAACTGTCGCTTCAGTATGTCCAGCGCGAACCAAAACGCCGCCTTCTCTTGCCTTCAATGGAAACAAATGTCCCGGCCGAATCAAATCTTGTGGCTCTGTTTCAGGATCAACCAAAACCTTTACTGTTTGCGCTCTATCAGCAGCTGAAATTCCAGTTGTCGAATTCTTAGCGGCATCGACCGAAACTGTCCATCCGGTGTTTCCCTCATCTTGCCAATCACTCAAGGTAGAAACCATTGGATGAAGCCGAAGCTCATCAAGTCTTTTGCCTTCCATTGGCATGCAAATAAGGCCTCTGGCTTCTCGTGCCATAAAATTAATATGATCTGGATTAGTAAATTCTGCTGCAATTAAAAGATCACCCTCATTTTCACGGCCCTCATCATCAATAACAATAATCATTTTCCCTTGCTGAAGATCCTTAATAATTTCTTCAATTGAATTACTCATAGCACTCCATCCTTTGTATTATTAGTCTTAATATATATACTCTAAATCTAATCAAATGAGCATCACGAATTATAAGTCTTTTTGACAAAAAATTCAAGATGTTTATGTTGTAAATGTTTTTCTATTCTTTATAATAAAGATATGCGAATAGAACAAGAAGTCGCAAAAATTCTTATTAAAAATAAAAAAACATTATCTTTGGCCGAATCCTGCACTGGTGGCCTTCTCTCAAATTTCCTGACAGATATTAGCGGAAGCTCTAAATTCCTAAAGGCTGGAATCGTCGCGTATTCAAACGAGGCAAAAACAAAATTCTTGAAAGTCCCGTCCAAGCTAATCGCAACTCATGGCGCTGTCAGCTCTCAAGTTGCAATAAAAATGGCAAATGGCGCACGCAAATCACTTAGCTCAGACTACGGGATTGGAATCACAGGAATCGCTGGCCCAACCGGCAGCACAAAAAACAAACCCATTGGTTTTGCTTTTATCGCTGCGAGTTCGAAAAAACATGATATTTGCATCCAGTGTCAATTCAAAGGATCTCGAAAAACAATTAAGTCTCAAGCCTGTAAAAAATCCCTTGGTCTCCTCTCCGTTCTTCTTCAAGAATAATCAAAAAAGAATTTCAAAACTCGACATATTGCATTCCTTGCAATATATGACATTATATAGTCTATCATGCATTATATTGCAACATAATAATAGCACAAGTAAGTCTGGGTAAATGTAAGATAATATACGATACCTTCAAATTCATTATACATGAATTTATTATATAATTGGATATAAATTAAGTAACTACCGGTAAGTATAAGTATGTATAGAGATTTATACTATCAGCTGTGAATAGTTATTTATGTATATAAGTAGATAAATATAGGTAACAGAAAGTAAACATAGGTAAGTCTTGTTACCTTCTTCTTAACTTTGAAAGCAATCGAAGAATTTCAATATAAAGCCAAATCAAGGTAACCATGATACCGAAAGCAGAATACCACTCCATGTATTTCGGCAAACGATGAGCAGCACCCTGATCAATAAAATCAAAATCTAAAACAAGATTTAGTGCGGCAATTCCAACAACAAACAAGCTAAAAAGAATTCCCATCGTACTCGATCCTTGAATAAAAGGCAAATGTATTCCAAAAAAACCCAAGACAAAACTCAAGAAATAAACAACGGCAATTCCAGCAGTTGCTGCGACCACACCCATACGAAACTTTTGCGTCACTTTAATCAGTCCTGATTTATAAATCAAAAGCATGGCAAAAAGCACTCCAAACGTAAGGCAAACAGCCTGAAGAACAATGCCAGGATATTGCATTTCGAAAATTGCAGAAAGCCCACCTAAAACAACACCTTCGCACAACACGTATGCTGGCGCAGTAAACTGAGACCATTGTTTTTTAAAAATAGTTACAAATGCGATAATAAAACCGACAATAGCACAAACTGTAATAAGCCCAATCGATGTGCCAGAAATCGGCACAGCTTCCTGACTTAAGCCAAGATCTGACGCAGGCTGAAAAATTTTCCCCCATGACCAAGATGCCGTGATCATAACTAAAAAAAGCAAAACAAAAATTTTATTCACCGCTCCTTGAACGGTCATTGCTCCTTCACTTCCCGCAGCCTCAAGCTGAGAAAATATTGCCGGATTCAATGTCGGATTTGATGATCTTCTCATAATACCTCCTTCAAATAAGTCCCAAGCTTACGGAACGCTAGTAAACGTAAACTTTCTGGACGAATTTATCCCGCACGTGCAACGTGTCGGGATATTAAACATTTAGATTTTTGAACTTTATCCCGCACGTGCAACGTGTCGGGATTAACGATATTAATAAATATTGCAACGTAAATTATCTGCGCGAATTTATCCCGAAAACAAAGTTTCCGGGATTGTTAAAAGTTATTCTATCTTAGAATAAGCAAAGAAATCTGCATAACAAAATTAGCATAAATCCCAGCTACAATATCATCCATCATAATGCCAACGCCGCCTGGTTTTTTCTCAAAATAGTTCGCAGGATAAATCTTAAACATATCAAATGCGCGAAACAAAAAGAATGCTGTAATTAAAACAGGCCATGTTTTAGGCAGCATGAAAAACGTAATCATCACACCAGAAACCTCGTCGATAACAACGCACGATGGATCTTTCTCCTTAACGATAGGTTCCATCTTCCCTGAAATAAGAAATCCGACAATTGTTACAACTAAAAAGACAAAGACGTAAAGATACATATTTCCAAAAAGACTGACGGACAAAATTCCCGCAACCACACTTGCAACGCTACCTGGCGCAATAGGCGCATAGCCAATTCCAAAAAAAGTTGATACTATTTTTACTAATGTATTTTTCATTGTGTTTTTATAAGATGTCGATTTCGCCACACATAAGAAATTCCAGAAATTAACGTCAAGGCAACTGTCACAAGCATTGAGACATTGATGCCTACTTTCCACCAAAATTCAACATCTTCGGACCATCCTGAGATAATCGTGACAGATCGCTTAAAAATAATAAATCCCAAAATAATAAAAATAGCTGCCACCTGCGAAACAGTTTTGTGTTTTCCACCTTTTTCAGCAGCCAATACCTTTTGCTTGCTTAAAGCAAAAATTCTTAATCCCGTTATAATAATTTCTCTTCCTAGGATTAGAACAACCATCCAATCGCCGACAATATTCATTCGCACAAACGCAAGAAAAGCAGCCAGCATCAAAAACTTATCTGCAATAGGATCCATTAATTTTCCAAAATCGCTAACCAAATTATATTTTCGAGCAATATACCCATCATAATAATCTGTCAATGATGCTAACATAAACGTCGCGGTCGCCAAGACGGCAAACGTCAAACTTTCCTGACGGATAAAGAAAATAAATAAAATCGTTAAGAAAACACGTGATACTGTTAGTTTATTTGCAAGATTCATTTCTCTAGCTCCTGGTCTTATTAATATTTACCTATTAAATCATACTCATAACTGTCCATTATTTCAACTGTAATAAAATCACCTGGATTTATTTTCTTTTTTGTTTCAACATAAACAACGCCATCAACTTCAGGAGCATCGTACTGACTGCGACCAACGTATACTCCCTTATCATTCTTCATCTTTTCGTCAATGATAACAGAAAGTTTCTTACCAACAAAATTCTTAAGCTTGCGAGTAGAAATCTCCTGCTGAAGTTTCATCAAAACATCATAACGTCTTTGTTTAACGCTCTTTGAAACTTGACTAGGTAAACGCGCGGCTCTCGTTCCATCTTCTTTTGAATACATAAAAACACCGACTCGATCAAACTGAAACTTTCTAACAAATAAACATAACTCCTTAAATTGAACTTCTGTCTCACCAGGATATCCGACGATAAAAGAGGTGCGCAGACAGCAAAGAGGCATTTTCTTCCGTATCTTCTGAATTAAAACGATTATTTTCCTTTTCGAAGAATTCCGATTCATATTCTTTAAAATTTTATCATTTATATGCTGTAAAGGAATATCTAAATACTGACAAATACGTTTTTGCTCCTGCATAAGATCAAGCAATTCATCTGTGACATGCGTAGGGTATGCATATAAAAGACGAAACCATTTAATATTCTTAGTACTTTTCAACAAACCTTTGAGCAAATCAACAAGCGCTTTACGCTTATAAATATCAAAACCATAAGCAGTAATATCTTGCCCTATAATATTAACTTCTTTAATTCTCTTTTTATCAAATTTCGTGGCTTCTTCTGTAATTGACTCTATTGAACGTGAAGCAAATTTACCTTTAATTTTAGGAATCACACAAAAATGGCAAAGATTGTAGCAGCTCTCACAAATCTTTAAATACACATAAGATTTCGGCGTTAAAATAACTTTATCCTCTTTTTCTTCTTTTTCTAAAGCCAAAACCCCATCGATAAAGTCAACTTCCTTAAACTCCTTGCGCATTTGTTTTGGATAACGTTGAGGAAAACATCCAACAACTGCAATCTTTTTAATAACTCTTTTTTTCTTTAAATCAATAAGCTCTAAAATTAAATCAATTGTCTCTTTTTTCGCACTCTCAATAAAAGAACATGTATTTAAAATAACAACATCTGCTTTTTGATTATGAACGATAGGATGACCTTTTTTCTTAAGCCGGCCTAAGATGGTTTGCGCATCAGTTAAGTTTCGAGCACAACCTAAATTAATAAGCCGTACGCTTGATGCCTTCGGGATTTGATCAACGATTGGGGTTTTTGAAAATTGCACAAGTAATTTAAATGTTATTCTTCGACGGTAAAGCCGTTAGGCGTTATGACAATCTTATGAATACCTCGAACGCCATCGGCTAAAGATCTAATCGCTTTTCCGTTTAACTCTAGTTCAAGGCCTCGCAAATTCTTTCCGGACAACTCAATTCTTTCTTTCGCATCCCAAGACTCAACAGCACCCTTAGATAACGAAGAACGGAACACTTCGCTTCCATCTGTGGATACACGTAACCATGTTCTTTCTTTGGCGCGCACAACAAGATTAACCTTTTTTCCAGAAATACGAGAACTTTTTTCTCCTGGCTTAGATTTAGCCACAATGGGCTTTGACATAACAATAGGCGTAGATTTTTTCTTAACGGTTTTAGCTCGTGTTGTTTTCTTAGAATTGCTTTCTGGTATTCGCTTAAAAATGCATCCTCCAACTCGAATAACAATAAAAATCCCAAAAATAATAACAACTGCCTTGATAATATTGCGAACGACATTTGGTGTAAAAATGGTCGGTTTTTCGTCTTCCCAAAAATTCTTTCCACGATGAAACGCCATCGGCTTTGGGATTTCTTCAGGCTGGTAATCTTCTAAAACTTTTGTAATTTCAATTCCTAAATAATTTGTATACAATTTCACAAATGCCCTATAATAAAAATCTGTCATCGTCCGAACACGATATCCCTCTTCAATCGCCTTTAATGCATCTAAAGGAATCTTTGTTGCCTCGTGAACCGTCTCTAAGGCAATCCCTTTTGCTTCTCGAGCTTCTTTTAAAATCAAACCTTTCTGGGCACGATCATCCATTTTCACTCTCCGTATTCTCTTCCATGTCTTTCATAAGCCATTCTTCACGATTCACAAGAATCTCTCGGGGTTTACTTCCGCAATATGGTCCGACGATTCCCTCCTGTTCCATCATGTCAATCAATCTTGCTGCCCGCGTATACCCTAAACGCATGCGCCTCTGTAAAATTGAAACAGATGCCTGATTTGTTTCAATAACCAAACGCACAGCCTCATCATGAAGCTCATCTTTCTGACTAGAAACACCAGTTGCAGAAATTTTTTGTTTTGCAATAATGCTATCATCATAGACGGGCTCTTGCTGAACTTTAATAAAATCAATAACCTTTGCAATCTCATCATCAGAAACATAACAACACTGCCCTCGAATTGGTTTTGCCTCACCAGGCTTCAAGAAAAGCATGTCACCTTTCCCAATCAAATTTTCAGCTCCATTCATATCTAAAACAGTTCGAGAATCAATCTTTGATGCAACCTTAAATGAAATACGCGCTGGAAAATTTGCTTTAATAACACCAGTAATAACATCTACTGATGGTCGCTGCGTCGCTAAAATCAAATGAATTCCAACGGCTCGTGACAATTGCGCTAAGCGTGTAATTGCGCTCTCGACTTCTTTAGGACAAATCTGCATCAAATCAGCAAGCTCATCAATCACAACAACAATATAGGGCATCCCATTACCTTTTTTATGATAATCAACAATGTTGCGAGATCCTGTTTTTGCAAGCAGTGAATACCGCGACTCCATCTCTCCGACAACCCAATGAAGCGCTGCCGTTACTTTCTTTGGATTTGTTACAGCTGGACATAAACAATGCGGAATCGGATTATACTGACTTAACTCGACCATCTTTGGATCAACCATCAAAAACTTTACTTCATTAGGACCATATTTATAAAGCATTGACAAGATAATACTATTTAAACAAACCGTTTTTCCAGATCCAGTTGTTCCAGCAACCAAAAGATGCGGCATCTCTGCTAAATCCGCAACCATAGCCTTGCCAGCCGTATCTTTTCCAAGCGCTAACGTAAGACGAGACTTCGATGCCGTAAAATTTCCTTGCGATAAAACTTCTTTAAGACAAACCATGCTTGATGATCCATTCGGCACTTCAATTCCAACACGATTCTTTCCTGGGATTGGAGCTAAAATACGAACAGAAGATGCTTTCATCGCAAGAGAGATATTATCAGAAAGAGCTGTAATCCTTTGCACCTTCACTCCTGGCGCAGGCTCAAGCTCATAACGCGTAATCACCGGTCCTTGTTCAATATCAACAACTCGAACAGAAACACCAAACTGAGCAAGCGTTTCTTCTAAAATTTTTGCTCCCCCCGATAAATCATCCTCTTGTTTTTGCGCAGAAACAGCTGGAGCATCTTTTAATAAATCTAAACCTGGTAAATTATATTCTCCGACGTATCTAGGCTCCTGATCTGCCTCATCACTTGACGAAGAAGGCTGTGGCTTTGCAATTCGGATTCTTGGTTTACGAGGCGCCGAAGAAACTTCTTCATCTTCCTCTTCTTCATCTTCATCGTCTTCTTGCTTTTTAGACTTTGTAAATACTTTTTTGGCTTGAACCATTTGCGCCTTCGCTTTTTCTCGAAGACGAGACGCTAAGCTTTCTTCTTGCGATTTTCTTTTCTTTTCTCGTTTTTCTTTTAAGAAATCAATAAATTCTCTAGTCGCCTCAACTACTTTTAAAATAAACGGATAAATTAGAAACTCTCCAATAACAATAGATGTCAAAACAGCAAGAGCACCTAAAATAATATATGAACCAACCAAACCAAAATATTTTACAAGAAAATTTGAAACAAAAATGCCCACAATGCCAGAACGCGCAAAGCGCATACTTTCTATTTGTGGGCCAATAAGACTAAATAGGGAACTTAAAACAATAAAAATAACGCCAAAGCTGACTAGCTTTGAAACTGAAAACTGCATTTCTCGATCTGCAAACTTATTCCAACTCCAAAAAAATAAAAAAAGCGCAATAAAATATGCGCTATATCCGATAACCAGCAACAAGCCTCCGGCTAAGAAAGCACCAAAGATTCGAATAAGATTGTGAGCAGGAACATTTGGATTAGACGTGTACCACGAAAGATCCGCAGGATCGAAAGAAATCAAACTGGCCAGGAGTATTAACGCCACGGCCAGAATGATAACACCTTTTATCTCGTTGACATACTGAGATTTCATTCAGCTTGTTTTTTGCTTAAATTAACACGCTTCTGTTCATCGATTTTAATAACTTTAACCTTAAACTTGTCGCCAACTTTCACAGCTGACTCAATATCCTTGATGTATTCACTCGCTAATTCAGAAACATGAACCAAGCCGTCCTTGCCAGGCATGAATTCACAAAAAACACCAAAGTTCATAATCTTCTTAACCTCAGCATCATAAATTTTTCCGATTTCAGGCTCTACTACAATGCCATTAATAATCGCAACTGCTTTGTCACATGCCTCCT